>DATNML010000062.1:0-2816 GCA_035602315.1 Candidatus Dormiibacterota bacterium
TCGTGACGCAGCACCTGACCAGGCTCGACGGAATCGAACGTACGCAGACGATGGTGGCCTTCCAGCAATTCTCCGCGCACGACCTGGAGGCCATGTTCGGGCTCGGCCTCGAGGACAAGAAGGTCTGAACGACCTTCTTCCCGTGGCGCTGCGCGCCGCGCGCGCAGGCGCGCGTGTGCTTACCGAAGGCGGCCTTCCCAAGCGCGGAATCCCGGCCGAGCTGAAGGGTGCGGGTGATTACGTCACCGCGTGGGATCGTCAGTCGGAGTCGGCGATCCTCAACGTGCTGGAGCGGGAGGCGCCGGGAGTCCCAGTCCTCGCGGAGGAACGAGGAGGCTCACTCGCGGGCACGATGTGGGCCGTCGACCCCCTGGACGGCACGACCAACTTCATGCGCGGATTTCCGGTGGTTGCTGTCTCTGTCGGGTTGCTCGAGGGAGGCCTCCCCATCGTCGGCGTGGTGATCGCGCCGTTCCTCGGCCAGGAGTTCGCCGCTGCACGAGGCGAAGGAACAACCTTGAATGGCGAGCGCTTGCCCGCGATGCACACGATCGATCCGTCGAAGGCCGTCGTGGCAACCGGATTTCCGTTTCGCAACAAGAGCCTTATGCCGCGCTACCGACCTGTCATGGAAGGCGCGCTTCAGCGCTTCGAAGACCTGCGGCGGGCCGGGGCTGCGGCCCTGGACCTGGCGTGGACCGCGACCGGCACCTTCGACGGCTACTTCGAGCTCAACCTCAACGCTTGGGACGTCGGCGCGGGCGCGTTGGTGGTGATGGAGGCCGGCGGACGGGTCAGCGATTGGTCAGGAGGCGATCGGTGGGTCGAGAGCCGCAGCATCCTCGCCGGCTCGCCGGCGGTGCACGAGGTCCTCCTAGAGCTGGCCCGAGAGTCGCATCGTTAGCGCTCCGTTCAATCGAGATGCAGTTCCCGCATCCGCCTTGCGACGTCATTAAGCACTGTGTCGAACGCGGCCAACCTGCTTGGATCGATCCACGCGACTAGGGTTTCGTGCCATAACGCCCCGATCGCATCAATGTTGTTTCGCCACAGATCGGGCCGCCAACGCTTGTAGCGAGTGAGCGCGAGCTTTGCATCGATTGCCTTTCGGAGCTCCCTCGGATTCAGGGTCCAACCCGACTCGACCAGGTAGAACCTCAGGTCGAAGAGATCCCTAGGTTGAGCGCGCTGCACAACTGTTCGGATCTTCTCGGCAACGAGCTCTACCTGTGCCACTGCAGGGACCTCAAACGGCGCGATCCCTAGACCCGATACATCAAAGAATGCGTCGCGCACGGCAAACGTCAGGTCTTCACGAATGCTGATCTCAAGCTTGGCAGTGCTCGCATCGGTTAACGAGTCAAACCGAAGGTGAACAATCAAGCCACCCGACGTTTGCTCCGGCTCACGGTCCGCGCGCATGTTGAAGGCGCGGCCGGCGCGCCGCAGATCGGCGACCACCTGATCAGGTTCCAGCCGTTGCATGTGGCCAGCCGTGGCGTCGATGTCGGCTGACGTTCGCGGCGAATGCAACTCACCCGCCATCAAGATCCCACCCTTTAGTGCGATGCGATGGATGAAGCTCGATTTCTCAGCTGCGAGGCGTTCGAGCAGCGATAGAAGAACAAAGCAGGCTTCTTCGTTCTGATACCGGCGCATGGCATCCTGGTCGCGCGCTCCGCGAGCCCGCTGATAGTCCGCTGCAATTTGCTCACGACCGCGCGGGTCAGCCATATACGCGCCAACGTGTCGAGTACGGTCTCCTACCCGTCAGGCCCGGTCGCAACCGGACCGCGCGCATCGGCCGGAGATCCGCGAGCGGGCTCGGTATTTTGCGGCCGGCGTCCTCGAGGAAATACCCCAGGCGTTGAGCAGCGGCTGTGGAACGAGCTAGCGCGGATTCTGCAGTGCGGCTGAGCTCATCCTCGCTGAATGTGGCCAGTATTTCCGTCAGCAGGTCCCAATTCACTATCCAGGCGGGCTCCGCGAGCGCGTCGACAACCGCCTGCTCGCGCTCTGCAACCCGGACTCCGAATCCGTCAGTTGTGCCGTCGAAAGCACCCGCCGCTGCAAGGCGCTCAGCCCGCATGAACACCGGCCGAACAACGGCTGCTCCGATATCGATAGGACGCCCTGTGCGAGAAAGGACAACGGTGATCCGCCGAATTGGCTGGTCAATCAGGCCGTGAAAAGCCAGAGCTGCGTCTGTGGTCACGTAGTGTGGTACGTCAGCGAACAGCGCGCTCGCGATGGCGATGGGCGGCGTCTCGCGCGTCGGGTCGACAACAACAAACAGTCCTCGCCGAATCCGCCGTACCCGTCCGGCCCTAGCGAGACGGGCCATGCATACGGCCGGTGCGTAGCCGCGAGGCAGCACCTCAGTTCTGGCCTTACGCCAGCTTTTCGATTGCAAGTCGATTACGGCGAGCCGCCGTTGCAAGTACCAGTCTGGGAGTTCTGAGCATGCCATGGTGTCGTCTGTTAGCGGTAACGCTACACTTTTGTAGCGCTACGGTCAATACACGACACCTGTCGGGATAGCAGCAGCAGCCCCTTAGAGCTGACCCGAGAGTCGCCTGACCGGTAGCTTGACCATCGAGGTCCACTGCTGGCGAAGGGCCAGACCAATCGGCACATGTCCTTTCGTACTCCCGGCTTGAGGCCGCGTGGTGCGGAGCTGCACGGCAGTCCTGAAGTCACCTTCGTATGAGGTCAGCACGCGCCCGATGTCATGAGGGCCGAAGTGGCAATCGCTTCCGCCAATCGCGGCGCCGAGACGTTCGATGTTTTGCGCATAGAAAGCGTTGAGCTGAGCT
>DATNML010000063.1:0-2303 GCA_035602315.1 Candidatus Dormiibacterota bacterium
ACTTCCTCGACAGCACTGGCACGCTGCACATCGGCGAGGACACACTCACCCTCGAACTCCGCACGCGCACCTACCACCCCGTCCTCATCGACGCCGGCCTCGCCGAGCAAACCACCCCGATCCCCTGGCTCGACGGCCGCCATCTACGGTTCCGCTTCCCGCCCCGCTGAAACCCGGAGTTCCGCAGTTCGTAGGCATTTGATGGGGTGTTCGCTCCCGTTTTGCCTGCAAATCGTGAGGTTGGCGGTTCGCTAGAGGCGAAAAGCTGTAGGCACACGCGCTAGTGGCTATGAGTTGTGTGTGTCGGGACTTGAGGCTAGTCTTGTAGGTGCATGTATCTGCGCGAGACGAAGCGGCGCAACGCGGACGGGAGCACCGTCTCGTATCTGGCGTTGGCGCAGAACGAGCGCGACCGGGACACCGGCGTGCCACGCGCTCGGATCATCCACCGCTTCGGGCGCGCGGACCAGGTCGACCGGGAGGGGTTGGCGCGGCTGGTGCGCTCGATCAGCCGGTTCCTGGATCCGGCAGAGGCGGTTGCGGCGACCGCCTCGGGCGAAGTGTCGATCATCGAGTCGCGCTCGATGGGCGGCCCGTGGGTCGCGGACCGGCTGTGGGAGCGGCTCGGGATCGCCCGTGCGATCATCGAGGCCGGCGGTGGGCGGCGGCTCGAGGCCCAGGCGGTCGAGCGGACGATCTTCGCGATGGTCGCCAACCGCCTGTCGGTCAAGCCGCTGAGCAAGCTCGCGGGCTGTAGCTGGGTGGCCGAGCGGGCGTTCATCGAGGGGCTGGCCGAGGTGTCCGACGATGCCTGCTACCGGGCGATGGACTTCCTGCACGCCGCGCTGCCGGAGCTGCAGGAGCGGGTGTTCTTCTCGGTCGCGAGCCTGCTTGACCTCGAGGTCGACCTGCTGTTCTTCGACACGTCCTCGACGTACTGGGAGACCGACCGGCTGCCCGAGGAGCTCCAGGACGATGACGACGAGCTCGAGCAGGATCAGGAGCCCGTGCTTGTGGAGTCGGGCCGCCGGCGCTACTCGAAGAACTCGAAGGACCACCGGCCAGACTTGCCCCAGGTCGTGGTCGGGATGGCGGTCACCCGCAAGGGGATCCCCGTGCGGGTGTGGACGTTTCCGGGCAACGCGTCTGATCAGGCGATCATCCGCAAGGTCAAGGATGACCTGCGCGGCTGGAACCTCGCGCGGGTGATCTGGGTGCTCGACCGCGGCTTCACCTCAGAGCGCAACCGCCGCTACCTGCAACGCGCCGGCGGGCACTACATCGTCGGCGAGAAGCTCCGCTCCGACAGCAAGGAGGCGAACGCCGCGCTCGCCCGCCAGGGCCGCTACCACGTCGTTGAGGGGAACCTGCGCGTCAAGCAGGTCCGGATCGACGACGGCACCTACCGCGACCGGTTCGTGATCTGCCACAACCCAGAACGCGCCGGGCGCGACCAGGTCGTGCGCGAGCAGATCCTCGACCAGCTCAGGCAGGAGATCGCTCACGCCGACCGGCTCGCGCCCACCAAGCGCTCAGAGCTGTACGGCGCGCTCACGACCAAGCCCGCCTACAACCGCTTCCTGCGCAAGACGAAGACCGGCAAGCTCCGGATCGACCGCGCCGCCGTCGCCCGCGAGACGAAGCTCGACGGCAAGTTCCTGCTGCGCACCTCCGATGAGACCCTCACCCCGGCCGACCTCGCCCAGGGCTACAAGGCGCTATACGAGGCCGAGCGCGGCTGGCGCGACCTCAAGCACACGATCGACATGCGCCCCGCCTACCACCGCCGCGAGGACCGCATCGAATCCCACGTCCAGCTCTGCTGGCTGGCGCTGCTGCTGCTGCGCGTCGCCGAGACCGAGGCCGGCGACACCTGGCGCAACCTCCGCAACGAGCTCGACCGCATGCACCTCGTCACGCTCGCGACCTCAGAAGGCACCGTCGCTCAACGCACCGAGCTCACCCCCAGCCATCGGCGCATCCTCAAGGCACTCGAGCTGCCCGAGCCGTCGCGCTTCTACGACTTCACGCCGGCTGCCGAATAGTCCGCGAGCAGCCCCGGCCTGTAGACACACGGGCTGACCACGCCGAAACCGGGGAAAGCCCTGCTCACGCCCCCTTTTTCGACCGTTCGTGTGCTTCGCTTCTGCGGAAGTCCGGTAGATAATCTCCGGACAAAAGGACAACTTCGTGCCCTGGGCGATCGCAAACGCATCCTTCAAACGCCAACGGCACAACGATGCCGTGACGACGATCCTGGAGATCCCCGGACGCGGCCACTCGCTAGTCATAGACAGCGGATG
>DATNML010000064.1:0-5366 GCA_035602315.1 Candidatus Dormiibacterota bacterium
GCTGTTCCGCGCGCTGTTTGCGGAGGTCGACATCGACTCCGGCGGCGACTACCAGGACTACCGCTTGACCCAGCCCGGCTATGTCTGCCTCAACTGTGGCGCGCCCGCCGTCGACCTCAGCGAGGTGCAGGCCGACATCGCGGCCGAAGCCGAGGCCGATGCCCCTCCCACCACGACAGACATCCTCTGCCCCGTGTGCGAGACGCTCGTCCAGGTCGGCGACGACATGGAATGTCCAAACTGCGGCGCGCCGCTCGAAGTATAAGAGGGAACCCGGATGGTTCCCTCTCATCGCCCGGTCGGCTTCGCAGACGGGGCTGCTCTCCCTCCGGTATATCGATGGGACTCAATCAAGAGGATGAAACCTGGCCACGATTGGGTGGGTTCAGGACAAAGTTGCGGCTGGGTTAAACCCAGCCGCCCCTGCCGCACTAGCCACCATTATTAGCTAGACCTCAGGTTAGCGACGAGGTTCCGACCAGGACCCCCAACATCAGTCGCACCGCGGCGGCATCGCGACGCTCGATCGCCGAGCGCAGCGCTCGCACCGCACGAGGAGTGTCAAGGTCATCCGACAGCGCTGCGTCGAACTCTTTCATCAGCGTCCGCGAAGCGTGTCCACCTGGTTGCTTGAGCACAGACCGGGCGCGCTCGACGAGTCGCGCCGCGCGCAGGAGCCCTGTCCAGCTGAAATCCCAGTCGTTTCCGTACCTATGTGAGACCAGGTACAGCCGCACTGCAGCCGCGGGTGCGCGCTGCAGGGCCTGGCTCACCTTCACCAGGTTCCCGAGCGATTTGCTCATCTTCCGGCCCTCGTAACGGACCATCCCGGTGTGCATCCATGCTCTCGCGAACGGGCGTTTTCCCGTCAGCGATTCGGACTGCGCCCTCTCCGACTCGTGGTGGCTGAACGTGAGGTCGCGACCGCCACCGTGAATGTCGATCCGCTCGCCAAGGTATCGCATCGCCATCGCCGAACACTCGATGTGCCAACCCGGTCGGCCGGGCCCGAACCTGGACGGCCACGTCGGCTCGCCCTCGGCCGAGCTGCGCCATAGCGGGAAGTCGAGCGCGTCGCGCTTCGCGTTTGGGCCGACCGTCCCGAGCAGTCCTTCGGCGCGCAGCTTGCGGAGCATGGCTCTCCGCGTTAGATGCGACAGGCCGCCGTAGCGGCGGTAGCGGCTCACATCGAAGTAAAGCGCGTCCGTGCGATAGGCATATCCCGACGCGTGCAGCTTCGTAGCCGCGGCGAGGATGCGTTTGATCTCCTCAGACACGCGAGGCATGACGTTGGGCGGGCGCCAGCCGAGCGCGGTCATGTCGCGGATGTGAACCTTTGTTTCGCGGTCGGCCAGGATCTGCCAGTCAACCTGGTCGCGCCGCGCCCGCTCGAACAACGGGTCGTCCACGTCGGTGACGTTCTGCACGTATCGCACACGCGTGCCTCCGGACTCCAGGAACCGAACGAGCACGTCGAACATCGAGAACGTGAAGGCGTGTCCCATGTGTCCTGAGTCGTACGGCGTGACGCCACAGACATAGAGCGTCAATGCCTTGCGACCGCCTTTGGTCCGCGGCGCGAGGCGGACCTTCCGCTGGGTCAGCGTGTCGTGAACGCGCAGAGGGATCGCTAGTTCCGTGCCCGTGTCGCGACGGAGGCGTCGGCGCGCAGAGCCTCGACCCGGTCGGTGAGCTCCCACGGCACGCCAAGGTCATCGCGCCCGAAGTGTCCGTATGCGGCGGTTGGCCGGTAGATGGGCCGCATCAGGTTCATGTTCGCGATGATCGCGCCGGGCCGGAGGTCGAAATGGCGCCGGATCAGCTCGAGAAGCTCGGCCTCTGACACCGTGCTGGTGCCGAAGGTCTCGACCGCAATAGACGTCGGGTGCGCGCGGCCGATCGCGTAAGAGACCTGCACCTCGCAGCGGTCGGCGAGTCCTGCCGCCACCAGGTTCTTGGCCACATGCCGAGCAGCGTATGCCGCCGAGCGATCGACTTTGCTCGGATCCTTTCCGCTGAAGGCGCCACCGCCGTGGCGCGCGACGCCGCCGTATGTGTCCACGATGATCTTGCGGCCGGTGAGTCCCGCGTCCGCCGCCGGACCACCGAGGACGAAATGGCCGCTCGGGTTGACCATGATCTTGGTCTGGTTGTCGACCACGAGGCCCTCGAGGATCGGGTTGATCACGAGCTCCCGCACCCCTTCGCGAATGTCCTTCTGTGTCGCTTCCGGCATGTGATGCGAGGACACGACGATGGCTTCGATTCGTTTCGGGCGACCGAACTCATATTCGACCGTGACCTGGGTCTTGCCGTCCGGCCGCAGAAAAGGAAGGGAACCGTCCTTGCGGGTCTGCGCGAGCCGGCGCGCGAGCCGGTGTGCCAGCGAGATGGTCAAGGGCATGAGCTCAGGTGTTTCGCGACACGCGAAGCCGATCATCATGCCCTGGTCCCCCGCACCCTGCAGCTCGAAGGGATCGTCCTCGTGAGTGCCCTCGCGCTCCTCCAGCGAGTGGTCGACGCCGGCCGCGATGTCGGGCGATTGCTCTTTAAGGTAAACCTGGATCAACGCATGGTCTGCGTCGAAGCCGATCTCTTCGTTGTTGTACCCGATGTCGCGGATCGTTTCGCGGATAGTCCGCTGTATGTCGAGCTCCGCATGGGTGGTGACCTCGCCGATGACTACGCACAGGCCTTTGGTAATCGCCGTCTCGCAGGCTACGCGAGCATTTGGATCCTGCCCGAGCATTCCGTCGAGCACGGAGTCCGAGACCTGGTCACACACTTTGTCCGGATGGCCTTCGGTGACCGATTCAGAGGTCAGGAGGAACGAAGGGGACTCGCTGAACGAAGTTGACACAACAGTCGAAGATCATATCGGTCTACGCCGAGCAGGCCGTCGAAGCTAGCGCGGCATGGGCGGCTGGGTTTATCCCAGCCGCGACTTTGTCCTTATCCCAACCAGGCGTGGCCGGGCTTCAGCCTCTTAGATAAATCCCTTCGATATACCGGAGGGAGAGCAGACCCCGCGGCGCTAGCCGCACGGTCGATGAGGGGAACCATCCGGGTTCCCTCTCATCAATTTCCGTTGCGCTGGCGGCTGTCCTCGGGCGACTGCCCGAGCAGCTGTGCCTGCAGCGCGAAGATGTCGTCCAGCACGCGATCGATGCGCCTTCCCTCGAGCCGGTGGTCCGCGATCACACCGGCATGCTCGAGGTGGCGGCGCAATGAAACCCCGAGTGGCCCGTCGATGCGCGCCTGTCCCCTCACCTGGGCCTCCTCGAGCAGCTGCAGGCAACGGTCGAGCGCCCGCTGCCGGGACCTGTGAATCCTGAGCTTCATGTCAGGCCGTTCCGAGCACCTCGACCCGGCCCGCGGCCGTGACCCTTACGTGGACGGAGTTCAACGTCGGAAGCGGATACGTCGGGTCGGTCGACTTTCCGTCCGGCGTGAATGAAGCGGGGTGGCAGGTGCAGTCGAGCGATCCAGCCCCGCCGTTCCACCACAGCTCGCACGGCAGGTGAGTGCAGATGGAGGTGACCGCGGTCACAGTATCGCCGCGTCGGAACAGAAACGCGCCTACGCCGCCGGCGGTGACGCGTTTGCCACGACCCTCAACGAGATCCGACAATGCGGCGACGTCGACCCACTTGCCCCCGATCGGGTCGATCGGACCTCCTGCGACCCGGGCCTGCCCGATCGCGGCCGGTTCGAGCGCCCTACCCACCAGCCCTCCCGCAACCGCGGTGGCCGCCAGGCCGAAGCCCGCGACCAGCGCCGCACGTCGCGTCATCCAGGGCTCCTTCGGCGCCGATTCGAGAGCCTGTTCGAGACGCTTGCGGAAGGCCGGGTTCATCCGCTGCGGACCCTGCCTTGCGGCGGCCAGCTGGGCCGCGGCCGTGATCGCCGCCTTCTCCTCGGCGTCGCCACCGCGCAGCCGCAGCCGGCGGCCGTGCAAGAGGTCCGAGACGATCTTGTCGATGCGGTTTTCTGGCTTGTTCACGGGTACACCTTGACCTTGGCGGCAGCCCGCAGGGCGCGAAGCTGCATGACCTTCACAGCCCCCACTGTTGAGTTCATCTCCGCAGCCACTTCCTTGAGTGAATACCCGTGAAGGAAACGCAGCTCGAGGACGCGGCGGTAGTTGTCTGAAAGCTCAGCCAGGATCCCCTGCACCGTATCAGCCCGCTCCTGGGATGGCGGCGGTTGGGGAACAGCCAGCGCCAGGTCCTCGTGCAGCTCTGCCTCGGAAAGCCCGAGCCGCCTGGACCAGAAGCCGCCGAGGACCGAGCGTGCGGTAGCGAAAAGGTACCCCCGGATGGCGCTCGCGGGAGCCCCCTCCCGGAGCCTCGGAATGGCCTTCAGCGCGACCTGCTGGGTGAGATCCTCGGCGTCGGCGCGGTTGCCGACACGCGCGTAGATGAAGGCGTACACGAGCTCGAGCTCGTCGAGAGCGATGTCCGTGGCGCGCGGCGCCATCGGGAGCTGGAGGACGTCCCCCGCCTCGGCCGATCCAGCTGCCGGCTCCTCGGATGGGCGGTCCGCGGTCATATCGCCCCTACGCGAAGAGATTTCCGCACAGAAGGTAGGAGGCGCTCGACCCCTGCATGTCGGGACCGGAATGCACGACCACGTACCAAGTGCTGTTCGCGGGAGGGTAGGTCGCAGGAACCGTTGTCTTCACGTCCACGTTGCCCTGGGCGTCGGCAACGACCTGGTTCAGCGCGAGAGCGATGTTCCCCCGCTGCTGGCAGGTCCCGATGTGGATGTGCGAGATGTGGGACGAGTTCGCCTGGAGCCCGGTGATCTGGAGGCGAACCGTCATCTGATTCGGCTTCGCCGTCACGGTGATCGTGCCGGTGGCGCTGGTGCTGATCCCGTTGAGCTTGAAGTTGAGCCCTTGAGGGCTGGGCGAGGACGCATGGCTGGGCGAGGGCGATTGGCTCGGCGAGGGTGATTGCGCCGAGCTCGTGCCCAGTCCGCCGCAGGCGGTGCCAAGCGCTGCTGCGCAGGTGGCACAGAGCGCCGTCGCCGCCCAGGCGGCCAGCCGCTGCCTGGACGTCATCCGTGAACCTCACCGCTCGAGTGCACTACCGATGCAGGTTACTTGAGCCCACACGTATTTCAGCGTTTAGTGCTGTGCCAGCGTGATGGGGCAAGCGGGCGATGCAATCAGTAAGTCCCATCCGGCTCGCGCCGGGCGCGCAGAGGGAACCATCCGGGTCCCCTCTCATACCGTGCTAAGGCGTGCCAGCGTGATCGGGGCGGCCGGGCTTTGCCCGGTCGCAACTTTGTCTCTAAATCTCCCAGCGTCATTGGGCTTCAGACCCTTGATTAAGTCCGATCCGTATACCGGAAGGAGAGCA
>DATNML010000065.1:0-13376 GCA_035602315.1 Candidatus Dormiibacterota bacterium
GAAGGTGCTGTCCAAGCCGCCAGCCCAGGCTGCGTTCTTCACCGAGGGGACCGCGCCGGGGCAGTCGGGGCTGATCGCGGTGCGCGCCTTCGGCACGGGCGCCTGGTACTGGCTCAACGCGGACGCCGGCGTGCTCAACCCATTCCCACTGAAGCTTGGGCCGGACGATGGTCCGATCGCGATCTCGGAGGATGGGACGTTGGCGGCGGTCTCGCTGCCAGACCACGGAGCGGTGATCCAGTCGATCAACTCCGCGCTCCCGCTGGCCCCACCGAGCGCCGCCGCAAGCGCGGGAAGCGCCGTCACGACATCACCCTCGCCCTCGGCCTCGCCGTCGAACGCCGCGAGGGCTCCGTGGCGCATCAACTCGAAGCTGCCACACGTCGACGGCCTGGCCTGGAGCCCAGACGCCAAGCAGATCGTGCTGGCGGTGAACGGCGAGCTGGAGCTGTACTCCGCCGCGGGGGCAGACGGCACGGCGCCGACCAAGACCTACCTCGGCGGGGGAAACGTGACCGGGACGGACTGGTCGGCGCCGATGCCAAACGAGACGGCGGCGAAGCTGAAGGCCGGGCTTGGGCCGCAGGCGATGGTGGACGGCCTGCTCAGCGCGACAGCGCTGCCGGCCGCCGCGGACACGCCCGAGGCGCGTCCTCTGACCAAGGTCTACCTGTGGCAGTTCGACTCGACCAAGCCGTCACCGATCGAATCGATCAAGGACGCGACGCCCGCCCTCCTCACCCAATCTCCGCCACTGGCCGCGGGGGTCGTCTTCCATCACTGGGCGCCGTCCGACACGTGGGCGCTGCTGGGCGGATGCTACCGGTACCGCGTGGTGGTCACCGGCAGCGTGCCCCCGACCGCTTCGACGTTCGGCCTGGCCGCGAACACGCTCTGCAGCACACCGCCCAGCCCCAGCCCCAGCTCGAGCCCTAAAGCGACGAGCTCGCCCTAGTCGCCGGTCGACGGGTCGATCATGGTCGCCAGCTTGGTGACCTTGTTGGCCGGGAATCCGCCGCAGCGGGCGTGCTCCAGGATGATGTCCTCGTCCGGGGCGACGTAGACGCAGTAGAGCTTGTCGTCCGTGACGTAGCTGTGGAGCCAGTGGATCTCCGGGCCCAGGTCCGCGATGACCTTGTTGGACTTCTGCGAGATGGTCCTCAACTGCTCAGCGGAAAGGTCGCCGGCCCCGGGCAGGTCGCGCTCGATCACGTACTTGGGCATCTCCGATCTCCTTTTTTGCTACCATACTCACGGTATGGGATGTTCCGTACCGTTGGTACGGAAGTATGCATACCCTTAGTATGGATGTCAAGAGTTTTGATTGGTCAAGACAGATTGATGGGTAAGGACAAGCGAGAGGCCCAGGGCGACGCCACGCGGCTCGCGCTGATCACGGCCGCTCGAGAGCTGTTTGGCGAGCGCGGGTACGCGGCCACGTCGATCGACGAGGTGGCGGCTCGGGCCGGCGTCACCAAGGGCGCGTTCTACCACCACTTCGGCGGCAAGGCCAACCTGTTCCAGCAGGTCTACGAGCAGGTGATGCATGAGGTGTCGGACCAGGTGGTGAGCAAGTTCAACGAGCCCGACCACTGGACCGCCCTGACCAGCGGCTGCCAGCTGATGATCGATGCCCAGCTCGACCCCGCGGTGCGCCGGATCGCGCTGCACGACGCGCGATCGGTCCTCAGCTGGGACGTCGTGCACTTGATCGAGTCGCGCTACGGCGCGGTAGGCATCCGGGGCGCGCTGCGCAAGGCGATGCACGGTGGCGTCATCGAGCCGCAGCCTTTGCGCCCGCTGGCGCTGCTGCTTGCCGGCGCGCTCAGCGAGGCCTGCTTTTACGTCGCCGATGCGGACGACCCGACCCAGGCCCGCGAGGAGGTCGGCCGGCTGGTGGTGCGAATCCTCGAGGGGCTCAAGGTGCGGGCCCCGGAGAGGCGGGCCGTCACGACCTCTGATGTAGTTGCTGGACCCACACTCAGCTCTTAGACCGGGAGTACCTGCACTCTTATGACACCCCGATGGGGAACGTCCTTCTAGGCAGCGATAGCTGCCCGCACTCGGTAAGCCCCGCTCGCGGCACGCTGTCTATCGGCCCACGAGCGCAGTCGTGTCTCTGATTTCCAACCAAAATTGACTAGCTTCGATTTCGCCTTCAGCCTCAACCAGGTCGATGAATTGTTCGAGCCGCTCCCGTGCAAGCACCTGGGTGAGTCCGAGCAAGCCAGCCCTTAGATAGCGCGGACGCCTAAGCAACGGGCGAAAGTGTTTTAGGTTGCAGGTCACAACGATGGCTCCGTTCTCGTGTGCCCAGCGGGCGATTAAGTAATCGTCGGAGCTTGGGAGGAGTAGCTCAGCGACGTGGATGACTTCGTGATTTCGCTCGACGAGGAAATCCGCCGCGGACTTGGGTACGTCCTCATCAACGACGAACCTCAATTACGCCTCGCCGCTCAGCTCGCGCGCCGATGCTCCTCTGATTCGAGAGCAGCAGCGATGTCACGGTCGGTCAGTCGCGGAAATTCAGTTCGAATTGCCTTGCGACTGTATCCGGCGCGGTGCATCTGCCATATCGCACGCGTGGGGATCCGCGTGCCAGCAATTACCTGATCATTGCCCACCGTGTATCTACGGCGCTCGAGCTGCCCGACCTGCGCTGGATCACGTTTTCGGAACGCGGCGATGGCGGCGCGCATATCCTGGCTTACTGCATCCATTTCGATTCGCATTTCCACCTGCTGAGGCTGCCGAGTACCAACTCTCTGACCGATGTCATCGTCCCAGTACACACGCCTACCGCGGATCCAAAACTGCCTACCAGCCCATGAGTCGCGATGTTCATCCAGCCACGCCCCGACGCGCCGTAGCTCTTGTAACGGAACTCTCTGCCTCATCAAGGCGATGACTCTGAGGCCAACAAGATCTTGGAATGAATAGACGCGTCCAAAACGCTCTCCATCGTCGTTTGGCAGCGCAGGTTGAAAGAACCCGGTCTTATCCCAGTAGCTGAGCTGACGGGCCGAGAGCCCGGTCAGGCGGCGAACCTGGTCAGGTGAATACAGGCTGACGAGGGAGGCGTCGCTCATCCGGTTCATTTTGGGGCCAGGGACCCCCTCTCGTGCATGCCTCCGCGCCTAGGATTGGATCGTGGCGGACCTCGACTTTCTCCTGGGCCACGCTGAGTCTCTGCCGGACAAGCCCGCCGTCATCCTCGGGGACAGGAGCCTCGATTTCGCAACGCTGAACCGAAGGGCGAATCGTGCGGCCAACGCGTTCAACAGACTGGGCGGCGAAGCCGGTGACCGGGTCGCGATGATGTCCTTCAACTCGATCGAAGGAAGCGAGGTCGGCAACGGCGCCCGTCGCCTGGGCACGATCGTCGTGCCCGTGAACTACCGGCTGCGCGGGTCTGAGCTCGCATATGTGCTCAACGACTCAGCGGCCAAGATCGTCGTCGCAGGTCCGGACCATGTGGACGCCGTCGAGGGCGCGAGAGAAGAGATCGAGGGCGACCGGCGGTTCATCGCCGTGGGCGACGACATACCGCACGGCTGGCTTTCCTATCGCGAGCTCCTGGATGGCGCATCCGACGAGCCGCCGGCCAGCGCGACGGGAAACGGGATCGGCGCGTCGATGATCTACACGTCG
This sequence comes from Candidatus Dormiibacterota bacterium, assembly GCA_035602315.1. Lineage (GTDB taxonomy): Bacteria > Chloroflexota > Dormibacteria > Dormibacterales > Dormibacteraceae > Palsa-870. The sequence continues at coordinate 3,652 of DATNML010000065.1, forward strand.
GGCACCACGGGTCATCCCAAAGGTGCGTGGCGCCCACATGGAGTTGACATCGCGAACGTACTGCAGGTGATCTCGATCTTCGAGCTCACGCAGTCGGACGTCCACCTGACGTGCGGGCCTGGCTATCACAGCGGCGTCGCGTTCTTCGGCACGCTGCACCAGGTGCTCGGCGCGACGATCGTGCTGCAGCCCAAGTTCGACGCTGACAGCGCGCTTGACCTCATCGCACGCCATGGCGTGACCACCACGTTCATTGCTCCGACTCTTCTGCAGCGACTGGTCGATGCTCAGCAGCAGAGGCCGCGTGAAATCTCGTCGCTGCGCGCGGTGATCCTCGGCGCCGCCCCGTGCCCGTTCGCGCTGAAGGAGCGCGCCGAGGCCGTGTTCGGCCAGGTGCTGTGGGAGTTCTACGGCGCCACCGAGACGGGCATCAACACAGTGCTGCGGCCGGAGGACCAGCTCCGCAAGCCAGGGTCGTGTGGCACCGCCGTGCCCGGCCAGGAGATCCGGCTCGTCGGGCTCGATGGCGAAGACGTACCCGACGGCGAGCCCGGAGAGCTCATGGTTCGCAACGGCTGGCTGGCCGAGTACTACCAGCGCCCTGACGCGACCGGCAAAAGCCTGCACGAGGGATTCTTCTCCGTCGGCGACATCGCGTACAGGGACGCCGAGGGCTACTACTTCATCTGCGACCGCCGTATCGACATGGTGATCTCAGGCGGCGTCAACATCTATCCCGCTGAGATCGAGGCTGCCCTGCACGCGCATCCCGCCGTGATGGACGCCGCAGTGATCGGCGTGCCGGATGAGCAGTGGGGCGAGTCGGTGAAGGCCGTGGTCCAGCTGCGATCGGGCGCGACCGCAACCAAACAGATGGAAGTCGAGCTGATCGCGTTCTGCGCCGGCCGGCTGGCGAGCTACAAGAAACCGCGGTCGATCGACTTCGTGGAGGAGCTGCCGCGCGACGCGGCCGGCAAGCTGCTCAAGCGAAAGATCCGCGAGCCGTACTGGGCCGCGACCGGACGCCGGATCTAGGTGAGTAGCGGCATCAGGTAGTCGAGCGAGCGGCTGATGCGCCCGAGGGGACGGTCGTCGGGCGAGGCGAGCCTGGTTTCCTGCCGCAGCGTGTACCACCCTCGGTACTTCGAGCTTCGCAGCGCCTCAATGACGCGATCCACCTTGGCGGCGCCCTCGCCCAGCGGCTTGAACAGGCCAAGGCCGACAGCCTCTCCGTAATCCTCGCCGTGGTCGCGCACCTGCTCCGCGAGGTCCGCGTCGACGTCGTTGAGGTGCACCTGTTGAACTCGACCGGCGGCGTTCTCGAGGACCTCGATCGGGTCCGCCCCCGACAGGACGAGGTGCACCAGGTCGACGCAGATCCCGGCCTCGGAACCGACAAGCAGGCGCTCGATGTCCTCGGGACCCTGGATGGTGCTGCCAAACCTCGGCTGGACCGCCAGGCGCAGCTTGTGCCGCGAGCACACGTGCTGGACCGATCCGATCGAGTGAAGCAGGTGCGCCCATTCGGCATTGGAGAGGACGACGCCGTGCTCTGGGCCCGACGTGCGCTGGGGAATGGCGGAGAGGACCAGCGTTTCAGCTCCCAGGACCGACAGCCAGTGCGCGTGGCCGTCGATGTGGGCGAGTTCGGCGCCGCGAATGTCGTGGTGGTGAAGGATCGCGTGGACCTCGCCGGCGACCAGGCGCTGGCGGTGGCGTCTGAGGAGGGGCTTGGCCTGGTCGCTCCGGTCGGGCAGGAATCCAGGTGGGCCAGCGGTGATCATGCCCTCGCCGACCGCGGCGGCCTCGGAGAGCACCCGCTCGGGGTCGAGCTGATGCCCCCACCCGGGGATATCACTGATCCCCCAACACACCGGTGAAAGGGCGAGGCGATGAGTGGCGCGGGCCGGCCTCATGCCCGGGAAGGTGCGGACTCTGGCGATCACCGCGCAGAGATTAACCTTCTAGGCCGATGCCCTCTTCCCACCTGCTCGACCTCGACCTGCGCCCTGCGACGTTCGACGACGTCGAGGTCGTCGCCGACCTCGAGGCGACACGCGATCCAGAGGACCCGAGCGACCCCGAACTGCTCCGTTTCTGGTGGAGCAAGTCGTCGCGGAGTGGCGTGGCCATGCGGCTCGTCAACGTACGCGAGGGCGCTGCCGTGGCATTCCTCAGCACCCGCCACGATCGATGGAGTCCGGAGACTCCGAGGCGATTCGGCTGGATCCGAGCCGTGATTCACAGCGACGCATGGACGGAGCCCCGCTACTCACACCTCGTCAGCACAGCGGAAGACTGGCTCCGCTCCGAGAAAGCTGATGTCGCCGCGACGCACGTCGGCGAACCGTTCGGTCGCGAACTCGAGGCCTTGAACCGCGCCGGCTATCGAGAGGTGCGCCGGCAGAATGATTCCGAGCTCGACCTGGTTGGGCAGCGCGACCGCCTGCTCGCGGAAGCTTCGAGGCAGCGCCTGAGGATGCAAGAGCAGGGCGTCCGGCTGCTCACCCTGAGCGAGGATTCAGACCCACAGCGCATGGTGAAGCTTTACGAGATGGCGAGCGCCGCCGAGCAAGACATCCCGACGACGGTCCCGATGCGCGCCGCGGAATTCGACGAATGGAAGCGCGATACATTCGACAATCCAGGCGTTCGAGAGGACCGATTCTGGATCGCCCGTGAAGGCGAGAAGATGGTCGGGCTTTCAGTCCTCACGTTCCCGCCACGCCGGGGTCTCCCATGGACTGATTTCACAGCCACCTCTAAGGACGTGCGTGGTCGCGGCATCGCACGTGCGCTCAAATACGAGACGATCGCCCAGGCGATAGACCTTGGTTTCATGCGCATCCGGACTTCCAATGACAGTGCCAATGCCCCGATCCTTCACCTCAATCGGGAGCTGGGCTACCGGCTGATCAGGCCGGTGATCGAACTCCATCGGGAACTCAACTAGTGGCCGAAGAGCACTACGGGGTCAAAGCGCTGCCGGAGCTCTATAAGGAATGGGCCGCGACAGGAATGGTGGCGAACATCGGGACGCGAATGGTCGAGGTCGGCTACGGCAAGCTTGTGCTGGAAGGCAACATGACCGGCGAGTCGCACGGCTTCCCGACTTCGCGGGGGACGATCATCCACGGGGGCGCGGTCGCCACGCTGGCCGACGAGTCGCTTGCCTCGGTCGCCTTCACCGCGGCGGAGGAGGGCGAGACGACGGTCACGGTCGACCTCAAGGTCGACTTCCTCAGGCCGGCACTGCCAGGTCGCGTGATCGCGCGCGCCACCCTGCGCCACCGCACGCGCCGGCTCGCCTTTTGCGAGGCCACGGTCGAGCAGGAGGGCGGCGAGATCGTGGCCGAAGCGCGAGCGGTGATTGCCTATGTCAAAGTTTCTAACTCGCCACAGAAGCGATGATGTAGGGAAGCCAGCGAACGGCGCGCACAGCGTTGCGGGCACGGTGCCTTTGGGGCCCATGCAGGGGGAGGCGAGAATGCCGGTCGAAGAGGTGGTCCCAGGCGTCTATTCGAATTTCTTCTCAGACTGGCAGGTCTACGTTTATTACCTCGTCGACCGGGACGAGCTCACCATCATCGACACAGGGGCCAACGGATCGGCGCCCCAGATCATTGAAGGGCTCCGCGAACTGGGCAAGCGTGCCGACGATGTCACACGCATATTGCTGACGCATGGCCACCAGGATCATGCCGGCAGCGCGTCCCGACTGGCCGCCGCCACCGGAGCAACGGTGCACGTCCATGCCGACGACGCCTTACACGTGCGCGAAGGTAGCCATTACCAGACGCTCAAGCCCAGGACCTTGCTGGGGCACTTGCTCCTCCTTCGACGGCCGCCCACGAGCGTAGAGGCGACACCGATTGCCGCAACGATCAGTGACGGGGACGAAATCTCCGGCATGCATGTGGTTCATACCCCGGGCCACTCACCGGGTCACGTGGTCTTCCAGTGGCCGCGACACGGTGGTGTTCTGATACTGGGTGACGCGCTCTTCAACGTGCCCTATCTGGCGCCGCCGCCCATCTACGCCGACCTTCAACCGATGCTGTCGAGTGTCCGAAAGATCTCGCAGTTAGATTTCGAGGTCGCTTGCTTCGGCCACGGCAAGCCCATCAAGCAGGGGGCCGGGAAGCTCATCCGGAAGAAGTTCGGGCGTTAGTCCCGGCGGTTGAGGTCCCGTGCAAAGGAGTCGTCAAAGGCCCACGCGCTGTGGAGGATTCCCTTCGATCAGGGCACGGCTGAGGAGTCTGTAGAACTCCTCGCGCTGTCGGATCGTGAGGGGCGCGAATGACGCTTCGAATACCTGATCGACCATGTCGTAACCCTTTCGAAGCGTCGCCTCGCCCTTCGAGGTGAGTTTGTGCCGGACAGCACGCCCAGGTCCTGGGACGCGTTCGATCAGCCCCCGCTCAATGAGGCGGCTGGCAAGCGCGCCGAAGGCCTGGTCGCTCTGGAAGGTCATCTCGGCGAGTGCGTGAGCAGACGAGTTGGGGCGCGATGAAATCGCCCGAAGGGCGTCCCATTGGGGAAGGGACGTGCCAATCGCTCGCAGTCTCCGGTCCATCTCTCGGTGGTGACGGTACTGAAGCTGCTTGACGACTCGGCCCAGATCGCGAAGAGCAATCGGCACGCCCGCAAGATACCGCAATGCATCTAAGCTTGCGTATCTACCTATATTGATATAAACTCACTGATAAGAACACTCGCACCAAGGAGGCTTTTGTCATGACGAGCCCTGCGACGACCACGAGCACTCACAACGTGCCCCTCGACGGAATCGGCATTGTCCAGGTCACCCTCAGCGATCGCGGTGAAGGGCAGCCTTTCTTGCTGCTGCACGGTGGCGGCGGCCCGTTGACCGTAAACGGTTTCGCCGATCTGCTTGCGGCCGAGCGGCATGCCCGCGTGATAACTCCAACCCACCCCGGCTTTGCCGGCACTCCGCGACTGCACTCGCTCACCAGCATCAGAGGTCTCGCCGCGCTTTACAGCGCGCTGTTGGTCGAACTCGACCTCACTGACGTAACGGTCGTGGGCAACTCGATGGGTGGCTGGGTCGCGGCCGAGATGGCGCTGCTGGTCACCACACGAATCAGATGTTTCGTCATCGTCGATGCAGTTGGGATCGATGTCCCGGGACATCCGATTGCGGACTTCTTCTCTCTTACCCCGAGGCTGGTGGCCGAGCTCAGCTACCACGACCCGGACAGGTTCGGTATCGATCCCACGAAGTTGCCGGATGAAGCCCAGAGGCTGATGGCCGGCAACCGCGCCACCCTTGCCGTCTACAGCGGGACCTCGATGAATGACACGAGCCTCGCGACGCGACTGGCCAATGTCACGACGCCGACCCTCGTGCTTTGGGGTGACAGCGACCGAATTGCCGATGCCGACTATGGCCGGGCCTACGCGGACGCCATCTCTGGCGCACAGTTCCAACTGCTCCACAAGACCGGGCACCTCCCGCAGATCGAGACGCCTGGCCAGCTGCTGGACGCTATCGCGGTTTTTGCGGACAGCCACGCCGCACGCAGCCGCACGGCCTAGGAGCTAGCGCGACGAATCCCGGCCCCGGCGGATCAAAAACACAACGCCAAGCAGGATCAGGAGGCTGGGCCACAACACGTCGCCCTTCAGCCAATGGAGCAGGCCAAGGTTTTGGAGCAGGTAATAAGCACCGATCAGGATCAGGGCGGCTCCCCAGAACCACGGCCACACACCAGCGCCGCCCCATGTCCAGGGTGGGCCGTACCAGCCGCCGGGCCATCGATCGTGCATCTGGTCGCGCTGCTGATGTCGCCATGCCCGCCATTCATCGCGTGTTGCTCCGGGACCTGGAGGAGGCTTCGGTGGCTCCGCGGGAGGAGGCGGCACGCTGCTCGGGGGCTCGGTGGCCATTGAGGCGATGCTACGTCCTTATGGCCTGAATCGGCGGGAGGCCGATCATCTCCCAGTGCAGCCCGGCGTCCGCCGTCCGCTCGAGCAGGGCGCGGGTGCCGCCGGCCATGACGCCGAACCAGGCGGTTTGAGAGTCCAGCACTTGCAGCGACCCCGGCAGCGGTTCGATCACGCCGAGGTGGCGAGTGGGCGTCCACGTGCTGCCTCCATCCGAGCTGGTGGACCCGGCTCCTGATCCGATCCACCACCAGTTCTGCGCGTCGGAGTAGCCGACCGCTCCGCTGCCGCTGGGCGGCGAGATGACGCTCCAGGTCGCTCCCGCGTCCAGCGAGCCCAGCTGCACTTGGTGGGGCGCCTGCGTGGCGAGCGGTTTCAAGTCGCCGCCCGGTATGGCATTCGCGAAAATCGAGTAGCTGTACCAGACCGGAAGCCCTCCGTCGAAGGAGCGGATGGTCAGCGGCGGATACGAGATCACTCGCTCGCCGGCCCTCGAGCGGCTTGCGTACGGCGCGAGACTGACGACCGTGGCCACCACGCCCGCGCCGCGAGTGGGCTGTGCGGCGACGAAGAACTCCCCACGTGCGGGCCAGCCGCCGCTGGGCGCAGGCATCGAGACTGCCCGCCAGGTGATCCCGCTGTCGGTGGTCCTGTAGGCAACCGGCTTGATTGAGGCGCTGTCGAGCCACCCGACCTCGCGGTCGACGAAGTGGACGCGATAGGGCTGGTCGCTCGCAGCCACCGGCACACCGAGGTTGGTCCAGCTCACCCCGCCGTCATCGGTTCGGAAAAGCTCACCCGAGGGGCCCGCGGCAGTCGTCGCGTCGCGCAGCAGCCAGCCGTGGTCCAGGTCGACAAACGACATCGAGAGGACATATGCCGCGGAGCTCATCGGGAGCAAAGACCACGTGCGCCCGCCGTCTGAGGTGCGGAACATAGCCGGTCGAGGTCCCGCGAGCCCGAGCACGCCGTGACGCGAATCAAAAAAGCGCAGGTACACCGTGCGCTGGTCGGTGGCGCCGGTCAGCTGCCTGGTCCAGCTCTGGCCGGCGTCGGTCGTGCGAAGCACTGCATAGGCCCCGGAGTCGAGCGTCGCCGCGACCCAGCCGGTGGTCGAGCTGACGAAGTCGACGGCCGCGAGCTGGTAGCTGGACGCAGCGCGAGGCTGGCCTGCTCCAGCCCTGAAGGGGTGCAGGTAGGCGATCCCAGCGAGAACGATCGTCAGCACTGAGGCGGTGATTACGGTCAGGGCCCTGGCGTGCATCGCCTACCCGGGCGGCGGTGCGTTGACCTGCGACCAGTGCACGCCCCCGTCTGACGTCACGGCCAGCCCCGCCCCAGGTGCCCCACTCGGACCGGAGTTGAACAGCTCAGCCCACGCGTGCTTGGCATCGATGACGTGTGGAATGTATTGCCAGCCGTCTATCTGCTGCGAAACCAACTTCCAACTGAGCCCGGCGTCAGACGATTTCCAGAGGTCGCCCAATCCCATCGCCCACCAATGTGACGAGTCCTGGTACGCGAATGTCCACCAGCTCGTCGTCCCCGGTGGAGAGGCGAGCGGTCGCCAGGTCACCCCGCCGTCGAACGACGTGTAGCCCTGGCCGTGCCCGCAGTAATCGCTCAAGAGCGCGACGACGCCCTGTCCGGGCAGAAGGCTGAGATACGTCTCCAAGGGACCTTGTGCTCCCACGGGAAGCGGCCCGGCGCAAAGGGTTGGATCCAGGTTGCTGGGCAGAGGGTGGGGCTGCCACGAGGCGCCGCCGTCGACGGTGGAATATACGATCGGCTCCGCCCCGCTCGTCACAAACCAACCCTCGCGCGGGTTGCGAAAAGAGAAGTTTGCGTTCCGAAACCCGCCGTTGGCCCACGCCAGAGCCTGAGGGAGGGCGGTCCAGGTGTCCCCGCCGTCCGACGTCGAGAACAGGTTCGGAACAGTCAGTTCGGGCGGGAAAGTCCAGCCCAACAACCATCCATGCAGCACGTCGGCCGGCACGAACGTCGAAAAGTCGAAGGTCGGCGTCTTCACGAGAGCCCAGTGAGTCCCGCCGTCCGACGTGCGGTAGATCTCCATCGGGTCGCTAAGGGCGATCACCCCATGGCTCGGATCGAAAAACCGAATCGTCAGAGAGGCCAGGCGGATCTGGTTCTGCTGTTGGACGAGCAGGCGCCTCCAGTGCCTGGCCGAGTCGGTGGTCTTGAAGACAGAGAAGCGCGGCGTTGCGCTCGTGGTCTGCGCCACGAGCGCCCATCCCAGCGACGGGGTGAGGAAGGTGTACGCGGCCGCATATTCATTGGACAGCACGGCCGGGCCTGCCGCCTTGGCCGGCGGCGCCGATGCCGGCAGCTGCAGCAGCGAAGGTCGCAGGTAGGCGACGCTCGCCAAGGTGGTGACGAGGACAGCTGCGGCGATCAATACAAGGGCGCGGCGTGCGCGCGAGCTGAGGCGGCCATCTCGGGTCGTCGTGTCCATAGGCCTCATATAGATTGTGGGCGCACATGGTCCGGCCTGCGGAGTTAAACGATGCGACGGAGATCGCCCGCGTCCACGTCGCCACGTGGCGCAGCGCGTATGGCGGGCTGCTGCCGGACGACTTCCTGGCGTCGCTGAGCGAGGCGCACTACACCGAGCGGTGGAGGCGCGTCATCGCCGACGGCTCGAGCCGCGTGTTCGTGGTCGAGGACGCCGGCAGCATCGCCGGTTTCGCGTCCGGGGGACGCGAGCGCGCGGGAGAGACCGGCTTCACGGGTGAGCTGTACGCGCTCTACGTGCTGCAGGAGGATCAGCGCCGCGGGCACGGGCGCGAGCTGGTGCGCGCGGTGGCCGGCGAGCTGCGCGAGCTGCGCCTGCCGGACATGATCGTCTGGGTGCTGCGCGACAACAGCTCGGCACGTGCGTTCTACGAGCGACTGGGCGGCACTTACGTGCGCGCGCAGCCGATCACGATCGGCACGGCGACGCTGGAAGAAGTGTCGTACGGATGGCGCAGCCTCGACGACATTCGTTATTGAGGGGGCGGCAGCGGCGCCTGCGTGAAATCGAAGCAGTCCTCCATCCCATCCGACGCCGCGGTGCGGGCGTTGAGCGAGGGCAGCCCGAAGTTGACCTCGCAGAACTTGACCAGGCTGACGTGCGAGTGCAGTGCTTTTGACACGTGGCCCTTGCGCGCGTAAGGGCTGAGCACCAGGCAGGGCACCCGCCCGCCGTAACGAAACTGCGTGCCGTCGGTCCACTTCTCCACCTCGGGCGGCGCGACGTGGTCCCACCAACCGCCCCAGTCATCCCACGTGATGAAGATCGCCACCTGCGGCCAGAGTCCCGCCGCAACCACCGCCTGGACCTGGCTGGCGGTCCACTCGCTGCCCTTGGTGACGTTGCCCGCGCCGGCCGCGCGCTCGGCCGCCGTGTCGGCGGGGTGCTCACTCAACCCCGAGTCGGCGTACAGCCACGACACCGACGGCAGCTTTTTCGCGGACGCGTCGGCAGCGAAGTGCTGCCACGTCTTCTTGTTCTTGCCCGCGGTGTACTTGATGAAATCGAACGCGTACCCGCTGTAGTTGCCCCACGTGAGCCCGGCCCTGTCGAGCTGGGCCGGGAGCGACGGCTTGTCGTAGAGCGGCGGGCCCGGGTTGTTGCGGTAGCTGCGCGAGGGGTTGTCGATGAGCGGAGAGTCGGCCATGATCAGCATCAGATGGTTGGGGGTCGAAGGCCCGGCCACGTCCGTGAAGTAGTTGTCGCACAGCGTGAACTGGCTCGCGTAGCTCCAGTAGCGCGGGATGTCCTGCTGCTGGAACTGGACACGCGGCGCGGTGGTGTC
>DATNML010000066.1:0-14641 GCA_035602315.1 Candidatus Dormiibacterota bacterium
GCGCCGGCGCCTCAGTGAGAGCTTCTAAGAGCTGACCCGCGCTAAACCAGCGTGGGGTCCTCCCGATTGACTTACGTGACCGGCGCTTCCGGCCCGGTTGGTGCAGCCTTTGCGCGTCCCGATTGCTTGGCGCGCCCGGCCACCCTGATTCCCAGTTTGCCGACCAGCGCGCGATAGCGCTCGATGTCGGTGTCCCTCAAATAGTTCAGCAGACGCCGCTGCTTGCCCACCAGGAGAAGGAGGCCTCGGCGCGAGTGATGGTCCTTGGCATGCGTCTTCAGGTGCTCGGTGAGCTCCCGAATGCGGGTGGTCGAAAGCGCGATCTGGACCTCGGGAGAGCCCGTGTCGTTCTCAGCGCGTTTGTACTCCGCGATCAGCTTGCCTTTGACTTCCGTTCCTGCTGCCAAACTGTCGAAAAGTATACGGGCGAGGCGGAACTGACCGTTTAAGGCACGAATTCGGCAGATCCATCCGATCGGGGGTCGGCAGCCGCGCGCCACGTCCGACCGTCGATGACGATCGCATGCGCGTGGCCGAACGTGTGATGCCCGGGGGGCATCAGCTGCATCTGCGGGTTCGACCGGGCAAGCTGGGCGGCGCCGGGATAGTCTGCTTCCAGCGTCACCGTGGCACCGCCGGCGACGACACGAAATCTTGGCCGGGCCAGCGCCTCGGCGGGCTCGAGATCGTGGTCGACCAGGTTGACCAGCACCTGCGTCTGCAGCTGCGGCTGGCCGTCGCCCCCCATCGTGCCGAACACCGCCCACGGCAGGCCGTCGCGCGTCGCCATCGCCGGGATGAGCGTGTGCATCGTCCGCTTGCGAGGCTCCAGCCGGTTGACGTGGTCGGGATCGAGCTTGAAATAGCAGCCACGGTTCTGCAGCAGCATGCCGGTGCCCTCGGCGACAATGCCGGAGCCGAAGTCGAACGCGACGCTCTGGATGAGCGAGACCAGGTTGCCGTGCTCGTCCGCGGCGCATAGATAGACGGTGTCCCCTCCCTCACGCAGTCCGGGTCCGCCCACGGCCACGTGGTCTGGATCGAGGAACGGCTGCACCGGCGCGGTGGAGAAGTCGGGGTCGGTGATGTACTGGTCGCGAAGCAGATAGCACTCGTCCCGGATGCGCCTGAACCGAGCTACGAATCCTGGGCCGGGCTGCAGCTCTTCGTGACTCAACCGGTTCAGCCTGGCCAGGATGGCGAGCGCGGTGAGGCCCTGGGTCGGAGGCGGCAGCTCGTACACGGTGACGTCCCGATATCCGACGGTGATCGGTTCAACCCATTGCGAGCGGTGGCCGGCCAGGTCCCGAGCCGTGAGCAGGCCGTCGCGGCGGGTGATCGCCGAGGCGATCGCGGCCGCGATCGCGCCGCGATAGAAGCTGTTGATTCCTCCACGGCCCAGGTCATTCAGCACGGAGGCAAGGTCCGGGTTCCGCAAGAGCATGCCTGCCTCCATCGGCGGGTACAGCTTCTGGGCGGCGGGCTCGCGGCCCAGGAGTTCAGCCGCGGCTTTCAAGGACTCCGAGAGCTGCGCCGTGATGATGTAGCCGTCGCCTGCGAGTGCCGCCGCAGGCTCGAGCACGGCGCCAAGCCCCATGGTCCCGAACCGCTCGAGCAGCCGGCCCCACGCCTCGACCGTGCCGGGCACGGTGACCGTGAGGACCCCGCGCTCTGGCATTTGCTCGTGGCCTCGCGAGCGCAGGGCGTCGATCGTGGCGAGCTCGCCCGAGCGGCCGGCGCCGATCAACCCCACCGGCGCTGCAGCGCCCGCTGGCCAGACGATCGCCATCAGGTCGCCAGCGACTGATGTCATTTGCGGATAGACCACGCACAGCACAGCGTTCGCCGCGATCGCCGCGTCGATCGCGTTGCCGCCGTCGCGCAGCACCTGGGCTCCGATCTCGGACGCTGTCTTGTGCGGAGTGGCGATGACGCCCTTGGTCACACGCGAATTATCTATGGCGTCCGATTCCGACCCGCCAACGGGGCGTAATTACGTCTTATCGCGGCGTGATGAACTCGATCGCCCCTGGCTGGATTTCGAATAGAGCCGGCAGGAATCCCACATCTTCGCCATCGAGGTCGATGCGCACCTTCTCCGGTGAGGTGACTGTGATCCGTTTGCCGTACATGAGCTCGATTTTCGGGTTGCCGTTGTCCAGGTGTTTGCCGTTCAGGAAGTCGTTGATGCCGCGCATCGTTTCGATCTTGCCGGCATCCTTGATCACGATCACGTCGAACACGCCGTCGGTCGGCGAGGCCGACGGCGCCATCTGCATCCCGCCGCCGAAGAATTGGCAGTTGGCGACCACGACCTGCTGCGCGTGCGCCAGCTCATGCGTGGAGCCGTCGATGACCATGGTCATCGGCTTGTTCTTGTAGCTCAATAGAGCGAGCCCGCTGCCCACCTTGTAGGTGAGCGCCCCTAGCCGTTTGGAGCCTCGATTCACCCGGTAGACCACCTCGCCACCGAGTCCAGCGTCGGCGATGTTGATGAAATGGCGCACCGCGGTGGTCCCGTCGGACGTCTGGTACGTGACGCAGCCCGCGTCGAGCCGCCGGACGAGCCCGGATTTGAGGACCTCGATAGCCGCCCTGGTGTCGAGTGGGATGCGCAGCGTGCGTCGGAAATCTCCGCCGGTGCCGAGCGGAACCATCGCCAGCTTGGTGGTCGTGGGGATTGGCGCGCCGTTGCGAAAGAAGCCGTTGACGACCTCGTTCAGAGTGCCGTCGCCACCCACTGCGACGACGACCGGCCGCGACTCCTTCACGGCGCTCTGCGCGATCTCGGTCGCTTCGAACGGGCGCGTGGTGCGAAACACTTCGTATGGCAGGCCCGTCCCAGGCAGCCAGGTCTCGACCGCCGACCACTCACGCCCCGCCTTTCCAGCACCCGAGGAGGGATTGACGATGAACAGGATCGCCGCACCGGGCCGGGCGCCTATGGTGTGCCTCCGACCGCGCGCGGGTTCATGACCCCGGTCGGGTCAATGCTCTCCTTCACCAATCGCCACACTCGCATCCAACCTCCCATCTCATCGGCGACCCAGCGCGCACGGACCTGGCCCACCCCATGGTGATGCGTGATGGTCGCACCAAGCTCCAGGGCGGCGCTCATCGCGCCCTCCCATGCCCGCATGTACGCAGCACGAGCGTCCTGCTCCCTCCCCTCTGAACCGCCGAACGTGAAGTACGCGCAGCAGCCGTGCTCGTACGCATGACTGAAATGGCATAACGCGAGCCCGCCGACGGCTATTGCGGATTTGACCTGGGAATGGAGTTGGGGAAGCACGGTCCAGGGTGCCGCAAGCTCGATCGTGTCCAGGTATGAGCCGGTCGGTTCAAGAAAGGATTTCATGCGTTCCGCGGAGAGGTCGAAGCGATGCTTCTGCCACCGGAGCCACGGAGCCTCGCCGGCGTCCTCGGCCGCGGCGGCGACGTGAGCCACAGCGTCGGCCTCCGCTTTGGCGACTCCTGATAGGCCGGCGTTGGCGACCACGAGCATGCATGCGCCATCGGGCAGGTCGTAGCCATTGAACGCCGTGTCCTCTGGGTCGTAGAGCCTGAGGACGAGCGGCCTGATGCCGGACTGCATGATCGAGCGCATCGCCTCCAACCCCGCGGCGAGGTTCGGGAAGCCGTAGCCGCGGCCGATAACCGACTCGGGCAAGCGATGTACCCTCAGCACGGCGCCCAGGATCACGCCCAGCGCACCTTCCGAGCCGAGCCAGAGCTGATGTAGGGCCGGGCCGGCAGCGGATCGCGGCCCAGGCCTCGGCCCGGCGAATGTGCCGTCGGGCAGCACCACCGCCAGCCCGAGCGCCATGTCCTCGACGCTTCCGTAGCGGCTTGACTCCTGGCCCGATGAGCGCGTCGCGATCAGCCCGCCCACGGTCGTTCCAGGCAGCGAGCTCGGGAAATGGCCGAGGGTCAGGCCGCGATCGTTCAGGTGGTTTTCGAGCACGAGACCATTGACGCCCGATTCGCACGTGCACGTGAGGTTGGTTTCGTCGACCTCGTGGATGCGATCGAACGCGCCCATGTCGAGCACGAGCTCGCCTGACTGGGGCGACAGCGCGCCGCAGACTCCGGTGCCGCCTCCCATCGGCGTGACCACCACGTGGTTCGCGCTCGCCCAGCGCAGGATCGCAGCGACATGCTCGCGACTCGACGGGCGCGCGACCAGCACCCGCGGCGGCGCATTGCCCGCCCGCTCGTCCATGAGTCCGAGCGGCCACAGGTCTCTGACCGGGCGCTCGTCGAGCGCAGTGGGGCCGACGATCTTTTCGAGCTCAGGCCTCATCAGTTTTGTTTGGCCGCGAAACGGCCGGCCAGCCAGCCGGTGAGGATGGGCACGCCAAAACCGCAGGGCCCGCTGTAGTCGTATCCGCCGAGCACCGCGCCGGCGGCGTAGAGGTTCTCGTACGAAACCGTCCCTACTTCGTCTAGTGGATGCAGCCGCTTGTCGGTCGATACGCCGCTGCGCAGCTCTTCGGCCGGGTCGAGGTACTGAAGGTGCTGCAGGCGCGTGCCCATGCGTGTCACCAGCTCGCCCTCGTGAAACACGCCGAGCTTCAACAGCGGCTCGCTCGTCAGATGTCCGCCGACGAGCCCGCCACCGATGTGCTGTCCCGTGGCGAGGATGAACGCGTCGGCTCGCAAGATCCGGTCTCCGACCCGCGCCGCAGTGATGCGCCCTCGCGCGACGTCAAAGGACGTCACCGCGCCCTTCGTCGCGCCCAGCGCGATCGCCTGCTGCAGCCGCCACCCGTGCGGCGAAGGCGGCGAGGCCAGCAGCTCGAAACCATCCGGCGGCAGGTTCGTGAATCCAGGCGGATACGCGATTGAAGCGGACCGGTTGCGCGGCTGGGGCGCGCGCCGACCATAGAGGTCGGTGAGCGAGGCTGATTGCGGTAGGTCTGGGATGCTCAGCTCTTCGGGGACGGCCTCGATGCCGTGCAGCTCTTTGAGCGCCCGCGCGGTCGAGGCGGCGTCATAGTCGCCAACTTCTTTGATGCCGATCACGGATACCCGCCGGCCGCTCAGCGCGCGCAGCTCGCCGCCGGCGACGGTCGCGGGCACGAGGTTGGCCGGCCGGGCGAGTCCATGAATGTCGGCATACAGTCCGCGCGTCCGCCACGAGCCCTCGAACTTGAGCCCCTCCTTCTCGAGCGCCAGCTGGAGGGTGTGGACCGCCGAGTCGAGCTCGCCCGCGAGCCGGACGGAGTCCAGGCCCAGTCTGGTGATCGGATGGTGTGGCTGATGATTCAGGATGGCGTCGAGGTCGTCGACGACCTCCATGCCACCGGCGTAAAGTGCCGTGGCGCCCGGAGCTTTCGCGACCACGGTGACGTCGGCGCCATCGCGGCGCGCCGCGAGGGCTGCACAGTAACCTGCGATGCCTCCGCCCACGACTAGAACGTTGGTCAACCGTCCACGATCCGGCGTGTGTCGGCGACGTCTTTCTTGAGCTGCTGGACGAGATCCTCGGTGGTGGGGAACTTGATGTCGGGGTGCAGATAGCGGACGAAGCGGAGCTCCAGGCGCTGCTGGTACAGGTCACCCTCGAAGTCCAGCAAGAAAGCTTCCACTCGAAGCTGCGTGCCGCCGAAGGTAGGTCGGTAGCCGACCGAAAGGGCGGCGATGAAATCTCCTTCGGGAGCACGTGCCCGGCCCGCGTACGCGCCAAGGGCCGGGATGAGCTTGTTGGGTTCGACCCCGATGTTCGCAGTCGGGAATCCGAGGCGGCGCCCGACCCTCTCCCCCGCCTCGACCGGCCCCGCCATCGCGTACTCGCGACCCAACAGCTTGGCCGCCAGATCGACCTCACCGGACGCGATCAGCCGCCGCACCTCTGAGCTGTGCAGCTCGCGCCCCTCGACCACAAAAGGCGGCACGACCTCGACCTGGTGCCCGTGCTCGCGAAGCCACTGCGCGCTGCCGGTGCGGCCGCGTCCGAAGGCGAAGTCGTAGCCGATCACCCAGCGCCGAAGATCCATCACCCTGGCGAGCCGGTCGATGAACTCCTGTGGCGACAGTGACGCCAGCTCGCGGTCGAACCGCAGCACGATAGCGTGCTCGATGCCCGCCGCTTCGATGAGCGCGAGCTTCTCCTGGAGAGTCGTGATCGACTGCGGGCAGTTGCCAGGGTCGAGGACGCAGCGCGGATGTGGCTCGAAGGTGATGAGCGCCGGTTGCGCCTTCGTGTCCGCAGCCGCCGCGACCACGTGCCTGATCACGTCGACGTGACCCAGGTGAACACCGTCGAAGCTGCCGACCGTCAGCGCCACGGCCCCGATGTGGCTCGTGGGAAGTCCGAGATGGACCCTCAGCTGAGCACCTTCTCGGGCACGAAGGTCCGGCGCAGCGGGTCGGCGTGACCCAACGCGACAAGGCGACCGGCGGAATCGTGCGCGCGAATCAATCCGGGGCCAGGCTCCGGAAGCACCCTGACGGCCCGCCCCTGGCGGACCATGGCCTCCTGCTCGACATTGAGCTTGACCCGCTCCATGTCCGGCAGTATGACTTCGGCTGGAAGCAGCAGGCTGCGCACGCTTTCAGCGGTGTCGAGGTCGCACGAGGGCACAGACGACTCGATCGTGAGGCCACCGTAAGCGGTGCGGACAAGGCGCCCCAGGTACCCGCCCACGCCCAGCAGCCGGCCGAGGTCGCGGGCGATCGCGCGCAGGTAGGTCCCGCTGCCGCACCGGATCTCGACCTGCGCGACAGCGCGATCGCCGGGCGTAAATGCGATCAGGCGTGACTCGTAGACCTCCACCTCCCGCGCCGCCGGCTTCGGCTCGTCTCCCCGCCGGGCCAGCTTATAAGCACGCTTGCCGTCCACCTTCACAGCCGAGAACGCGGGCGGCTCCTGCAGGATGCGGCCTGAGAAGGTGGACAACGCTCCCAGCACGTCCTCCTCAGTCAGACCGCTGGGATCGGCGACCGGCTCGAGCTCAGCCTCCGCATCGTCCGTGGCCGTGACGAACCCAAAGTGGATGTCGGCGACGTAAGTCTTCGGCAGCTTCAGCGCGAACTCCGCAAGCCGCGTCGCGGACTCGAACAGGATCGGCAGCACGCCCGTGGCGAGGGGGTCGAGCGTGCCGGCATGCCCCACGCGGTGCGCGCCGGTCAGCCGGCGGAGTCGGTTGACGACCGCAAACGAAGTCTCCCCCGCGGCCTTGTCAACGTTGAGGATGCCGGTTGGAAATGAGGGTATGCCCCGCCGGTCCAGCCGGGCCTGGCCGGCAGGTCCTACCCTACTGGTCGGCCGGGGCTGCAAGGATCGCCTCCTTGGCGGCCGTCAGCACCATCTTCACTGCCTCGTCCATCGGCCGCTCGATCTCGGCGCCGGCGGCCCGGATGTGACCACCGCCTCCGAATGAAGCACACATCGCCGCGGCATCGACCCCGCCGCGGCTGCGGACGCTGATCTTCGTCAGAGAGTCGTTGACCTCTTTGAACAGGATGGCCAGTTCGAGCCCGGCGATGCTGTTCAGCGTGTCGATGATGCCCTCCGACTCGGCCATCACCGCGTTGGCCTCGCGCAGCATGCGACGGGTCACCTTCGCCCATGCCAGCCTGCCGTCGAGCTCGACGCGCATCGTCGCGAGCGCGAGACCGCTCAGCTTCAGCGTCGTCTCCGGTCGCATCTTGTAGACCATCGTCGCGATCTTGCCGGGGTCTGCTCCAAGACGCGCGAGGCGGGCTGCATCCTCGAGCGCGCGAGGGGTCGTGTTTTCGTGGCGGAAGCCACCGGTGTCGGTCAGCAGCGCGACGTAAAGATTGGCGGCCATCGTGGTCGTGATGTTGTAACCGAAGTGGTCGAGCATCTCCATCACCATCTGTCCCACGGCCGAGGCCTCGGGCTCGATGACGTTGAGGTCGCCGAACCGCGAGTTCGACGGGTGATGGTCGACGTTGACGATCGTGGCGTGTGACGCGATCCGCTTCACGCTGCCTCCCGAGCGTTCGAGGTTGCCGGAGTCGAAAAAGAAGGCCAGCTGTGGGTCGATGCCATGCGGAGGCTCCGAAAGGATTTCACCGAAGCCCGGCAGGAACTCGTACATCGTCGGCAGCGGTGGCGGGATGAGCACCCACACGTCCTTGCCCGCAGTGCGCAGCGCCTCAGCGAAGGCGAGGCTGCACCCGAGTGTGTCTCCGTCGGCGTCCTTGTGACCGAAGATCAGGATCTCCTGGTTGGCGTCGATCAGCTCTTTGATCTCGTCGTAGACGGGAGAGGGCTTCTTGGCAGTGGCTATGACGATTCCTCCGCAGTGTCCGGCAGCACTTCTTTCAGCAGCTCCGAGATGTGGACGCTGTACTCGATCGACGGGTCAAGCTCAAAGCGCAGGTCGGGCGAGAACTTGAGGTTCTGCAGCCGGCGTCCGAGCTCGTGCCGGATGAGGCCCTTGGCCGACACCAGCCCGGCGAGCGATTCCTTCTTCTGCTCAGGGTTCCCGAGCACGCTGACGCGTACCCGCGCCGACCTCAGGTCAGGCGACATGCGAACCGCCGTGATGCTCACGAACCCGATCCGCGGATCTTTGAGCTCGCGCCGAATGATGGACATGATCTCCTCGCGTACTTGCTCGCCGACCTGGTCCGCGCGGTAGCTGGTCATGACGACCTCCGCTGTCAACAAGGCTTGTGAGCCGGCTGACTAAATTTCTTCCCTTTCGAGCCGGTATGTCTCCATGGTGTCGCCGGCCACGAACGCTTCGTAACCCTCGACGGCGATGCCACATTCCTGCCCGGCAGGCATCTCGCGTACGTCTTCCTTGAAGTGCTTGAGCGAGCTGATCCTGCCCTCGTAGACCTGCTCCTTCCCCCGCAGCAGCTTGACCCAGCCTCCACGGCTGACCTTGCCCTCCAGCACGCGGCTGCCCGCGATGACACCGAGCCGCGGAATCTTGATCGGGGTGATGACCTCGACCTTGCCTTCGCGAATCTGGCGATACGTCGGCTCGCGTAGGCCTTTAGCGGCGCGCTCCACGTCTTCAGTCAACTTGTAGATGACGTCGTAGTAGCGGACCTCAACCTTCGCCCGTTCCGCCGCCGCAGTGGACGCAGGCGTGGGCTTGAGGTTGAAGCTGACGATGATCGCGTTCGACACGCTTGCCAGCAGGAGGTCTGAGTCGCTTACGGCGCCCACTCCCTGGCCGACCACCTTGATCGCGACCACGGGGTCTTCGATCTTCTGCAGCGCGCTGAGCACCGCTTCGAGCGTGCCCTGCGCGTCGGCCTTGACGACAAGGCTGAGCTCCTTGACCTCGCCTTCCTTCGCGCGGCGCGCCAACTCCTCGAGGGTGATGCGCGGAGCAAAGTCCCTGGCCGCTTCCTGCGTTCGCTTTTCCGAGAGCTTCGTCAGGGCGATCTGGCGCGCGACCTTTTCCGAGCCGACCACCTGGAAGATGTCGCCCGCCTGCGGTACCTCGCTCATGCCTGACACGACCACAGGGGTCGCGGGCGGCGCTTCCGTGACGCTCCGGCCGAGGTCGTCCGCGAGGGCGCGCACGCGGCCGTAGATGTGGCCGCAGACGAAGTCGTCGCCGACTTTCAACGTGCCGGCCTGGACTAGGACGGTGGCGACTGGACCTCGGCCTCGCTCCAGGTGGGCGTCGACGATGGTCCCGATCGCGTTGCGGTCTGGGTTGGCTTTCAGCTCGAGGATGTCGGTGGAGAGGACGATGGTCGTCAGCAGGTCGTCGATGCCCTGCCCGGTCCTGGCGCTCAAGTGGACGCACTCGTGCTCGCCGCCGTAGTGGCGCGTGACGATGCCGTTGGTGGCGAGCTCCTGGTGCACCCGATCCGGGTTGGCGCCTTCCTTGTCCATCTTGTTGATGGCGACGATGATCGGAACCTTCGCGGCACGCGCGTGCTGAATCGCCTCGACCGTCTGCGGCATCACCCCGTCATCGGCCGCAACCACGAGCACGACGATGTCGGTGACCTGGGCGCCACGGGCGCGCATGGCGGTGAAAGCCTCGTGGCCGGGCGTGTCGATGAAGACCACCGGGTGGCCGTCTGCAGTCTCGATCTTGTAGGCGCCGATCCGCTGCGTGATGCCTCCAGCCTCGCCGGCGGCGACTCGCGTCTTACGGATCGCGTCGAGAATCGACGTCTTGCCATGGTCCACATGACCGAGCACGGTCACGATCGGCGGCCGCACGACCAGCTTGCTCGGGTCCTCGTTAGCAAGCGAGAAGAGCTCCTCGCGTGAAGTCGTTACGACGGCGCCATCGCCCTCGGCGGCTTCCACCGCGACCACGTCTTCGCTCAACACTGGCTCGACCGTGAACCCGAATTCGTCGGCGACGATCTCCGCCGTGGCGAAATCGATGACCTGGTTGATCGTGGCCAGGATCTTCGAAGCCATCAGCTTCTTGATCACCTCGACCGGGCCCACGCCGAGCTTCTCGGCAAGCTCTTTCACCGACAGCGTCGGCGGGAGGACGACGCGCCGGTCACCGTTGGCCTCGATCTTGACCGCGACCGAGGTTGGCTTGAAGGCCGAGCGGGCAGCCTCGATCGCCCCCGGCGCCAGTGGCGCCGCGGCGTTACGGGTCAGCCGGCGCTGCTGGAGAAAGTTCACCAGCTCTTTTTGGCTGATCCCAAGTTCGCGTGCGAGTTCGTGTGACTTCATGCCGGACTAATGATTATGCCGCCCCCGCCCAATTCGAAACCTGAGGGGCATGCTTCGGCGCAAGTAGACGCTCCACCTCCCCTCCGGCCCTCCGGGCCACCTCCCCACGGGTGGGGAGGTGACTCATTTGACACGGCCCACGGGTGGGGAGGTGACTTATTTGACACGCCCCACGGGTGGGGAGGTGACTTATTTGACACGGCCCACGGGTGGGGAGGTGACTTATTTGACACGGCCCACGAGTTGGGAGGTGACTTATTTGACTAGCTCAGACCAGAGCTCCGGCTGAATCGTGGTGCGCAAGGCCCGGTCCAGCGCACGCCTTTTGCGGGCGGCTTCGATACAGGCGGGATCGCCATGGAGGTACGCCCCGCGCCCCGCGGCTCGGCCGGTAGGATCGACCGCAGCCCCTCCCTCCGTCAGCCTGACGATGCGAATCAGCCTTTGCTTGCCGGCCTCTCCGCGACAGCCGACACACGTCCGAACGGGCTCATGGCGCGGCTGATTCAGCAGGAGCCTCATCCGATTCGCTCGGCTTGATGTCGATCCGGAAACCGGTCAGCCTCGCGGCGAGGCGGGCGTTCTGCCCGTCGCGGCCGATGGCCAGTGAGAGCTGCCCGCGGGGCACGAGGACGGTGGCGGTCCTCGTTGTGCGGTCGATCGACACCGAATCTGCCTTCGCCGGACCCAGGGAGCTCGCGACGAAGGCCTCAGCGTCGTCAGACCACGGGACGATGTCCACGTGCTCGTTCGCCAGCTCGCTGAGGATCGCGCGATGGCGCACGCCCTTCGGTCCGACGCAGGCGCCGACGGGGTCGATCCCGGGTTCGGTCGCCGAGACCGCGATCTTCGTCCGCAGCCCCGGCTCGCGCGCGATGGCTCGGATCAGCACGGTGCCGGCCTTGATCTCGGGCACCTCAGCTTCGAGGAGGCGGTGCACAAAGGAACGGGCGGCTCGCGACACGCGGACCTGCGCTTGCTTGGGGTTGTGCTGTGTCTCGAGGATGACGACGAGCGTGGGTTTGCCGGGATGCAGCTCCTCTCCTGGGATCTGCTCCTCCGGCGGCATCACGCCTTCGACGCGACCCAGGTCAACGAACACCGTCCCGGCTTCGACGCGATCGACGACCCCGCTGGCCAGCTCGCCCCGGTGCTCCGCGACGTCGCGCAGATTCTTGTCGCGCTCGAGGTCGTGGATGTGACGCAGCACCGCATGCTTGGCCGTCTGCGCGGCCATCCGCTTGAAGTCCTCCGACGGGAGCATCTCGATGACCTCGGACCCGTCCGGCCGGACGGTCCGGCTCCGCACCTCGAGGGCGCCAGTCGCTGTGTCGAGCTTCACCGTCACATAGCCGGACGGGTTGAACGCGCGCACATATGCCGTCGCGAGCGCGCTCTCGACGGTGTGCAGCATCTCCTCGAAAGGAATGCCGACCTCTGCACAAAGCGCGGTCAGCGCTTCGGCCAGGCTCTCGGTGGACGGTTCAGAAGGAGACCGCGAGCCTGCCCGCGACAACGTCTTCCCATCCGATGTGAATGATCACCGGCGCACGTGAGCGTGCCCCGGGCGCCTGGACTGCGATGCCCGCCGCGTCGACTGCCACGAGCTGGCCTTCGACCACCGTCTCTGACTCGCCGGTGCGATAGCGAACGTTGACGCGCTTGCCGTTGAACCGCTCGTAGTCTTGGTTGCTGCGCAGTGGTCTCTCCGCGCCGGGCGACGAGACCTCCAGGTCATAGGGACCGTCGATCATGTTCGAGTGGTCCAGCAGTGGCCCCGCGACGCGGCTCACGCGCTCGCAGTCTTCGATGGTGATCGGCTCGATGCGGTCGATCGAGATGCGGAGGGTGCGGCCGGAGTGGCCTGACTGGTCGAGCGAGTAGAGCTCGTAGCCCATGTGCTTGATGGTGGGCTCGAGCAGCTCTCTGATGGACGTTATGGGCCAGGTTGGCATGTGGCGGTGTCTGACACCACCTTACCACCGAGAACCCCACGAACTCGGAGGCTTCGCCGTGAGTTCGCGGGGACCCCAAGAGTCCATTAACGCAGCGGCTGGAGCCGTCTCCACACGACCAGCAGCGGGGCGGCATTGAAGATCGAGCTGTAAGTCCCAGACACGATGCCGATCAGCAGCGCCAGCGCGAAGCCTTTGAGTGTGGCGCCGCCCGCAATCAAAATCGCGGCGAGCACCAGGACGACAGTGAAGCTCGTGATGACCGACCTGGCCGCGGTCTGCATGATGCTCAGGTTCACGACCTGCTCGAAGGAAAGTCGCTGGCTGACCCTGAGGTTCTCCCGGACCCGGTCGAACACCACGATGGTGTCATGCACCGAGAAGCCGACGACCGTCAGTACCGCGGTCACGAACAGGCTGTCGATCTCTCCGATCCGCCAGCCGAGAACCTTGCCCATGATCGAGAAGATGCCGGTGAGCAGGAACACGTCATGTAGAAGCGCGGCGAGGGCGGAGCCGCCGAACTGAAAGCCGGCGCGCCAACCACCCGGCACGTTGCGGAAGCGGATCGCGAGCAGGAACAGGATGGCGACTGACGCCAGGACGACGGCCAGCAGTGCGAACTCAATCGTCTCGCCGGCGATGGTCCCACCGACCTCGAGGACCTGCTGCACAGTCATCGGACCTACGCGGCGGGTCAGATCGTCCTCGACGACCTTTTGCTGCGCTGGAGTCAACGGCAGTGCGCGGATGATGTAGCCGCTTCCGCCGGTCTGGATCACCGAGCCGTTGATGTTCTCCGCCGCCACCGCGCTTTCGACCTGTGCAACAGACGGATTTCCGGCGAAGGTAACAGTGAACTCGGTGCCGCCCGCGAAGTCGATGCCGAGCAAAAAGCCCCTGCTGACCATCGAGATGATGCCCGGGATGATGATCAACAGCGAGACCGCGAAGAACACGTTCCGGCGGCCGATGATGTTCAGCCGCCGGACTTTGGGCTCGGGCCGAGGTTCCGGGACTGGCTCCTCCTTCGGCTTGACTTCGGGAACGATGTCCGCTGTTTGCTCCGTGGCGCTCACGTCAGACAGGTCGGGCACGGTCTACTCCCATCAGCACCGGCCGGCGGAAGGAGCTGCCGGTCATGACGATCGCCAGCAGGTTGTGCGTCACCACGATCGATGAGACCAGGCTGGCCATGACGCCGATGCCCAGCGTGATGGCAAAACCCTTGACCTGAGGAGGCCCGACGAAGCCGAGGATGATGCACGTGATCAGCGTCGAGCTGTTCGAATCGCGGATCGCGGGCCACGCGCGCCGGACCGCGGCATCGACGGCGGCGGCGATGGTGCGGCCGGCCCGCACCTCTTCTTTGAAGCGTTCGAAGATCAGCACATTGGCGTCGACCGCCATGCCCACCGAGAGGATGAACCCCGTGATGCCTGCCAGGGTCAGGGTAACCGGTACCACCTTGAAGATGGCCAGGACCGCGGCTGCGTAGAAGAGCAGCGCGATGCTCGCGAGCAGTCCCGGGACGCGGTAGTAGATGACCATGAAGATGACGACGATCGAGAGCCCGAGCAGGCCCGCGGCCAGGCTGAGCTTCACCGACTCCGCGCCGAGCGTCGAACCAACCTGTGTGACGTCGAGCACCTGCAGGTCAACCGGGAGCGAGCCTGAGTTGATGCCGAGGGCGAGGTCCTGCGCGCTCGCCTGAGTGAAGTTGCCGCTGATCGTCGCGTTGCCACCAGAGATCTCCTGCAGGGTTATGGGGTCGGTCAGGAACTTGCCGCAGAGGGTGTTGGGCGTCTGGGCGGACAGGCAGGCGGTGTCGTAGGGCTGCGAAATCTTTCCGACGTAGGCGGGGTCCTCCCAGTTGTCGATGTCCTTCTGCGTCAGGTCCAGCCAGATCGTTAGGTGGCGCAGCGGACAGTTGGCGGTCGCTGTGGTGTTGGGGTCGCCCGGACAGGCGGCGACGTTGTCCCGAGTGAGGGTGTCGAAGACGTTGCCGCCATGCTGGGTGAAGCTGATGTTGACGACCCAG
>DATNML010000067.1:0-9412 GCA_035602315.1 Candidatus Dormiibacterota bacterium
CGGCACACCCGCGAACGCGGGCAGCCATTCGGCCGGCGGTCGTGGCCGGACCGCCAGGTAGAGGCCGAAAGCCAAGCAGGCCAGCTCGAAAAGGATCCAGAGCCGGCCGCCGATGTTCGTGCCGAGGACGTCAAACGGCACCGCGATGAGCGCGACCCAGGCCGGCGCCAGGAAGGGAAGAATGCCTTTGATCCCCAGCGTGACCAAAGTGCGCCCGCCTGTGACCTCGAGCTGTGTGCGGCGCTGGACGTCGAGGTCGTAGAGATGGCCCGGGTTCTCGACGATCAGTTTCGCGCCGGTCGCGAACGCCGGCCAGTCCGAGTTGATCACGTCGTTTTCGCCTTCGATGAGCGGATAGATGACGAAGCCAACGGCGACTGCGAGCAGTGCGACCGAACCGCGCCAGCGCCAGCGCGTCACGCCGCGGCCTCAACCTTGAGCCAGCGCATCAGCGGCGCAAACAGCCCGCCCTGCACCAGCAGCGACAGCAGGACGACGCCGTAAGCAATTACCGACACACGGCTGTCGACTCCGCTCATGCCCGCGACTGAAAGCGCAAGCGCGACGGGCAGTGCTCCGCGCAATCCGGCCCAGAACGTGACATGTCTCCAAGCCCACGGGATTGACGCGCCGCGGAAGTCTGCCAGGGCCAGCAGTCCGTACACAGGCACCGCACGCGTCACCAGCATGATCACGAACGCGATGGCAACGAGTCCGGCCACCGGCAGCAGAGTCGTGGCCGGCAGAGCGGCGCCGACGAGGATGAAGAGCATCGCGTTCAGCACGAAGGCGAGGAGATTCCAGAAGCCGAGCAGCTGCGGACCGTGCAGGCGGCCGATCCGAGAGCCGTAGCGCGCGACCACGATCCCCGCCACCACAACGGCGACGATGCCGGACGCGTGCAGCAGGTCGGCGGCGAGATAGCTGCCGTACGCGATGACCAGCGTCGCAAGGATCTCGAGAGGGGCGTCCTCGGCGAAGCGCAACAGGGCGAGTCCGAGAAACCCGACCGCCAGGCCGATCGCTGCTCCACCCAGCGTGATTTCGAGGAAACGAACCGACGCGTCGCCGAATGACGGTGCGCCACTCAGGATGGTGGCCAGCACGGCGGAAAACACCGCGACACCGGTGCCGTCGTTGAAGAGGCTCTCACCCTCGAGGATGGCCACCAGGCCCCCGGGCGCGTTGACCCTGCGCAGCAATGTGATGACGGCGATGGGATCGGTAGCGGCGAGGATGGCGCCCAAGAGCATCGCGCTGGCCCAGCTGAGGCCGAGGATTAAATGGGTGAGGACGCCGATCAGGACGACCGTGATTGCCACGCCGATGGTGGCCAGCAGCCCCACTGGAAGGATTCGACGCCTCAGCTCGGGCTGGTCGAGCGTCAGCGCCGCCTCGAAGATCAGCCCTGGCACGAACGCCAGCAGGATGACGCCGCCGCCGATGCGCGGGAACTGGGTGCCCGGCAGCAGGCCGACCGCGATTCCCGCCATGGCGAGCACCACCGGATAGGGCAGCAGGCGGGCTCGCTTCGATACCAGGCCGAGCAATGTCGCGACGGCGCCGACCAGGATCAGGAGCAGAAGGAAGCGCTGCTCGGCGGTCACTTAGGGGTTCTCACAGCTCGAGGCTCATGCCGTCGCGTGCTGCCTTGACCTCGGTTCCGATGCGCTGGGTGAGGTCCGCGGCCAGTTCCCAGGGGTGCGCCCGCCAAACCGTCATGCCGTAATGAGTCAGGATGGCGAGGCGCGGCTTAGCCTCGCGGATGATCCGCTCCGCGTCGTCGAGGCACAGGTGCGGCAGCTCGGCGCGGCACTGCATCAGGACCACATGGATAACCATCAC
This sequence comes from Candidatus Dormiibacterota bacterium, assembly GCA_035602315.1. Taxonomy (GTDB): domain Bacteria; phylum Chloroflexota; class Dormibacteria; order Dormibacterales; family Dormibacteraceae; genus Palsa-870. The sequence continues at coordinate 1,846 of DATNML010000067.1, forward strand.
GTCGGCCTTGTGCTGCTCCGCGATGCCGTCGTAGTACGCGGAGTCGGTCACCCAGCCGAGACGATTACCGAAACGGAAGCCGTAGGTCTCCACCTGGTGGACGTGACGCGGGGTCGTGGTGAATGTGATGCCTTTCACCGTGTACGAGGTCTCAGGCTCGAGCCGTATGACCTCCTGCGGGAATCGGCGCAGGTAGTTGAGGACGACGGGGTCGACGTCGAGGGCGTCGGATGGGCAGAACAGGCGGCCGCGGTGCTGAAAGCCGCCCTCGGTCATCGCCTCGACCATCACGTTGACATCGCCCGCGTGGTCGAGATGCCGGTGGCTGATGACGATCGCGTCGAGCTTGGTGAGGTCGACCTTGCGCTTGGCATACTGGACGATCGCGCCGGGGCCGGGGTCGAGACTGATGCGCGTGTCGCCTTCTTCGAGGTACAGGCCGCCAGAGGCGGCCAGCTGCTTGGCGACCATGAACCGCGCTCCTGCTGTCCCCATAAAGGTCAATTTCATCGCTTGATCTCTGCGACCTCGCTGAGCGGGACTTCGGACTTTTCGCCGAAGTATCGGTCGTAGAGACCGGCCACGCGCTCAACGGTGTCGATCTCGTCGACCGGCTTGTCGTCGCGGATGCGGACGATGCGCGGAAATCGAAGCGCGTAGCCGCTCTCGTGACGCGTCGAGTGCTGGATCGAGTCAAACGCGACCTCGAGCACGACCTCCGGCTTCACCAGGCGCGCGTGGCCGTGATCCTTGATGGTGATCGCGAGAAAGCGCTTGGTCATCTCGGCGATCTCGGCGTCGGTCAGACCCGTGTATGCCTTGCCGACGTTGACCAGCCGGCCGGTGCTCGTGTCTTTGACCGCGAACGTGTAGTCGGACAGCACCCCTTTGCGCTTGCCGTGGCCCCACTCGACCGCGGTCACGACGACGTCGAGGGTCGCCAATGGACGCTTCAGCTTCAACCACGCCAGGCCCCGGCGGCCTGGCGTGTACGGACTGAGAGGATCCTTCACCATGAGCCCCTCGTTCCCGCGCTCGCGTGTCTCGGCGAAGATCCGGTCGAGGTGGTCGGGCCCGGTTGCCTCCTCCACCCTCGCCAGGAGAAACGGGTGCTCGAGGCCCAGGCTCTCCATCAACTGGCGCCGGGTCGTCAGCGGCTCGTCCAGCAGAGGCCGTCCGTCGAGCCACAGCAGGTCGAAGACCACCAACACGACCGGGACCTCATCGCGTAGCTCGGCGGACACCTTCTTGCGGCCCAGCCGTCGCTGCAGCTCGAAAAATCTAAGCACCCGTCCATCGCGATGAGCCAGCACCTCGCCGTCGAACAGCACGTCGTGACCGATCGACCCGGCATTCTCAGACAGCTCGGGGAACGCGCTGGTCGTCTCCTTCAGGTCCCGCGAGAAAAGCTCCACGCGCTCACCCTGCCGGTGGAGCTGGCAGCGCACGCCGTCGTATTTCTCCTCGGTCCACACGCTATCCGCGCCCATCCGCTCGAAGGCTTCAGCAGACGTTTCGACTGGGCTGGCGAGCATGAAGCGCAGGGGCTGGAACACCGCAATCGTGGTGGTGTCGAACTGCTTGTGCTTGCAGCGGACGGCGGTCTCGCCGATGTCGCCGGTGATGAGGTGGACTCGCTTGACCTGCGTGATCGGAACTTCGAACGCCTCCGCGATCGCCGCCTCGACCAGGCCCTCGCTCAGGCCGATCCGGAGTTCGCCAGAGATGATCTTGACGAAGAATCGCGCGGCCTCAGGGTGGAGACGTCGCAGGAGCCTTTCCAGTGGCGCCTCCTTTGCCTTTCCCCGTGCAGTGCGAATCTCCTCCAGAGCTGCTTCGATTTCACGCAGAGAGACCTGCTCGGGTTGCGTGCGGGCTTCCAGTGCTTCGCCGGCCCAATCGCCGAGGTCCGAGTGCTTGCGAAAGAGGCTGCCCAGCTCATCTTCATCGCGTCCTGAGATCGACGACACGACCTTGCTCAGGGTCGCCCAACCAAGTCCCAGCGTCCGTCGCTTTGAAGGACTGAACGCGCGCCCGCTCATGAACACAGCGGCCCGCCGAAGGTCGTCGTCGTCGAGGGTTCGAAAGTAGGCGGCGAGGATGCGCGCCTTCTCAAGCGTCGCGGACGTGGACCCCACCGCAGAGCCGGCACGCGCGAAGTCAAGCATGGGTGGCCTATCGTAGATCGCGATGCGGCGCTGCCCTTACCTCGAGGAATACTTGAAGGAACGTCACGCGGTGCTGCGCGTCTACCGGTTCGACTGCCACGTCGACCGCCGCTCGAAGCGCAAGTACGCAGTGAGCGACAGCCCTCCCATCTGCGTGCGCAACTTCGAGGACTGCCCGCTCTACCAGGCCGAGAAAGGGCGGGAGGATCAAATCATCAGGCGCTACACCGATTGAACTGTGCAGTGTGCTCGGCGCCCGCTCTGCCGCTTGACGGCGCGTGCGTGTTCTGCCACGCGCCGATGAGCGGCGATGAGGACTCTGGCGAACTGCTCGATTACCTCGTGGAGCACATCCCGATCGCGAAGGTGAAGCGGGGCCATCTGAACCGCGGCCCGATCACCGAGCTGGTGCTTGACGTCGAGGGCCGCAGCTTTCGCGCGCGTGTGAAGAACGAGAAGCTGGAGGTGGTTCCGCCGGTTCACCTAACCGCGTGGGTCGACCTGCTGCTCACCAAGCTTAGCGACGCCGCGGCCGTCGACCCGGAGCTCCGGCGCGCCGTGCTCCGTTCAGGCTGGGCTTTGCGTTAGAGAGCCAGTGCGAGCTGCTCCGTCGCCTCGAGGGCCGAGGCTCGGATGCCTCGCCTGCGCAGGTGTCGCGCGAAATCCTCGGTGTAGCCGTGCACGGTGTAGACCTGGTCCGCGCCTGATCGCTCCACGACGTCGATGAGCTCGTCGAAGTCGCAGTGGTCGGAAAGGTCGAACGTGGCGTCGGCGCCGAAAATGCGTGCGAACTCGGCATCTTTCGCCCAGCCGGAGATGAGCGCGGTCCGGTACCGCCCCAGGCGGCGAACCTCGTCCTTGCCCGCGGGCGGGGCGATCACCACGCGGCCGTCCGGGGCATCACCATCGAGCTCGACCCAGTCGGGCAGTGGTCGTCCCGCGGTCGCGTACTCGCGCGCACACGGAGCACATCGCTTCTCCAGGGCAAAGCTGAACCCGTAGGGCGCGAGCGCGAGCATCACCTCTTCGGTCTTGCCGAGCGCGTGGCAGAGAAGCACCGGGGTGACACGGCTGTCCAGCGCGCGGCGGCACCACATCGCGATCGCTTCGATCGTGGAGTCGGGATCACCGAAGCGGAAATGCGGCCGGCCATAAGTCGTCTCGATGATCAGCACGTCCGCTTTGGGGATGAACGTCGGCGGAGCGCCCCCGGCCTGTCGGAGTTTGATGTCACCCGTGTAGAGCAGCGTCGTGCCCTGGTGCTCGAAGAGGAGCTGCGCGGAACCCAGCATGTGCCCGGCGGGGAGGAGGGTGACCGTGGCCTGGCCGCGGCGCATCGGCTCGCGATAGCCGAGCATCCGCCAGCCTCGAGGGCGACGAGATTCTGGAATCAGCGCAAGTGTCTGCGGCGTGAGCAGAGCCTCCTTATGCCGTCGCGCGTGATCCGTGTGTGCGTGGGAGATGAAGGCGAACGTCCGCACAACCAGCGGGTCCAGCCACAGTCGGTGGCCAGGCAGCGAGACTCCGTGGTCCCAGACCACCTCTCGCGTCACTGGATCGAGTCCAGCCGCACGCGGTCACCGTTTGAGAACAGGCCTGCGGGGACATGCACCCCGAGGACGGCGTAGGCCTCGAATGGCACGCCGATGTCCACCACCCAGACCTCGCCGGACAGTCGCGGCCCGTCGCCAACGAGAAGGCCCGCTTTTGGAAGTCCGAGGGTCACGGTCGTCTGCGCCTGCACACTTGGAGCGTAGGCGACGCCAGTGTCGGCGTCGAGCCCGGAGGGCACATCGACCGCGATCACCTGCAGCTGCGCCGAGTTGACGCCCTCGATCCAAGCCGCGAAATCGCCCTCAGGACGCCTTGAGACTCCAGTGCCAAGGATCGCGTCGACCACTGCTTGAGCGCCGCTGAGGCGCAGCTCGCCGAAGACCTGGATCCCGAGCTTGCGGAGCGCCTCGAGCTCTCGTGCCGCCGCGCTCGGCAGCCGCGCGGCGTTGAGGCAGCAGACGCTTGCGAGCTTCCCCCAGCGGTGAAGGTGCCGGGCCGCCGCGAGCCCGTCGCCGGCGTTGTTGCCCACCCCGCAGACCACTGCAGTGTCCGCTGGGCAGAATCGCGCGACCTGCCAGCCCGCGGCCTCCATCAACCAGTCGACCGAGATGCCGAAGCGCTCCTGCGCGAGCGCGTCGACCTCTTTGACCTGGCGGCTAGTTAGGGACGGAAGGCCGCTGGACGACAAACGAGCAGTAAGGGTCATGGCGGTGGATGGAATCGGCCTGCGAGATTGACGTGCCGAGCAGCCTCGACATGAGCTGCGGCGTGATCGTGCAGACCTGGGGGAACTTGAGCGCCGTGGTCCTGAAGGGGCAGTTGTGGATGGTGACCTTCACCCCCTCGCTGGTCTCCGTCTGCTCGGCCAGGGTGCCGGCACGGCCGATCCAGGCGACCACCCGTCGCAGCTTCTCGTCGAACTCAACGCCTTTGAGGTGAGGCTCGATCGCGCCGGCGTGGCGGGCCGCAACCCGGGAGAAGACCTCATCCAGGGCGTCCGGGCCCCCCATCTCCTGGACTTCCTGGAGCACCATCGAGGCGAGCTGGCCATAGCGCTTGGGAAACACGGAGTCGGCGCGCTCGGTCAGGGAGAAGAGCAGCGCGGGGCGGCCCCGCCCGCTGCGCTCGGGGTGGCTGACGACAAACCCATCGCGCTCGAGGTTGGTGAGGTGCTGCCGGACGGCGTTGGGCGTGACGCCGAGGTCGCTGGCGATGGTTTCCGCGCTGCAATTGCCCTTACGCCGGAGCAGCTCCAGGACTTCCATGCGGGTCGAGCGGCCGGCGATCATTGAGGTCTCATCCGGGACGCTGGCCAGCCATGCTAGCACTACCCGGGAGCATTTATTACAGATTGTCCTTGACAAATTGGAGGGAGTTCGTAAACTCTTGGTCGGGAGATAAGGAATTGACCATGATCAAGCAGGCGAGCCGCGCTATTGAGCATATGACCGCACGGGAACGGCGCATCCAGCGTGCCAAGTACGCACGCCGGAACAAGATGCATCACATCGACCGGCTCTTGAACGAGCTGGAGATGCTGAACCTGGCCGACCAGCGGCAGATGCCGCCGGTGCTCTCGGTCGCGATCAACAAGGTCATCGAGGAGTCACCCGAGGTGACGGTCCTGGCCCAGGCCAAGCCCGCCTCCGTCATGGAGGCGATGGACGCCCTGTACGAGATCCAGGACAGCTTGATGTACAACCAGATCGAGGACGAGTAAAGCCTCAGCTGTCGATCGACACAAAAAGGTCGGGTGCCCGAGCGGCGCCCGGCCTCTTCTTTTTACTTGGTGCTTTCCGCCTGGCGGATGCGCTGGCTCAAGAGCTGGAGCAGGCGATAGGTGACCTCGGGGTGCTCCTTGAGGAAAGGCTTGAAGTTCCACTCCGGAATCGTCGCCAGGGTGACGTCGGCGTCCGCCTTGATCGTCGCGCTGCGGCCCTCGTGGTCGAGCAGCGCCATCTCGCCGAACGAGTCACCCGGCCCGAGCTTCCGCGTTTTGCCCTGGACTGTGGAGACCGATACCGTGCCATCGAGGATGACCATGAATCCGACCCCGTTTTCCCCCCGCACGACGATTTCGTGGCCGGCTGGGTGATGAACAGTCTTCATCTGCTTCTCGATGGAGCGCACCTCTGATTCCGGCAGCCCCTCGAACAGCTTCGCCCGCTTAAGTTCGATCACGCTCAGATACTAACGTCCAGCCTTTTTGTCGTCCAGGAATTCCTGGTAGCGGCGGTACGCATCCTGCTTGCGGCTGTCGACGATTTTCGTATACCCCTGGAGCGTGTTCAGGTTGGCGTGACCGAGCACTTCCTGGACAAGTCGCACGTCGCCGCCGGTCACCTCGAGCAGAGTCGTGGCGGCGGTGTGGCGCGCGACGTGGGGCGATTTGAACGACCAGGCCCCAAGCTGTACGCGCAGCTTGCGCACGATGAAGCGGGCGCCCGCTGAGGTAAGGCGGCGGGCGCGATCGTCCGCGGCCGCGCGGTCGTAGTTGACGAACAGAGCCATGCAGGCGTCCTCGCGCGCTACCAGGTACTCCTCGAGCGCCTCACGCGCGTCGGTCGTCAGGTACACGGAGCGCTGCTTGGAGCCCTTTCCGGTCACGACCAGGCGGTTGCCCGAGCGTGGAAAGTCGGTTCGATCCAGCGCCAGGGCCTCGGAGATGCGACATCCCGTGCTGATCAGGAACTGGACCAGCGCGCGATCGCGCTTTTCGTGGGCCGTCTGGCGCGGCAGAGCGCCGAGCAGACGGGTCAGCTCGTCCGGATCGATCGGCTTGGGCAATCGCTGTTCGAGCTTGGGCAGCGTGATGCCGTTGGACAGGTCTCGGTCGATCAACCCCTCTTTCGCGATCCAGCGCAACCACGAGCGGATCGCAACCAGCGCCCGGGCGCGAGACGAAGGACTCTTCAAGCGACCGGCGAGATGACGTTGATAGGCGCGAAGGTCGTCGTGGCGCAGCTGGTCGATCAACAGAGTGTGGTCGTTGGCCTTGAGAAAAACGATGAGCTTGCGGAGCTCGGACTCATAGGCGCGGACCGTGTTCGGGCTGCGGTTCGCTTCGAGTTGAAGCCAGCCAAGATATTCGGTCGCGGCGGCCTGCAGATCGCGTGGCATGTCGAGGCCGACTGCATGTTGCCATAATCGGACGCGGTGGGGGCGCTTCGTGCGGTGCGCGCCAGCGATGAGCTGGAGCGTAAAGGCGACGAATTCGGCTATGACCCGGAGTTCACTGCTCGGGTCCAGGGAATCGCGCTCTGGTTCTATCACAAGTACTGGCGGGTCGAGGTCGAAGGAATTCGCAACGTGCCGGCCCACGGCCGCGCGCTGCTGGTGGCCAACCATGCAGGCATCGTTCCCTACGACGGCGCGATGATCCGCACAGCGATCATGGCCGAGCATCCGCAGCCACGACATGCTCGCATGCTGGTCGTCGACTGGGCTTTCGCGATGCCGTTCACGAGCATGCTGCTGGTCAAGACCGGCAACGTGCTCGCCCATCCCGACAACGCGGCCGCTTTGCTAGAGCGCGATGAGCTGGTCGGCGTGTTCCCGGAAGGAGTCAAGGGCGCGGCCAAGCTCTACCGAGATCGTTACCAGGTGCAGCGTATGGGACGTGGCGGTTTCGTCCAGGTCGCGTTGCGCACCGGGTCGCCAATCATCCCGGTCGCAGTGGTCGGCTCGGAGGAGATACATCCGGTCATGTTCGACGTGAAGCCCCTGGCCAGGCTCCTCGGTCTTCCGATTGCTCCAGTCACACCGACGTTCCCATGGCTCGGTCTCGCCGGCATGATTCCATTGCCGTCGAAATGGTTGATCGCCTTCGGAAAGCCGATCTCGGT
>DATNML010000068.1:0-6403 GCA_035602315.1 Candidatus Dormiibacterota bacterium
GAGCGCCTGTCGAGGACGTCCGGCGCCGAGCCGCGATGTGGTCGGTCAAGCTCGAGGAGCGAGGCGTCGGAGTGAGCCTCATCCCTGGAGAGTCGGCGGTCGGCGGAGGCTCCCTGCCCGGCCACGCGCTGCCCACTGTGCTGATCGCGCTCTCCGGACCTGCGTCTCGACTGGCGGCGGCGCTGCGTCGCGGCGACCCGCCAGTGATCGCGCGCATAGAAAAGGACGCGTGCTGCCTCGACCCGCGGACGGTGCTCAAAGGTGAGGACGAGATGCTGATCGACGCCGTGGAGGTCGCGTACAAGGCAGTCGCTCGATGAGCTTCGTCATCGGCACCGCTGGGCACATCGATCACGGCAAGTCCACACTCATCACGGCACTGACCGGCGTGGACCCCGACCGCCTCGCGGAAGAGAAGCGGCGCGGCATGACGATCGACCTCGGCTTCGGGCACCTGCTCCTCCCGAGCGGGCGCGAGGTGGGCATCGTCGACGTGCCAGGGCACGCCCGCTTCATCCGCAACATGCTCGCCGGCACTCATGGTCTTGACGCGGTCATGCTGGTCATCGCCGCCGACGAGGGGGTCATGCCACAGACCCGTGAGCACCTGGAGATCATCGACCTGCTCGACGTCCGTCGCGGCGTCGTCGTGCTCTCGAAACTCGACCTGGTCGATGCAGACTGGCTCGCGATTGTGAAGTCCGAGGTCGTCGAGGCGATCGCGGGCACCTCACTGGACGGCGCGCCGGTGGTCTCGTTCTCCGCCGTCAGCGGCGAAGGCAAAGCAGAGCTCCTGATGGAGCTCGACAAAATCCTGGCCGCAGCAGTGCCGCGGCCGGACCTCGGGCGTCCGCGGCTGCCCATCGATCGCGCCTTCACCATGAGCGGGTTCGGTACCGTCGTGACCGGCACGCTGATGGACGGCACGCTGAGCGTAGGTGAGGACCTCGAAGTGGTGCCGGCGGGCCGCGCGGTCAGGGTGCGCGGGCTGCAGCAGCACAACCGCAAGGTTGAGACAGCCACGCCCGGAAGTCGCGTGGCGGCGAACTTGACCGGCGCGGAGAAGCACGAGCTTGCCCGGGGCGACGTGCTCGCTCGCCCGAAGACGATCGCCGGGACGCGCCGCGTGGACGCCACGGTGAGAGTGGTTGTGTCCGCGTCCCAGCCTCTACGGCACGGCGCCGAGCTATTGCTGCACACCGGAACGGCAGAGGTGGCGTGCCGAGTGATCCTGCTCGAAGCCGACCAGCTGGATCCTGGCGGCGAGGGATGGGTGCAGCTCTACCTGGAGCGTCCCGTCGCAGCGGCTGAGCATGATCGCTTCATCCTTCGCGTCCCCAGCCCCGCCACGACGATCGCCGGCGGGAGCTTCGTCGATGTCACCCCGCGCAAGCATTCGCGGCACGACAGCGCGGTCCGCGAGTCACTCGAGCGCCGTGCGGCCGGCGACGTGCTGCAGGAGGAGCTGCGCAAGTACCCCCGCGGCGTGACCGTGGCGGCGCTGCTGAAGGCAACGCTGACGCCGCATGCTGACGTGGCGGCACTGAACGCCAGACGGATCGGCGACTGGATCTACGACGCGGCCGCCTGGCGAGCGATCACGGACCGGGCGGAACGCGAGCTGGACGCCTACCACGGCGCTCACCCGCTGCGGCCGGGCATCGCTCGCGAGGAGCTGCGCAGCCGCCTGGGCGTGCCACCTGGAGCGTTCGCGACGGTCGTCCAGGGTCTGGTCGAAGACGGCCGCGCCGAGGTGCGAGATGGCGCGCTCGCGCGGCCCGGCCACCGCGTTGACCTCGACGATGGAGATGGCGCGGCTGCGTCGTTGCTCGAGCTGCTCGGCCGGCAGCCGTTCGCGCCACCTTCGCTTGCTGAGGCGCTTCAGCAGACCGGCGCGAGCCCAGAGGTCGTTCGGGCATTGGGGCAGCGAGGCGACATCGTGCGCGTGACCGACGACATTGCGTTCACCAGGGACGCTTACGACGCAGCGGTCGTAATCGTGAGGGAGATCGTTGCGAGCAGCGGCTCGATCACTGTGGCGCAGCTTCGTGATCGCATGGGCGCAAGCAGGCGTCCGGTGCTGGCGCTGCTCGAGCATCTCGACGCGCAACGCGTGACGCGTCGAGTCGGAGACTCCCGCGTCCTGAGGTAAAAATATGAGCGGAAACCTCGGCGGTTTCCGCTCATCGGCGCCTCGGCTTCGCCAAGGCGCCTGCTCACCTTCCCCGGGATCGGATGTCTGAATAGTCACGTCTGGCTACGCGTGGAGGCAGTCATGCACGCCTGGGACGGCCGGAGTGAATCCGGCCTAGTTGCGACGTGGATTGGTAGAGTTCGCCCACATGCGAATCGCGGACATGCTGGCTCGCGGCCGGCCGAGTGTCTCCTTTGAGTTCATGGCGCCGCGCGACGAGGCCGAGGTCGAGGTGTTGGAGAAGACGGTGGCCGCGCTCGCCGGTCACGCGCCCGACTGGGTTTCAGTCACCTACAGGCTTCGCACAGGTGAGAAAACGCTGGAGCTCGTCACGCGAATCAAGCGCCACTATCACATCGAGGCGATGGCCCACCTGACCTGCGCAAACTCAACGGACGGGACTCGTCAGATTCTCAACTGGATGGAGCGAGAAGGGGTCGCCAACGTCCTCGCGCTGAGAGGAGACGCGCAGGACCCAGGTCAGGCATTTGCACCCGCGGACCCTGAGCTTGCGCACGGAAGCGACCTGGTCGACTTTGTCCGCCGCAACGGTTATCGATTTGGAATCGGCGCCGCGTGCAGCGCGGAAAAGCACCCGGAGAGCCCTGACCTCGAGCACGAGTTTCGCTACATGAAGCTGAAGGTGGAGATGGGAGCGGACTTCCTGATCACCCAGCTCTTCTTCGACAACCGGTTCTATTTCGACCTGATCGCACGAGCGCGAGCCGCGGGTATCAAAGTCCCGATCGTCCCCGGAGTGATGCCCGTTCCAAGCCGCCGCTCGCTGGCCGTAATGACCGCGATGTCGGGCGCGACGGTGCCGGCCGCGCTTCAGACGGCGATCGACCGGGCCGCCAGCGATGACGAGGTGCGCGCGCTCGGAGTGCGGCACTGCATCGAGCAGTGCGCCGAGCTGCTCGCTGCCGGAGTGCCTGGACTGCACTTCTACACCTTCAACCGTGCACGCGGCCCGATCGAGATCCTGGCCGCGCTCCGCGGCCAGCAGCTGCTCGCCTCCTAGCTCATTCACTGATGCTGGCTGGAATCGATCTTGGCGGGACGCAGGTGCGGGTCGCGCTCGCGCGGTCGGATGGAAACCTGGTCGCCAGCGTCAAGACCAAGACACCCCTCCTCGGGACTCCGCAGGCGATGGTCGACTGGGCCGCGGCCGAGATCGATCGGCATCGCGGCCGCGAGAAGGTACGCAGCATCACCATCGCAGCGCCCGGGCCAATCGACCTCAAGCGCGGGGTCCTTGTCAACCCTCCGAACCTTCCCTGGAAGAACGTGCCGCTGGCCGCGATGCTCGCTCGGGCGACTGGCGCCAAGGTGCACCTAGCCAACGATGCCGACATGGCCGGCCTGGGGGAGTTTCATCACGGTGCCGGCCGCGGCACCCGCAACATGGTCTACATCACCTGGTCCACCGGCGTGGGCGGGGGCCTGATCATCGATGGCAAGCTGCACCGGGGTGGTCACGCCACTGCGGGCGAGATCGGGCACATGATCATCGACCCCAACGGGCCGCTCGACAACTGCGGCCAGCGGGGCTGCCTCGAGGCGTTCGTCGGGGGCGCGAACCTCGCGCGCGAAACCGGCCACACCGCCGCGGAGCTGTTCGGTGCTGCGGCTCAGGGCAACGCCCATGCGCGGATGGTCGTCGAGCGCGCGGCGCGCTACATGGGGATCGCCCTCATCAGCCTGACCAATGTCATCGACCCGGAGATGTTCGTCATCGGCGGAGGCGTGTCGCGGTCGTGGGCGCTCGTCGAGCCTACGATCGTCGAGACGCTGCACTCGTCTCCATTCATCAAGCCGGCTCGCCGGCCCCGCGTGCGCCGCGCCCGCCTGGGCGATCGCGCCGGGCAGGTAGGAGCCGTGGAATGGGCGCGGATCAACCAGTAACTCTCGCTGACCAGGACCTTCTCCGCCTGCTCAAGCAGGCTGCGTCAGACCTTGGGGTGTTGGCGTGGGTGGTGGGGGGCTACGTGCGCGACAAGCTCCTCGGGCGCCCCCATCCCAACCCGGACGTGGTCGTCGAAGATGGTGACGCGCTGAAGCTTGCGGAGCGGTTCGCCAGACTCGCGCATGCGGCGCCCCCCATCACGTTCGAGCGATACGGCACCGCCCAGGTCACGCTCCCGGGGCACCTCGTCGAGTTCGTCACGGCCCGCGCCGAGTCGTACGCAGCCGAGTCTCGGAAGCCTGACGTGCGCCCGGCCACCCTCGAGGAGGACCTCAAGCGGCGTGACTTCACGATCAACACGCTGCTGATGGACCTCGATGGGAAGATTCACGACCCGCTCGGCGGCCGCAAGGACCTGGACGCCCGGATCCTGCGTACGCCCACCGACCCACTGCGCACCTTTGCAGACGACCCGCTCCGGATGCTTCGCGCGATCCGGTTTGCCTCGCAGCTCGGTTTCGAGCTGGCGCCCGACATCGTGCCCGCGATGCGCCAGATGAAAAGCCGCCTCACACCGCCGGTCATCTCCGCCGAGCGCATAGCGGACGAGCTGCGCAGAATGCTCACCTCGGACCGTCCTCGACTCGCCATCGAGCTGCTGGATGCGGGCGGGCTGCTCGAACTCATCCTGCCCGAGGTTGCGGCCTGCAAAGGGGTTGCCCAGACCGGATTTCACACCCACGACGTGTACGGCCACACGCTGCTCACCGTGGAGCGCGTCCCGGCCGACCTGGTGCTGAGGCTCGCGGCCCTGTTTCACGACGTTGGCAAGCCCTCCACCGCCGCGGCCGACGGCGCTTTCCCCGGCCATGAGCTGGTCGGCGCTGAGCTTGCGAGGTCTGCGCTCGAAAGGCTTCGCTTTTCCCAAAAGGAGATCGAGCTGGTCGTCGAGCTCATTCGCCTGCACCTGCGGCCGGTGTACTACCGCTCGGAGTGGACGGACGGCGCGGTCAGGCGCCTGGCGCGGGACGCGGGCGAGCAGCTTGGCCGCCTGATCGCCCTGGCTCGAGCCGACGTTGCCGCGTCGGCCTATCCGGAGCCCGAGAAGCTCGATGAGCTCCAGGCTCGAATCGATGCCGTGCTGTCGGAGATGCCATCCCGGCTGGCACCGCTGCTGACCGGCGAAGACGTCATGCGTGTACGCGGAATCGGGCCGGGACCGGAGGTTGGGCGGATCAAGCAGCGCCTCGAGGAGCTCGTCATCGACGGCGAGATCCCGCCGACCCGCGAGGCTGCCCTGGAATACCTGGCCCAATACCCGGACCTCTGACGAGGCCGAGAGGCAGTTATGCTGCGGTAGGTGGTGGAACCCAGCTTGAGGCTGGGCACAGGGAGGTGCAACGTGACTGATTCCGCAGTGGAGACGGCAGCGATTTCCAGTTCGAACGGAGGCCCCGAGCCACATGGGCTCGAGCCGAAGGCGACGGTCCTGGCGCGCGACGACGTCCTTTCGGGCAAGCTCCAGGTCAAGGATGGCGGGCAGGTCCTGGGCAATTTCAGCGGCGAGATCGACTGCGAGGGCGACCTGATGATCGGCCCAGACGCCCACGTGGAGGCGGATATCCGAAGCGCCAGGGTGACCATCGCGGGGTTCGTCCGCGGCAAGGTCGTCGCGGTCAACCGGTTGAAGATCACGAGCACCGGCCGCCTCGAAGGCGACGCCAAGGTCGGCGCGCTGGTGGTGCAGGAAGGTGGAGTCCACCTGGGGGTGATCCGCGTCCACCCAGAGGGCCTTCCTGAGTCCGACCCCGTGGCCATCGTCGAGGCATCGCCGCGGTCGCAGGTCGTAGCCTTGAGGACCGTGCCTAACCCGGTCGGAAGGGTAAGGAAGTTCTGGGGTGAGTTCTTCTAGAAGACCGGCCAAGCGGCCGTCCGGCGCGAAGGCGGTCGCCAAACGGGCGACAGTAAGGCGCGCAACGGTCAAGCGCGCAACCCAGAAGAGACCGCCGGCCAAGGGCAGGCCCGTCACAAAGGCTCAGCCGAAACGGGCGGCCAAGCCGCCGCCTGCGCCGCCCCCGAGCCCGCCGGCACCCGTGCCACGACAGGCTTTCCGCCTAGCCGGCTCGGCCTCGTCGCGGCTGACGATCAAGCCGGGAGCGTCGATGGCTCCCAGGCCGCAGCTCGAGCTGTCGACCAAGCGACGGCCGAGCGGACCTCGTCGCCTGAGCGAGGTTGAGCTCGACGAGGATGAGGTGTTGATCGACGGCTTCGACGCGATGCTCGAGGGGGTGAAGGTGCGGATC
>DATNML010000069.1:0-10419 GCA_035602315.1 Candidatus Dormiibacterota bacterium
CATACCGCCGGACAGCTCGTGCGGCAGCCGCTTTTCGAACCCGTCCAGGTGGACGCGATGCAGCAGCTCGCGCGCGAACTCAACGCGTGCAGGCCGCTTCACACCGCGGAGCTCGAGGGCGAGCTCGACGTTGCCTGCCGCTGTCAGCCATGGCAGCAGCGCCGCCTCCTGGAACATGAGCGCTACTCGTCCGTGTACGTGCGCACGGCCGGCCGTCGGCTCGTCGAGCCCCGCGAGGATGTTGAGCAGCGTGCTCTTGCCTGAGCCCGAGGCGCCGACGATGCACACCAGCTCTCCGCGCTCGACCTCGAGCGTTACGCCCTCGAGCGCGAGCAGGAGCCGATCATCGTGTGGGAACGCCATGGTGAGGCGCTCCACGCTCAACGAGTGCTTTTCCGAAAGCTGAAGGATGTTGCTCACACGCCGGCCACCGCCGGCTCGTTGTGCGCGGCGAGCACCTGGTTGAGCAGCCTCAAGTCGTAGAGGCCGTTGAGGTCAACGCCGCCCAACAGGCCGACGCCGTGGGCGTGATCGGCCGATATTTTCAGCGTTGCAGCGAGGGGGTCGAGCATGAATGTCATGTGCGGCCAGGCGGCTGCGACGACGCCAGGCGCGAGCTTCTTGCCGGTGATCTCGGCCACCGCGTCGTTGGTCAGGCTCTGCGCATCAGCCGCGTTGGAGTTCAGATAGGCGACCGACTGATAGAGGCCCTCGAGCAACGCCTTCAGGCGCTTCGGGTGGGCCTGCAGGAAGTCTGTCCTCACGACCAGGTTGGTGGTGACGAACCTGCCCTGCGGCCAAAGGTCGCGCTCGTCGACCAGGATCTTGCCCTTGCCTTCGACCACCAGGCGGCTGGCCCATGGCTCGGGGACCCACGCGCCGTCGACCTGGCCCTGCTTGAACGCCATCAGCGTCTGCGCGTTGTCCTGCGGCAGGATGCTTACGTCTCCCCCACCCGCGGTGTCGGTAGCAAAGCCATTGCTCTTGAGGAACCAGCGCAGCGCCACGTCCTGCGTCGCGCCGAGCTGGGGATCAGCGATCTTCTTGCCTTTCAGGCCCGCTATCGACGTGATGCCCGGCTTGACGACCAGCAGCGCGCCGCCCGACGTCGAGCCCGCGATGACGCGAATCGCCTGGCCGTGGGATTGAACGAATGCATTGGTGGTCGGACTCGGGCCGACGAACGACGCGTCGATGGAGTTGGAAAGGATCGCTGTCACTGCGTCACCGCCCGCGTTGAAGGTGTGGGTCTCGACGGTGACTTTGGCGCCGAGGGCCGAGGAGAAGAGTCCTTTCTTAATGCCTGCGATTGCCGGCGCGTGCGTGAGGTTTGGGAAGTAGCCAAGGCGCAGCGTGAGCGATTGGTCGTCATTCGGCGCGGCCGAGCTGACGGCCTGGCCGCAAGCCACCAGAAGCATCGCCGCCGCCGCGACTGCCAGCGTTGCCATCTTGTTCACTGCTTCGCCGGCCAGTGCAGGCCGCACTCCTTGACCTCGTTCTCTTCCCACCACCAACGTCCGGCTCGTTCGTCCTCGCCTTTTGTCGTCGCGCGAGTGCACGGGGCGCAGCCGATCGACGTGTAGCCCAGGTCGTAGAGGGAGTGATACGGAAGGTCGTGCTCGCGGATGTGAGCCCACACCTGGTCTTTGGTCCAGCCGGCCAGGGGCGCGATCTTGGTCAGGCCCTCGTGCTCGCGATCCGGCGACACGACCGCGGTCTGTGAGCGGGTGGCCGCCTGCTGCCTGCGCACGCCCGTCACCCACGCGTCGTACCCGGCCAGTGCGCGGCTCAGCGGCCGCGACTTGCGCACGTCGCAGCAGAGGCGCCGCATGTCTGCCGACTGGTAGAAGAGGTTCACTCCATGGCTCCCCACCATCTCGTGCAGTTCGGCCGCGTCGGGCGAGATCACGTGGACGTCGATCCCGTAGCGGTCGCGAACGCGATCGATCATGTCGTAGGTCTGCTGGGGGAGTCGTCCCGTGTCGAGCGTCAGGACCCTGGCGTCGGGCCGAATACGGGACGCCATGTCGATCAGGACCGACGATTCGGCCTGGAAGCTGGCGACGATCACGACCCGCGGAAACGTCTCATAGGCCCATTGCAAAACTGCTTCCGGGGCGGCTCCCGCAGAGATTTCGGCAGGCGCGAGGGTGTTCATGCGGTCACCTGGCGCAGCGATTCGAAGCCGACCCGCTCGACCCAGTTGCCAAAGCCCTCGCCCGAGCGCCGATCGGAGCGAAACGTCGCAAAGATCGGCCGCAGGAGGACAGGGATTTCTGCGATAGGCACGTTCGGCGCGTAAACGCGGTTGAGGCGCGTGCCGTCGAAATCGCCGGCGAGCATCACATCGTACTTGCCGAGCGTCGTGCCGACGAACCCGACGTCCCCGAGGTACGGGCGCGAGCATCCGTTGGGGCAGCCGCTCATGCGGAAGCTGATCCGCTCATCCGCCAGGCCGAGCTCGTCGAGCAGAGTCGAGAGCGTGCGGATCAAGGATGGCAGCGCCCGTTCCGCTTCAGCCACGGCCAGACCGCACGTGGGGATGGCGGGGCACGCCATGGAATTCCGGATGGCAAGAGGGATGGACTCGACTGTCGCAATGCCGTGCTCGGACATCAACTCTTCGACGCGAGGCCGGTCGGCAGGGGCGATGCCGGCGAGGATCACGTTCTGCTGTGCGGTCAGGCGGACCTGCGGTCGCAGCTCGTCGACGATCCTGCGCAGCCCGGTGCGCGACCGGACGCCATCGACGTCGGCGATGCGCCCGTTCTCGATGAAGATGCCGACGTAAAGGCGGCCGTCGCCCTGCTCGTGCCAGCCGAGATGGTCGTCAACGGGTTTCCACGACAGCTTTTCGGGCGGCTGGAGCCTGAAGGCCACGCGGCTCTGAACCTCGTCGCGGAACCAGTCGAGGCCGCGATCGGCGATCGTGTACTTGAGCCGGGCATGGCGCCGGTTGGCCCGGTCGCCGTAGTCGCGCTGGACGGCCACCACCTCGCGCGCCACGTCGACGACCTGGTCCGGCTCGACGAAGCAGAGAGGCTGCGCCACCGCGACGAACGTCTCCGGCTTGTTGTGCGTTCGGCCGAGGCCGCCTCCGACCAGAACGTTGAATCCGCGCACCGTGCCGCCGGGCGAGCGCATCGCGACCAGGGCGAGGTCGTGCGCGTAGATGTCGACGCAGTTGTCGCCTTCGAGCGCCACGGTCGTCTTGAACTTCCGCGGCAGGTACTGCTCGCGATACAGCGGTTCGACCTCGGGCTCCGAAGTCTTGACGACCTCGCCATCGAGCCAGATCTCGTGGTAGGCACGCGTCTTCGGCGTGAGCTCGGTCACCATGGCCGCGATCGAACGGTCCACGTCGTCGTGAAACCGATCGGCGATCGGCTCGGGGCAGCACATGATGTTTCGCTCGACGTCGCCGCAACCGCCGAGCGTAGTCAGCAGCGACTCATTGATGGCGGCGATCGAGCGTTTGATGTCGCCCTTCAGGACACCGTGCAGTTGAAAGTCCTGGCGAGTGGTTACGCGCAGCGTTCCATTGGCCCACTCGCGGCTGATGTCGTCGTGGGCGATGTACGCATCCGCCGACACGACGCCCCCCGGGATGCGGGTCCGGATCATGAGCTGGTGATGCTTGGTCAGGCCCTTGGCGCGGGCCTCTTTGCGGCGGTCGCGGTCGTCCTGCTGATATATACCGTGGAACTTGAGCAGCGTTTCGGAGGCGTCGCCGAAGGCAGGCGTGTCTTCGAGCAGCTCTTCCTTGATGAGCCCTCGAAGATGGTTGCTGGTGGCCTTGATTCTCTCGTTAGACGAGAGATCGACGAGATCCGACAAATAGATGCGCCTCCGGTGTCAATTAGCTGATTGCCGACACGAGCGCGCCAAAGGGCGCGGATGGGCTGCGGCCCGTCAGAAAGGTCGGCTAGCTACAGAAGCAGCTGGCGCAGAGGACGTAGTCGATCGCTCGCCGCCGAGTGAGACAGATATTGCGAGCCGTCGATCCACGCATCGTCACGGTAGCTTAGCCCATCAATACCGGGTTCGGTCTGTGGCTATTCCACTAAGTCGGGGACGCGAACTTAGGTCCGGACTCCAGAATTGACCGGTAGTTGCGATTTCCTGACTCGGATCCGTACAGCTTACGCGTGCTTGAGAGCTTCGTCGAAGCGGATGGGAGCCTGCGCGGGATCCCGGTGCAGCGCAAGAAGCGGTTGGTGGTGTTGCGCTGGATTGTCGAGGACTTCCAGCCTGGGCGCCGGTACCCCGAGTCGGAGGTCAACCGCATCATCGGAAGGCGACATTCTGACTTCGCATATTTCCGCCGGCAGCTCGTCGATGAGGAGCTGATGCAGCGCAAGAGCGGCGTGTACTGGCGGACCGGGACCGTGCCCAACGTGGGCTACGACCCGGCATCGTGGCCCCTGGTCAATGACAACTTTCCTTAGGCGCCCTGTGCACGCCCGGCTTAGACAGGCACGTATTCGAGGATGACGATGCCCGCGCTGAACCGCTTCGTCTCCGTCAGCTTGAGCGTTCTCGAATCGGCTTCGTTGGCGAACAGTCGCTTGCCCTTCCCGAGGACGATCGGGTGCAGCATGAACCGATAGAGATCGATCAGGTTCTCTTGCATCAGCGCGTTGAAGAGCTGCGCGCTGCCGGTCAGCAAGAGGTCCCCGCCGGGCATCTGCTTAAGCCGGCGCACTTGTTCTGCCACGTTTCCCTTGATCAGCTTCGAGCCGGCCCAGTCAGCTTTGTCCAGGGTCGAGGAGACCACGTATTTGGTCATGGTGTTCATCTTTTCGCCAAACTCGCCCGTGCCGGTCATCTTTGGCCATGCAGCCGAAAAGCCGTCATAGGTGTTGCGGCCGAGCAACAGCGCGTCGCTGGCCTGGAGCTCCGCCCACTTGAACTGGCCGGCCTCGTCGTTGAAGAACGGGCCGGACCAGTGGCCCGGCTCTTCGAAGATCCCATCGAGTGACATGTATTCCGTTGCGACCAGCCTCATGTCTGCCTCCTGTAACAGTCCGGTGTCAATTCGTTAGACGATTGCTCCTCCGAAAACTCATCGGCGCATAGTTCACCAAGTGTCGATGCAATCGCCAGCAACTGGGCTTCTGCTGCCGTCTCGGGAGGCCCTGCTGTGGGCGGACAGCGACCTGTCATTTGTGATCGAGGCGGCGCGAAGGGCGGAACAGGCCGGCTATGACTCGGTGTGGGCCGGCGACTCGCTCCTGGCGCGTCCTCGCGGTGAACCCCTGACTCTCTTGGCGGCCGTAGCAGGGGCCACAAGTCGAGTCACCCTTGGCACGGCGGTGCTTCTGCCGCTGCTTCGGCACCCTCTCTCGCTGGCGCACGGCGTGGCGACGCTTGACCGCATAGCGAGAGG
The DNA here is from genome assembly GCA_035602315.1 of Candidatus Dormiibacterota bacterium. GTDB lineage: Bacteria > Chloroflexota > Dormibacteria > Dormibacterales > Dormibacteraceae > Palsa-870. The sequence goes on from DATNML010000069.1 coordinate 5,390, forward strand.
CCGCGTCATCGTAGGCGTCGGTCCCGGCGCCGAGCTGCCGGGCACGCATGCAGAGCTGGCGGCGCTGGGAGTTCCCAGCGACCGCCGGGTCGGTTCGATGCTGAGCGCCGTCGAACGCATCCGGCGGCTGTGGCGGAACGAAGAGCCCGGCCCGGAGCTCCAGCCGCGACCGTTTAGCCCGGGTGGTCCTCCCATCTGGTTGGGCGGCAGCGGTCCTCGCATGCTGAGGCTGGCAGGCGAAACTTTCGATGGCTGGTTGCCTTTCAGCCCGACCCCGGCCGACTATGCGTCAGGTCTTCGCGCCGTGCACGAAGCGGCGAAACGAGCGGGCCGAGACCCTGCCGCCGTAGCGACCGGCGCCTACCTCACCGTGGCCGTCGCCGACAGTCCCCGCGAGGCAGCCAGCGGGCTCGACACCTACATGCGGGCGTATTACGGCGTGCCGGCCGAGTTGATGGCCAGGGCGCAGGCCTGCCATGCCGGAACCCTTGAATCGGCCGCCGAATGGTTCGCCGCCTACCGGGCCGCCGGCGCCCGCCACCTGGTGATTCGAATTGCGCGTCCAGGCCTCAGCGACTACAACGAAACCGCACTGCAGCTGCTCGGCGCCGCTCGGACCAAGTCTTAGCTGAAATATCGAGCTGGTGGGCCGGGCAGGATTTGAACCTGCACAGCTTTCGCGGGTGGTTTACAGCCACTTGAGCTCGCCAATGCCCAGCCGACCCACTAAGGACCAGTAATCGTACGCAATCCAATCTTGGTGCTTTGTGGCGGCGGGGGCATAATGGCGCCCGTGGCGCGAGGCTACGCCCGATACGTCCTTGCCGTCATGGTTGGCATCAACTTTCTCAACTACATGGACCGGTATGTCGGGGCGGCGGCCTCGCCGCTGATCCAGAAAGAGTTCCATCTCAGCGACGCGCAGGTTGGACTCCTCGGCTCCGCCTTCCTCCTCGTCTACGCCGCGGCCGCCGTGCCCTTCGGCTACTGGGCTGATCGCGGCATCCGGAAGACTGTGGTCGGCGTCGGAGTCGCCATCTGGAGCCTGGCCACGCTCTTCACAGGGTTCGCCCGCAACTTCCCTCAGCTTTTCGTGAGTCGCGCAGTGCTGGGTATCGGCGAAGCCGGCTACTACCCGGCCGGGACCTCGATGCTGTCCGACTACTTTCCGAAGGAACAGCGAGGTCGCAGCATGTCGATCTGGAGCGCCGGAGCCACTTTCGGCATCGCCGTGGGCTTTGCCGGCGGCGGCTACATAGCCGAGAAGTTCGGCTGGCGCAGCGCCTTCTTCTTCGCCGCCGTTCCCGGAATCCTCTTCGCGCTGCTTGCGTTCGGCCTGCGCGAACCGCTGCGCGGAAGCGCCGAGAGAATCGGCCGTGCTGTGCAGGCAACCCGTGACGCCAGCATCCGCAACTTCCTTGACCTCATGCGAATCCCCACCCTCCGGGCGACGATCCTGTCGCAGACACTCCTCTACTTCGTGTTGGCCTCCAACGCGTTCTGGCTGCCAATTCTTCTCACCCGCCGATTCAACCTTTCGGTGGGCAGGGCTGGGCTGCTCGCGGGGGTCGTGCTGGTCGCCGGCGGTTTGATCGGGACGCTTGGAGGTGGATGGATCGCCGACCGGCGCGCTCTGAGGCGTCCCGCCGGGCACCTCGAGGTGGGCATTGCCGGCTTCCTGCTGGGCGCCGTCTTCATCACCATCGCGCTTGTCGCGCCCCTGAACATTGGGCCGGTGCCCGTTTTCGTGCCCGCCTTTCTCCTGGCCGTCGTGTGTCTTTATCTGTACCAGGGCCCCTTCACTGCCCTGTCGCAGAACGTCGTCTCGCCGACCCTGCGGGCCAGCGCCGTGACCATGCTGCTCTTCGTCTCCCACGTCTTCGGAGACTCGCACTCGACATTCGACGTCGGGTGGATCTCGGACCGCATCGGCAGCCTACAGGGTGCGCTGCTGATCACCTCGCCGACGCTCCTCATCGTGGCCGCGATCATCGCGGCGACGGGTTTGCGCACGGCGACTCGCGATGTCGAGAAGATGGAGGACGAGTGGGCGGCGCGGCCGGCCCTGGCGGTTGAGTTATGAGGGAAACCCCGGATGGTTTTCCCGCATCGCCAGGCGCTTCGCGCGTGGCTGCTCCCATTCCGGTATGTCGAGAGGCTCGTTCAAAAGGCTAAGCCCCGCAACCATTGGGTGGCTGAGGCCCAAGCGCCGCTCTGCTAGTAGATGAACCCCACGAGCCGGCCGCCCAGCTGACCCGGCTTGATGGTCCGCTCGTTGATCACGTCGAACGCGATCCAGTTCATCTCGGAGACGACCCATGAGCCGTCGGCATTGACAGCTTCGACGTAGGCGACGTGGCCGGCCCAGCTCTCCCAGGTCACCATGATCGCGCCGACCTTAGGCGTCGGTCCGACGGGGTAGCCCTGGGCTGCGGCGTTGGCGTACCAGTAACCGGCGTCTCCGCGCCACGTGACGTTGCGCTTGGTGGCGACGTACCAGGTGCACCAGCCGACCGGGAAGCCGGTCGCCGGATACGAACCGAGGCAGCACCCGACGACGTGGGCGTTGAACGCCTGCCCGGTGCCACTGCGTGCGAGCAGCTGGTACAGCGCCGGCGGGGGTGGGAACGCGCCGCCGATGCCACCCGGGATGACGACCACGGTTCCGGGGTCCAGCTGGGGGGTACGCAGCCGGTTGAAGTCGATGATGATCTGCGGGTCGACCTGGTACTTCACGCCCAGGCTGTCAAACGTATCGCTTGCCTTCGTCGTGACGACGATGCCTGGGACCGGCGGGATGACCACCTGCTGACCGGTGGCGACCGAGTCTGATGCGATCAGGTTCGTGTTGGACCACCGAATCTGGCTGACCGTGACGCCGTACTTGGCGGCGATCGTGCTCAGGGTCTCGCCCGCCGCCACCGTGTAGGTGACCGGCTCGCGCTTGATGGGCGCCGACGTCGGGATGGAGACCGGCTTGATGATCGTTGTGTATCGGCCGAGCGAGACATCGCCGACCGTGCCGCCGTCGCTGACGACGTCAGCCGAAGCGTTCACTGCACCCAGCCTGGCGGTCAGGGAGGTGGGGAAATGACGGCCCATCGTGGCGTAGCTCGAGATCGCGACCGCTACTGCGAGCACGACGGCATGCGTCAGGTATCGATGAACTCGCAAATCCTACCCCTAAAGTCCGAACTCGCCCATACGCCGGGCGGCTCCCCTAAGTCGGCCGTCACCGTAGCAGAGGTCCGGCAAGGGCGTCAACCCTATAGGGCTGGGAACCGGGCGCCAGAACAGCGCTGGGAGCTCCCGCTCGCCGAACTCGATCCGAATACGCGGTGACGGCCGCCAGAGGCCTCTGCGGCGAACAACAGTTCGCCCGTTCAAGCGCTGCCTCACGCGGCCGAGGAGCCGGTTCATAAGACTGTCCAACGCCGGTTGGGCCCCTACCTTGCTGTATCGCACCCACCGGTGGCCGGGTGGGCGCAGGGCGCATCAGCGACCATAGGCTGTGTTCAGATGACCCCACCGAAATGACCCGGCTCCACACACCCGTCTGCAAGCTCATCGGGATCGAGTTCCCGATCTTTCAGGCCGGCATGGCGAAGAACACGACCCCAGAGCTGGTGGCCGCCGTGAGCAACGCCGGAGGCCTCGGCATCATCGGCGGCCTGGGCCGCACGCCTGACGAGCTCCGCAACGAGATCCGCCAGGTGCGCGAGCTGACGGACCGCCCCTTTGGGGTCAACCACGTCGTCTGCCGCCTCGATCACGCGGCAGTCCAGATGACACTCGCCCAACGCGTGTCGGTGCTTTCGCTGGCCTGGGGACGGGCAACCGATCTCACGTATCAGGCACACGAAGCGGGCATCAAGGTGATCCATATGGTGGCCACGCCGGAGGAAGCCGGTTTGGTCGCCAGCGATGGCGCGGATGTCATCGTCGCCCAGGGGACGGAGGGCGGCGGCCATGTCGGCGCGATGTCCACGCTGCCGTTGGTGCCGATGGTGATCGACGTCGTCGCCGGGGTGCCTGTGCTCGCCGCGGGCGGGATCGCTGACGGCCGCGGGCTGGCCGCGGTGCTCATGCTCGGCGCGCAGGGCGCCCTCATCGGTACCCGGTTCCTCGCCACCCCCGAGGCGCGCGGCAGAGGCCACTCCAAGGACGTGATCCTCAATGCGCTCGGCAGCCAGACCATGGCGAGCAGCTTCTACGACGATGTTTTCGGGCAGGTGTGGCCCGGTGCGATCGTGCGGGCGATCACCCACCCACTGCTCGAAGAGTGGGCCGGCCGTCAGCAGGAATGGACGCTGGCCGCCGACCAGCTGCGCCCGTCGCTCGAGGCCGCGATCTCGGCGGGTGACTTCGTGCTCGCCGGCGAGTCTGCCGGCCTGGTCCACGACATCGTGCCGGCCGGCGAGCTGGTCGCACGCATAGCGCAACAAGCGGAGCAGCTGCTAGGGGATTAGGGGCCACCCCGGACAAAAATCACCTGACCCGAAACAAAGCTCGACTCGTCGCTACATAGATAGGTAATGACGCCGGCGACGTCCTCCGGCTGCCCCACCCGCCGCAGCGGGATCTGCGACGCGGCGCCGATCTTGAACGCGTCGAAGTCGACACCGAGACGCTCCGCGGTCGCCCGCGTCATCCGGGTCTCGATGAAACCCGGCGCCACCGCGTTGACGTTGACGTTGAACGGACCGAGTTCGATCGCCAGCGTTCGCGCCATCCCGATCAGCCCGGCCTTGGCCGCCGAGTAGTTGGCCTGGCCTCGATTACCCAGCGCCGAGGTCGAGGACAGGAACACCATCTTTCCGTACTTCTGCTCGACCATGTGCTTCTGCGCGGCCCTGGCGCACATGAACGTGCCCTTCAGGTGCGTGTCGATGACAGCGTCCCAGTCCTCGTCCGTCATCTTGAACAGCAGGTTGTCGCGCGTGATGCCCGCGCACGCGACCAGGATGTCGAGCCGGCCGAACTCCTTCACCGTGCGCTCGACCATCGCCTCGACCTGCAGACGATCGGTA
>DATNML010000070.1:0-16238 GCA_035602315.1 Candidatus Dormiibacterota bacterium
GTCGCGAGTACGGGCCGGGTCTTGCCCAGGCGCTCCGCAAGCACCGAGTCCGCCTCCTTTGCCGCGTCGCGCGATTGGTGGTACGGAATCGATACGTAGGTCATGAGTCCAAACACGATCACAAGGATCACGATCGAAACCCAGAGCCAGGTCCGTCCCCACCAGCTGCCCTCAAACCCCATCACGACACCGGTCAAGATGAGCAGCGCGAGACCGGGGTAAGCGATTCGGTAAGACCAGATCGAGAGCTGAAGCAGGGCACGGCTCACCTCGCCGGCCGGTCGGTTTCGCAGTGCAAAAGATGCGCCGCCGGCGATCCCGTGCCCGAACAAGAAGAGTCCCAGGCCGGTCAGGTGCAGGAACTTCAGCCAGACGTACAGACTCCCCATCGGCCGTCATTTTATTGGCAGGAAACAACCAAGCCCCACGCTACTTTCGCGCAGGGCTTGGGGAAGGGAGGGATTGTCGGTTTAAGCCCTAAGCGGCTGTTTTCCAGTCCTAGTCATTTGAAATCTCCCCTCTAACGCAGGGCAAGCTCGTCGTCGGTCCTAAATGAAATCGCCTTCGGGGGAGTCCGTCACCGTACAAATGAGGTATTCGAACCAAAGGCGGCGGCTCGGTCACTTGCTGCCCGGCCGCCGCCCGGAATCGCCGTCTAGTGTTCTTGGCTCGTCAGTTCGGTCATAGCCGGCACGTGGGCCTTATCGCATGTAAATCCCAGGCAGCCCAGCCGCCAGCCGTCCTGGATCGTGCGCAGCAAGGAGTAATGGTTGTACGAGACATCCGACTGGTTCGCTCCGTGGTTGGAATGCGAGATGACCAGCGTCACGACGTGCCCGCCGCCCGGGTTGGCGTCGCAGCATCCGCTCGTGTCGCCGAACCCAAATGGACCGGTGCCGTTGCCGGTGAAGTCGCTTTCGTCCCAGGTGACGAAGATGACCGAGTTGCGGGTCCACGCGCGGGACGACATGATCGCTCCCACGGTGTCGTGCAGGAACTTGTCCCCCGTGCTGATCAACGTCTGTACCTGGCTGAAGTCGCACGGGTCAGCAGGTGTGGCGGCGCGGCCGTGCATGTCGCTGCACTGGTCCGGGCTGATCCAGACGAAATTCGGCACCCTGCCCGTTGACAGGTCGGTGCCGAGCTGGCTCAGGTCGACGATCTTCGCCATACGGGCCGGGCTGGACTGCACGTCGAGGTAAGAGACGAACGGGTTGTGCTTGCGCTCGTAGAGCTGATTGCCGCACGCGTGGGCGAGCTTGTTGCCGTTGCAGAGCGACAGCGACTGCATGTATGCCTTCCAGGTCTTGTCCTTGCGCTCGAGCTGGTCGATGACGTTCTGGACGTTGATGGTCTTGTCGGTGTCGTCCAATACCCCGTTGGTGCCGCCCGACGTCGCCGCTATGTAGTTGGGCTGACTCGGATGGCTCACGCCGAAGTAGCTCGTCGCGAGGCCATAGGTATTGGCCGCGGAGTTGATCCATGGCGCATTCGGGTTGCCGATCAGGCTGTTGTAGCCGGTGTTTTCCATCATGATCACGAACACGTGCTGCGTTCGATTTTGATCTGAGCGGTTCGAATCGGCGGCGACCGAACCCGACCCCACGATCATTGCGAGCACCGCTCCGAACCCGGCAAGAGCGATTCTTGTTCGCATCACATACCCCCCAAGCGAATGAACCACCGGCGCGTCCCTAGCGCGCTCCGGCCACGAGTCTAGCGCAGCCCCGGCTTGACACCAAATTTCGAATGGAGTTCAGGAACTCGCTCAAGAATCAACCTGGGGTAGGGAGCTCGGACCGAGATTGCCTCGGCCCGAGCCGGCGCCTAATCCTGTTCCTGTTCCTGTTCCTCGCTGTTGGACATCGCGAACCAGACGAATGCACCGTTTGCTCGTGTCAGCCCGACGAAGACCTCGGGGTCCTTGCAGGGGTGCGGCAGGACCACCCTGGTATTGATCGTCGCGTCACCTGCGGGATTGGTTGGAAACGTTCCTTTGGTCAGGTTGGCGACACGATGGTGCGACGTGATGCAGCTGACGGTCACGCTGAAAGCTGGGATCGGGTTGCGCGGCGGTGTCAGGGTCGGAATGATCAGACCCGTGACCCGCACCGAAACGTTGCCGTGACGGTCCACACTCCCGACGCCTGAGCTGATCACCCACGGCGCGCCACCCGGGAGCATTCCGCGATCATTCGCCTTCTGAGCCAGGGCCACCGCGGCGCTCACCCCGGTCATCGAATCGAACTCGATCAGCTTGTTGCCCTCGCTCGCTGCGACGCTGACGCCAGTCGCGCCGAGCAGGCTGAACGCACTGACCAGTGCCACCAAAAGTCTCCGAAAATTGGCCATCGCCAAAGCCTCCATTGAGCCCACCGCCAACGCCTACAGATACGGGCGGCAGTTACGCAGCGCAAGGTTTTGGGGCCCAAAACCGTTGAAGAGGCAGAAGGGAAGACATTGGCCATAACAAATCCCCCAAGGAGCAAGGCCTCTTCCACCACCGTCCCCCATCCACTACTCGTGAGGTCTTCGCTTCAACCGCCCCGGCGAGCCCCCTTCCTAACGTGCTCGCCGGGCTCCGGGGGGTCGGTATTAACTCCCCAGCCGATTCCAAGATTTCTCTGGTAAGTTCGAATCGTGGTTTCTGATCCCGCCGACGCTATCGAGCAGCGCGACCTGGGCTTGCAGAGGCTGCGCGACCTCACCAGGATCTGCTTCTTCTGGGCTGCCGGGCTGCTGGGGTTGTTCTCGGTCGTGGCAGCGGTGACCATCCCGGGCTCGACTCAGAACAACACGAGCGCCTCCACCAACCCCGTCAACCTGTCGGTCGCGCCGACCAGGGAGAACGACGACGACCATCAGACGCTTCAAGGACCCGCCACGGGGTCGTTCCAGCCAGCAAACGGCCGCCCGGTGGCCGTCTCAGGCGGCTCGCACTAGCCGCTCGAGGCGATGACCGCCGCGGTCGCGGCTGAGGACGCGGCCGCATCCCGAGCGAACAGGACCAGCAGGTACCAGCCCAGCACGACCAGCAGCGGCAGGTCCGGCAGTTCGATTCCGCCCGGCTCGATCTCGACCTGACCCTCCACCTTCAGCAGCCCTTGGTGGCTCTTGAAGTGCACGACCGGCTGGCCCTGTGCGTCGATCCAGTCCCACTGCGAGTGCCAGAAGTTGGCGGCAGCGAAACGCACCTGAGGGCCCCACGCCAGGTCGAGGGTGCCGCCACCCCCCCAGCCGGGTTGAAACGTCGCGATGTTGTCATCCGAACCGGGCAAGCGAACTGTGATTCGTGGATGCCAGAAGCCTTCCCGCTTGAACGTCCAGCTCTGACCTGCGGTCTCGGCGGTGGCCAGCGATGCCCGATTCCAACGCAGGGTGCCTACGACCTCGACACCGGCCGTCAGGTCGAACTCCTGCTTGAGGCGCGCGGGCTGAACCCACACGAGCTCCCCGAGCGCGAACTCCTTGATCGTCTTCATTGACCCACCAGCCGGATCGTCCAGAAGTCTGACGACAGGCCGGGCTGGATCAGGTACGAATAGGGCAGCGTGAAGTAGCCCTTCATGCCCCAGGTCGCGCCCCAAGAGTTGCGAACCAGGAACCACTGCGCCGCATCGTCGTAGCCGACCGCCATCACCGCGTGCCCGCCCACTGGCCGCTCACCCCAACCAGGCATCGGCGCGTGGCCGGACTTCGCGACCGTCGCGCTCTCGAAGCTCTGATAGACGGTGAAGCCGAAGACAAACGGATAACCCGACGCCAGGCATCCCTTCATCTGGTTCAGGTCCTGCACCAGGCTCTGGTACGACACCGCGCGGTCTACCAGCGCGTCCGTGTACGCGCGGGCCGGCGGCCTGGTCGCGAACTTTGCGATGCGATACGGCCACTCGGGCTCGGGACATACGCCGAGGCTCGCCACCGACTTGATGCCGTCCCGGATCTGCGCGCCGCAATCGATCCGCACCGTGCCTTCGATCACGCGCTCGTTGTAGTAGATGAACAGGCGAGACGGGACGAAGTCCGTCAGCCTCTGTTTCTTGCGGTCGAACTCGATGGCGGCTCCGATCGCGTTGGCCGTGCAGCTGCCGAGCTGACCCTGGTTGTAGACGGGGGGGCAGCGCCGGCGCAGGTCGGCGCGCGGTGGGAGAGCGGCTAGGAATTGGGTCGGAGCCGCGTACAGGTGGTCGCGTTGATCGGGCTGGTCGGGAATCCACCCGTACTTGGCGATCTTGCGTGGCCTTGCCATGTCACAACCTCCTACAGATAAGCCCAGCTCGCCACGCTTGGCGACCGGCCGATGAAGACGTTCACGCCTCGCGTGAAGCGATGCCCTTCGAGTGCGATCGCCGTCGCGCGCGTATGGCCCTCCATGAGCACGAGGTGGCCGTCGGGCCGCGCCAGGCAGATGATCTCGGGCAGCTTCGGGGGAGGGTTGGATTCGCAGATCCGCAGCGCGAGCGCCAGCACGAGCATGTTCGTCATGTCGCCAGTGAACACGTGCCCAATGTTGGACGCGCCCTCCGCGACCTTGCGAGTCACCGGCGCCAGCGTTGTCCACGCGGCATGGCCGTTCGCGTACAGCAGCTCGCCGACCTCGTGGCTGGACAGTCGCGCCCGCCGCCAGCCCACATCGTTGGCGAGGCCCTCGAAGCTCTTGATTCCGACCCCGAACCCGTGCGTCTTCACGATGATCCGGCGGCGCAGCTGGTTCTGGTCGGCGTCTCGCAGGTTCGGCGAGCGCGCCGCCTTCAGCGCCAGCGCGAGGTACACCGGGTTGGCCGGCTCGCCGGCGAGATATTGCTGAAAACCAACTGACTCGATCTCAGCCTGCAGCCAGGCCAGGATCACCTGGTCTTCTGTCGCCAGGCCGAGGTCCTCCATCGCCGGAAAGCCTATCTCCCTCCCCCTTCAGTGGCCATATCTCCCTCCCCCGCCAGGGGGAGGGTTGGGGTGGGGGGCGATCGAATCCCTCAAACTATTCGGACAATGCCGACTGCCCACAAATGGGTCTATCACTTCAGCGAGGGGTCCGCCAAAATGCGCGACTTGCTCGGCGGCAAGGGCGCGGGCGCGGCCGAAATGACTCGCGCCGGCATGCCTGTTCCGCCCGGCTTCACCATCACCACCGAGGCCTGCCGCGAGTACCTAGCGCGCGGCGGCAAGTTCCCGGAGGGGCTGTGGGAGCAGGTCACCCGGTCGCTGAAGACCCTCGAGCGCAAGGCCGGCAAGCGCTTTGGCGACCCGCAAGACCCGCTGCTGGTCAGCGTTCGCTCCGGCGCCAAGTTCTCGATGCCCGGGATGATGGACACCGTCCTCAACCTCGGCCTCAACGAGGAGACCGCCAGAGGCCTCGCCGCCCTGACCAAGAACGAACGGTTCGCCCTCGACTCGCGGCGCCGGTTCATCCAGATGTTCGGCAAGACCGTGAAGGGCATCGACGGCGACAAGTTCGAGCACGCGCTGCGGCAGGTCAAGAAGCAGGCGCGCGTCAAGACGGATCCGGAGCTGACGGCGCCCTACCTGAGAAAGCTGATCGACCGCTACCTCGCCATATATAAGGAAGAGACCCACCACGAGTTCCCGTCCGACCCGGTGGTCCAGCTGCGCGAGGCGATCGAGGCGGTGTTCAAGTCATGGAACACCGATCGCGCGAAGACCTACCGCCGCATGGAGCGCATCCCGGACGATCTCGGCACCGCCGTCAACGTGCAGATGATGGTGTTCGGCAACATGGGGAAGACGTCCGGCACGGGCGTCGCCTTCACCCGCAACCCGATCACCGGCGCCAAGGAGCTGTACGGCGACTACCTCGTCAACGCCCAGGGCGAGGACGTGGTCGCGGGCGTGCGCGACACCGAGCCGATCAAGGCGCTCAAGCGCCACATGCCCAAGGTCTACGCCGAGTTCGAGGGCTACGCCCGCAAGCTTGAGAAGCACTACCGCGACGTGCAGGACCTCGAGTTCACCATCGAGCGCGGCAAGCTCTGGATGCTGCAGACGCGCTCGGCCAAGCGCACGGGTGAGGCCGCGGTGAACATCGCGGTCGACATGGTCGCCGAGCGGCTCATCACCAAGAAGGACGCCGTCGCCCGCATCGAACCTCGCCAGCTCGAGCAGCTTCTGTTCCCTCGAGTCGACCCCAACGCCAAGGTCCAGGCCCTCGCGCGTGGCGTGCCCGCTTCGCCGGGCGCCGCGTCCGGAGGGGCCGTGTTCGACGCCGACACTGCCGTGGAGTGGGGCAAGGCGGGCAAGGCAGTGATCCTCGTCCGCGTCGAGACCAACCCCAACGACGTGCACGGCATGGTCGAGGCGAAGGGCATCCTCACGCAGACCGGCGGCACCGCCAGCCACGCGGCCCTGGTCGCGCGCGGCATGGGCCGGCCGTGCGTCGTCGGCGCGAGCTCCATCGATGTCGATGTTCGCAAGCGCATGTTCTCGGCCAACGGCACGACCATCAAAGAGGGCGAGGAGATCACGATCGACGGCACCACCGGCGACGTGTACGTCGGCATCGTGCCCACGATCGAGGCCCAATCGCTCAACAAGCACCGCGCCGCGAGCGCGATTCTCAAGTGGGCGGACACTTTCCGCCGGCTCGAGGTGTGGGCGAATGCGGACTACCCGCGCGACGCGATCAAGGCGCGCGAGAACGGGGCGCAGGGCGTCGGCCTGTGCCGCACCGAGCACATGTTCATGGAGCAGGATCGACTGCCCATCGTCCAGAACATGATCATGGCCACCACAACCGAGGACCGCGAGAAGTACCTCGCGCAGCTGCTGCCCATCCAGCGCGGTGACTTCGAGGGCATCTTCAAGGCGATGGCCGGCCTGCCGGTGATCATCCGGCTCATCGATCCGCCGCTGCACGAGTTTCTGCCCAGCCTCGAAGAGCTGATCCGCGAAACGACCGAGCTCAGGATCACGGGCAAGAACGCGGCGCGCTTGAAGCGGCTAGAAAAGGTCATGGCGCGCGTCGAGGAGCTGCATGAAGCGAACCCGATGCTCGGCTTGCGCGGAGTCAGATTGTCAATCCTGTTCCCAGAGATCACCCGCATGCAGGTGCGCGCGATCATGGAGGCGGCCGCCGACCTGCGCAAGAGAAAGGTGGATGCGAGGCCCGAAATCATGATCCCGCTCGCTGGCACGCTGGCCGAGATGAACTTCGTGCGCGCCGAGCTCAAGCCGGTCGCCGACCTGGTGCAGAAGGAAAAGGGCGTGAAGGTGCCGTACAAGTTCGGCACCATGATCGAGATCCCACGCGCGGCGTTGACCGCGGGCGAGATCGCAACCGTCGCGGAATTTTTCTCCTTCGGCACCAACGACCTCACGCAGATGACGTTCGGCTACTCACGCGATGACGCCGAGCGGCACTTCATCGTCAAGTACCTCGAGCGAAAGATCCTGCCGCGCAACCCCTTCGAGACGATCGACGAGAACGGAGTCGGGCGCCTGATGGCGCTGGCCGTGACCGAGGGTCGCAAGACGCGGCCGAAGCTCGAGGTGGGAATCTGCGGCGAGCACGGCGGCGACCCGGACTCGATTCACCTCTGCCACAAGCTGGGCCTGAACTACGTCTCGTGCAGCCCGTTCCGCGTCCCGGTAGCACGCCTGGCAGCAGCCCAAGCCGCCATCGGGGATATGTCACCTCCCCACTAGTGGGGAGGTCCGGCCGCTTGCGGCCGGGGTGGGGAGGTGGAGAATGCAACAGTGAAGGGTCCAAGTCTTTCTGGATTCCGAGATAAGTTCAAAGGCCAGGTCATCGGCCCCGACGATCCCGAGTACGACCAGGCCCGGGTCGTGTGGAACGCGATGGCCGACCGGCGCCCTGCCCTGATCGCACGCTGCGACGGCGTCCAGGACGTGATCGCAGCGGTTCGCTTTGGGCGCGACCAGGATCTGCGGATCGCGGTGCGGAGCGGGGGCCACAGCGTCGCCGGGCTATCGACTTGCGACGGAGGCATCGTCATCGACCTGTCGCGCATGCGCGGTCTGGCCATCGATCCCAAGCAGCGCGTGGCTCGCGTCCAGGGAGGCGCCCACCTCTCGCAGCTTGACCAGCAGGCTCAGGCCGTCAGGCTTGTCTGCCCGGTCGGTGTGATTGGGCACACAGGTGTCGCGGGCCTGACCCTCGGCGGGGGCATGGGCCGCCTCCAGCGCAAGCACGGCTTCACAATCGACAACTTGCTGTCGGTCGACCTGGTCACCGCCGAAGGCCGGCAGCTGCATGCGAGCAAGGACGAGAACGCAGATCTCTTCTGGGGCATCCGCGGCGCCGGCGCGAACTTTGGCGTAGTGACCTCATTTGAGCTGCGGCTGCATCCGCAAGAGCCCACCGTGATGCAGGGCTGGGTCGCCGCTCCTATCGAAACGAGCCGCGAGGTTGGCGCCCTGGTGCGCGAGTTTCTGGCGAGCGCCCCGGATCACATTTTTGTGAACCTGAGTCTCGGCATCGCTACCGATCCGCCTTTTCCGCCGGAGCTGGCCGGCGCACCGATCATCGTGCTCGGCGCCACGCACTCGGGATCGCAGGACGACGCCGAGCGCGATCTCCAGCCACTGCGCAAGGGCCTGGACTGGTCGGCCGATACCTTTGCGCCGAAGCCATACCTTGCCGTTCAGGGGATGAGTGATGAGGCGATGTCGTGGGGTCATCGCTTCTACATGAAGAGCGGATTCGTCGGCGACCTGAGTGACGAGATGCTCGCCGTCTGCGCCGCGGAGGGCACGGACGTTCCTGCGGGCGGCGATTGCAGCCTCTCCTTCTGGGCGATGGGAGGAGCGATCAGCCGTGTGCCGGACGAGGGCTCCGCCTTCACAGGGCGCACCGCAGCCTGGTGGCTGAGCGCGGAGGCGATGTGGGACGAACCCGCGCACGATGCCTCGCACATGACGTGGGCACGCCGCGCAATGGGAGCGCTCAGGCCATACACGATGGTGGGCGAATACGTCAACGATGCGGTGGAATCGGACGTTGCATCAGTGCGCGCGATCTACGGAAACGAGAAGTACGACCGCCTCGTCGCACTCAAGCGGACCTACGACCCCGATAACGTCTTCCGGCTGAACCAGAACATCCGCCCCTAGCTGTTCCTGTCGCTAAATTGGTCCCTTACGGTCGCCTGGATTGGCCCATCTGGTAGCCGGCCAGGAAAGCTAGCGACGGCAGCATGATCGCCATCGGCACATCGGCTTTCGCCGGGGAATAGCCGGTCACCCCAATCAGGCTGGCCACGCTCACGACCATGACCCATATCGCCGACAGGATGGCGACGATCCGCGCCACGCCCAGCGCTCCCGACCACGTCTTGCGCTCCAGCAATTCCTTCACCGTGACCCTCCCTTGACTGAGTTGCCACCAGTCTAGAAGTGTCGGAGCCACCCCTGACATCCGTCACCCCACATTCACGGCCGCCGTCACTTCCCGGCGGCCGCTCCCGGACCTAAGCTGACACGGATGACCAATCTCGATCGCTGGACCCGCTTGGGACGCTGGTTCATGGCGGCCTGGGCCCTGTTTGGACTCCCGACTGCCGTCTCGATCATTTTGGCCGGGTTCAAGCCCGAATACGTCGCCGTCACATGCGGTTTCGTGCTGTGGGGCGCCATCTGGATGTGGCTCTGGCTGCGGGCCATCGGTCGAAGCCACGCGGCCGAGGTGGTTGGACTGATCGGGATCACCGTGATCCTGACCACATTCACGCTGGTGCAGCCGTCGCCCGCGGGCTCGCTACTCGTCTTCTCTTTCATCGTCGCGGGCGTGATCTTTCCTCTGCGGCGCGCGCTCTGGGTGCTGGGCGGGTTGACCGTCCTTCAGGTCGCTCTCGAGCTCATCAGGCTCTCGGACCTGCCCACCACTCTGAACGCCCTGATCAACAGCATCCTGGTCGGGGGTGTCGGCATCGGCGCCAGGCTCCTCTGGCAGTCCTACCGTGAGCTGGTCGCGGCCCGCGAAGAGATCGCGCGCCTCGCGGTGAGCGAGGAGAGGCTGCGTTTCTCGCGTGACCTGCATGACCTCCTGGGCCAGAGCCTTGCAGTGCTCGTGCTCAAGAGCGAGCTCGTCGCCAAGCAGCTGCCATCCGGCACCGACGAGTCGATTCGCCAGGAGATGCGGGACCTCGCGCGCGTCGCCCGGAAGTCGCTCAATGACGTGCGCGAAGCGGCCGCCGGCTACCGCCGGCCCAGCCTGTCGATGGAGATCGGAAACGCGCGCAGCGCTCTTCGAGCGGCCGGAATCGGGCTCCGGGTCGAAGACACGCTCGGCCGGGTGGCGGCCGAACAGGATTCAGTGCTCGCCTGGTGCGTACGAGAGGGAGTGACCAACGTCCTCAAGCACAGCGGGGCGGAAAAGTGCCTGCTGCGCCTTTCGCGAGACGATGGCGATGCGACCCTTGAGCTCGTCGACAACGGCCACGGAGCCGCGACGTTGGACGGTGGCGGAATCGGGCTGGTCGGCCTGCGAGAGCGGGTTGAGCTGGCAGGCGGACACTTTGACGCGAAATCAGATCCCAGCGGGGGGCTCCGCTTGCGAGTGGTACTCCCGGCTGGACTGCCGGCGCCGAGCGAGCTGCCCGTCGGTTGATCCGCGTCCTGATCGCCGAGGACCAGGCGATGATCCGCGGCGCCCTGGCCGCGCTGCTCGCAACGGAGCCGGACATCGAGGTGGTGGCGCAGGTCGAGCGCGGCGATCGGGTGGTCGAGGAAGCGCTGCGGTCCAAGCCGGATGTCGCGCTGCTGGACATCGAGATGCCCGGCCAGGACGGCATCACCGCCGCCGCCGAGCTTCGCGCGCAGCTTCCCAGCTGCCGCGTCCTCATTCTCACCGTCTTCGGACGCCCGGGCTACCTGCGCCGCGCGGTCGACGCGGGTGTGAGCGGGTTCATGCTCAAGGACGCGCCGCCTGACGAGCTCGCTTCGGCGATCCGGCGGACGTCCAATGGGGAGAGGGTGATCGACCAGCAGCTCGCGGTCGCGGCCTTGAGCGAAGGTTCGAGCCCGCTGACCTCGCGCGAGCGCGACGTGCTCTCGATGAGCGTGCGCGGCGCGAGCGTCGAAGAGGTCGCGCGCTCCCTGCACCTCACCAATGGGACGGTGCGCAACCACCTGTCGATCGCGATCCAGAAGCTCAACGCCCGCAACCGGGTGGAAGCGGCGCGCATCGCAGAGGAAAAAGGCTGGCTGTAAGCAACCCCCCTCCCCCCTTCAGGGGGGAGGGTCGGGGAGAGGGGCGAGGAAGCAAGTAAAGCGCTGACAAAAGTCACCTTCCCCCACTGACCCGCCTCAGCCCAAAGTCATGACCCCTGCGACTGTCTGAAAACTTCCTTTCCCGCGACGCTGATGTCATCGCGAAAAGCGAAAAACATCAGGAGAAAGGAAGCCATGAACGAAATCGTCAGGAACCTCATCCGCAGGAAGCTCCGCAGCTTTCTGACCATCAGCGGCATCGTGATCGGGATCGTCGCCCTCACCACGATGGGCGCGCTCGCCAACAACTTCAACGCCCTGCTCGACGGCGGCGCGAAGTATTACGCCGGCTACGTCCCGGTCGGAGACGCAAATTCCAACGGCGTCACCAGCGGTGCGGTTCTCCCGCTCACCAAGGCCGCTGAAATCCAGGCGGTGCCCGGTGTCGCGCGGGTGTTCCCGACGATCACCGTGCAGGCCAAGCCTGGCTCGCTGCAGGTCGTTAGCCTGGGGCTGGCGGACTACATCTCGAGCTACGAGCCCGCCGAAAACGCCTACTCTGCGCTGCACACCACATTCGCCAGCGGTCGCACCATCGACACGACCGCCAGCGGTGAGATCCTGCTTGGTTCGACGGTTGCCGCCGAGTTCAACAAGAAGGTCGGCGACAGCATCACCCTTCCCGTCAAGCCGGCCGACGCCAACGCCGACTTCACCCAGCACACCTACACGGTGGTGGGAATTCTCAACAAGACGCTCACCGCCCCCGACTCCGGCGCATTCGTCAGCCTGGCGGACGCGCAGCAGCTGTTCAAGGAGCAGCTCCCCGTCGCGCTGCAGACAAACCTCGACATCACCCAGTACGCCGCGGGCTTCGACGTCTACGGGACGCCCGGCACCAACCTCGACACACTCTCCGATCGCATCAACGCCCAGGTCACCGGCGTCAAGGCCGCGAAGCCCAGCAAGCTGGTGGCGGCACTGGTTGCGGGCGGCGCGCTGTTCACCGAGATCACCATGGCCGCCGCAATTCTGGCGCTGGTCATCGGTGGCCTCGCCGTGATCAACACGATGATCATGGCCGTCAGCGAGCGGGTCCGCGAGATCGGCCTCAAGAAGGCGATCGGCGCCACCACCAAAGCGGTGATGCGCGAGTTCCTGTTCGAATCGAGCTTCATCGGGCTGATCGGCGGCGTGATCGGATTCGGCCTCGGGTTTGCCGTCACGACGCTCATCAATGCGGGCATGCCCGCCTCGCAGGGCGCCATCTTCCTCGTCACGCCAGGCCTGGCCGCGCTGTGCATCGGCTTCGCGCTGGCCCTCGGCACCGTCGCCGGCATCATCCCCGCATTCCGCGCCTCCCGGATGGACCCGGTCGCGGCTCTGCGGTCCAACTAAGAAATTCAAGAGATAGGAGTGATTCAGATGATCCAGATCGACCAGCTCAGCAAGCACTACCGGCAGGGCAAGACCGTCGTCCGCGCGCTGGACGAGGTCAGCCTGACCATCGACTCGGGTGAGTTCGTTGCGATCGTCGGGCGCTCGGGCTCGGGCAAGACCACGATGCTGGACAGCCTCGGGCTTCTGCTCCGCCCGACCAGCGGGCGGGTGATCATCGACGGCACCGACACCAGTGGGTTGAAGGACGACCAGAAGGCGCGATTGCGCGGCTCCAAGATCGGCTTCATCTTCCAGGAGTACAACCTGCTGCCGACCCTGACCGCGCTTGAGAACGTGATGCTCCCGCTGCGCTACGCGTCAAAGCCGAAGGGAGATCGCGCCTGGGCGCAGGCGCTGCTCGCCGAGGTCGGCCTCGAGGACCGCATGCACAGCCGCCCGGACCAGATGTCCGGTGGGCAGCAGCAGCGCGTCGCGATCGCTCGCTCGCTGGTCAACCGGCCATCGTTGGTGCTGGGCGACGAGCCGACGGGCGCTGTGGACACCGAAACAGCCCAGCAGCTCGCGGGCATCATGCGTCGCCTCAACCGTCAGCACCAGGTCACCTTCGTCATCGTCACGCACGATCTCGACCTCGCGGCCGAGACCGACCGCGTGATCAAGCTCAAGGACGGCAAGGTCATCTCCGACGAAACCACCGCGCCGGCCAGCGTCGCGGTCTGAGATCAATCGCTAGGGTAAGCGGCGTGATCGTCAACGTCTGTCCCGCGGCGGTCACGCCCGCTTCGCCCGACCGAGTTTGGGAAGTCCTGACCACCCCGGAGCGATTCGGCGAGTGGCAGGACGCGACTTTTGTTTCAGCCGATCCCCTGGGGCCGGTGAAGCCGGGCCAGACGATTCATCTCGCGGCGCGCGGGTTCGGCCGCCGCTGGCCCGTCTCGATCGACGTCGTCGATGTGGACCCGCAGCTCCGGTGGATCGATTTCCGCGTGTACCTGCCGTTCGGCGTCGAAAACCACGAGCACGTGACGCTGACCGAGACGAAAGAAGGCGGCACGCTCGTCCGGTTCAATTGAGACTTTCACCTCCCGCCCGGGTGGCGGGGCCGGCTCGTCGCGCTCGTATTCGGCCGTGAGCTGAGGCGCGGACCCGAAGCATCGCTAGGCGACCTGATCCGCGCCGCCGAAAGCTAGTAATTCCCTCTCCCCCAAGGGGGAGAGGGGCGAGGAAGAAGGCCTAGTGCGGCCCCCGCGACTCTGCCTCTCGCGACCGCCGCCAGTGCTCCTCCGCCGCCGGCGCATCCCCGCGAAGCTCAGCCACCCGCGCCAGCGCCCGCCACGTCCACCCCGGCAGCTGCCGATCCCCCAGCTCCTCGGCGATCCGGATCGCGTACCGCAAATCCTCCTCGGCCTCATCCAGCTGCCCCAGCTCCCGCTTCGCGATCCCGCGCGCCGCCCGCGCGTCAGCCATCTCCCACCGCGCCCCGAGCTCGGTGAAGATCGCGATGCCCCGATCGAACCACGGCAGGGCCTCCTCGTGGCGGCCCAGGTCGTCCAGCACTCGACCTCTCTGCACCGACGTGTTCGCGACGCTGAACTGGTCGCCAGTCTCCTCCGCCAGCGCGCTCGCCTCGTCGATCAGCTTCAGCGCCCCCTCGAGATCCTTCATCTCGCTCCGGTTGATCGAAAGCGCCGTCAGTGCGCGCACTCGCGCCCAGTGATCTTTCGGACCGACCAGCGCGAGGGCTCGCCTCCAGATCACCTCCGCCTCGTCGAATCGCTCGCGCGTCCACGGCACCCAACCGGCGAACAGCAGCGTCCGCACGATGGCCATCGTGTCGCCCAGCTTCTCGGCAGCGCGCAGCGACCGATCCAGCAGCTTCTCCGCCTTGTCCACATCGGCCTCGAAGTTGATCGCGATGTCGCCCAGGAAGCGCAGCGCGAGGGCCAGGGCGAACGAATCGTCGTGAGCCTCCGCCAGCTTTACCGCGCGGTCCAGTGCCTCGCCCGCCAGGCGATATTCGCCGAGCCAGTAGCGCGCTTCGCCCAGGCCCGCCAGCGCCCGGGCCTCGCGCACGCCCCAGCCGCTCTCGGCGCCGGACATGATGAGCGCGCGGTCGTAGCGATCGATCGCCGATCGGATTTCCATGCGCCGGCGCGCGCGATCGCCCGCGACCACGAGAGCGTCCGCTGCCCGGTCCGGAGCCTCGCGGTCGTTAGGGTCGAGGTCGAGCGAAGCCCGCGCGGCGAGCTCGTAGTGGTCGGCGGCCAGCGAGCCATGCCTCTTCTCCAGCAGGTACTCGGCGACGAGGTTGTGCAGGCGCAGCCGCTCTCGTTTCGGCAGGCTCGCGTATGCGACGTCCTTCAGCGTCGCGTGCCGCATGCGCCAGACGAGGTTCTCGCGCACGATGACCTCGGCCTCCTCGAGCTCCTGCAGCTCTTCGATGGTCGCGGCGTCGTCGATCACCGCCAGCTCTTCGTGGTCGAAGGCGTACATGAAGACCGACGCCCGCCGGGCCAGTTCCCGCAGCCTCGCGGGCAGGGCGTCGAGCCGAGCGCTCACCACCGCCTGCACCGTCGGAGGAATGGAAGCGTGCGCGCCCGAAGGCGTGCCGGCGCCGTTCGTCATGAGCATGCCGGTCGTCTCGATGATGAAGAAAGGATTTCCACCCGCTCGCGCGGCGATCTCCATGGCCTGCGGGTCGGCGATGCGGCCGGCTCCGGCATGCCGGACCAGGTGGATCGAGTCCGCGGCCGAAAGCGGCTCCAGGCGGAGGAGCACCGAATTCCCGGCGGTTGATCCCCAGTTGGGTCGGAGCTCCAGCAGCTCGTTGCGCGCCAGGGCGAGGATCAACGCGCGACGCGTGCCGCCTCGCGCGGGCGCGGCGAGACGCTCGATGAGGTCCAGCATCGGGGGCTGGAGGCTGTGTGCGTCCTCGAACACGAGGATCACCGGGTGATCGCGCGCCATCCCGTCCACCAGCGCGACAAAGCCGGCCTGCACGTCACTGACGAACGACGCCTCATCGCGCCGCTCGGCCATCCCGAACAGGAGGGCAAGCCGTTCGACCATCCGATCCGCCTCTGAGGGATCGCTCCACTTGCCGACCACCTCGCGCAGCAGGCGCCGGACCTTCTCCGGGGGGTCGCCCGCCTCGATCCCGGCCAGGTCGCCGACGATGGCCGCCGCTGGAGAGAACGTGGCGGTGTCGGTGTAGGAGCGGGGCTGGCCGTGCAGGACGACCACCAGCGCGCCGACACCCGCCGCGAGCTCATCGGCCAGGCGCGACTTGCCGATACCCGGCTCGCCGACGACGGTGACGAGCACCGGGCGCCCGGTCGACGTGGCCAGGCCGAGGCTCTGATCGAGGACGGCCTGCTCGTTGGTGCGCCCAACGAATGGGATGGTGCGCCGCGCGGACCGTGTTGACAGTCCTTCGACCGGGAAGGCGTCGAGCGCCGAGTTGAAGCCCTTGGCCTTGACCCGGCGGCGCCGCCCGTAAGAGACGTACGTCTCCGTGAGGGCATGTGTCGTCGTTCCGGCAAGGATCTCGCCCGCCCGCGCGGCTGATTGAAGCCGGGCCGCCGCGTTCACGACCTGGCCGGTCACGAGCATCTGCCCGCTGGGATTGCGCCCCATGGCCGCCTCTCCTGTTT
>DATNML010000071.1:0-6602 GCA_035602315.1 Candidatus Dormiibacterota bacterium
CCGCGGCTTGCGCGAGAGGAAGTTGTCCAGGCCCAGGATCTTCGACGCGTTGCGCACCCGCTTGTCGATGTCCGGCTTCTTCATGTGCGCCATCTGAAGCGGGAACGCCATGTTGTCGTACACGCTCATGTGCGGGTAGAGCGCGTAGGACTGGAACACCATCGCGATGTCGCGGTCCTTGGCCGCCACGTTGTTCACCACCCGGTCCCCGATCAGGATCCGGCCTTCGCTGATCGCCTCCAGCCCGGCCAGCATCCGCAACGCGGTCGACTTGCCGCACCCCGACGGTCCAACCAGGACCATGAACTCCTTGTCTTTGACCTCGACGTTGAAGTCTTTGACGACGGTCAAATCCGCTGTGTATCGCTTGACTACGTGGTCGAAAGTGACTGATGCCATCTCTTCTATTTACTCCACCCAACCACCGTCACGGCGCCCGTGTCCCCATTCAGAGCACGCGCTCGGTGTTGCGCGAACATAACAGCGCACCGGGCTGTTGGCAAGACCGCGCAGCTAATCCCGCTTCGGCGTCTGCGTCACCGGCCGGATCGATGCCGGGTCGACCTTCGGCACGCGATCGAAAGTGAGGAGGCCGTTTTGCTCCTGCTCAACGTCCGTCAGCTGCGTGTAGCAGAAGCCCTGGACCGGGCCGGAATCCATCAAGCCGCCGACCAGGCCGCGATAGACGTGCAGGAACTCGTCCTGGTCCGTGACCTCGAGCCAGCCCCAACCGCCCGGTCCCGCGACCCGGATCCCACCAAATTCGGTGACGAGGAGTGGCTGTCCGCCATAGCTGTAGCCGGGCTCGAACGGTGAACGACCGTTCGCGCCCACCTCCAATGCTGAATCAAGGCTGCGATAGCGCTGGGCAAATACGGCGGGAGGCTCGTAGTCGTGGATCGTGCAGAGGTCGGTCAGCGCATGTTCCCAACCGTCGTTTGAGACGACAGGGCGGGTCCGGTCGAGGTCGTGGGTCAGCCTGTAGAGCCTGACGAGAAAATTCGAGCGCACCGAAGGATCGATGTGGTCGAGGCCAAAACTCTCGTTGGCGACCACCCATGCCACGACCGAGGGATGATCCCGATCGCGAAGCACGACCTCCTCCCACTCGGCTGACAGGCGGCGCTCCGCCTCCGGCGAATGCTCATGGAAGCTGGGCATCTCGGACCAGACCAAGAAGCCGAGCCTGTCGGCCCAGTAGAGCCAGCGGGGATCCTCGGTCTTCTGGTGCTTGCGAGCCCCGTTGAAGCCGAACGCTTGCGCCAGTTCGATGTCCTTGCGCAGGGCATCGTCCCTTGGTGCAGTCAGAAGACCGCCCGGAAAATACCCCTGGTCGAGCACGAGGCGCTGGATGTACGGCTCGCCGTTCAGCCAGAAGCGGCCGTCTCGGGTTTCGATCGTGCGCAGCCCGAAATAGCTGTTCACGCGATCGGCGACCTTGCCGTCTTCGTCGAACAGCGCGGCTTCGAGGTCGTAGATTCGGGGAGAATCCGGATGCCACGGCACGATGCGGTCAAGGTGCATTCGACCGCGGCCGGCCAGCTCAGACCACCTGCCGACCACCTCACCGTCGAGACGAGCGATCAGCTCCGTCCTGCCAGGAGCTTCGAGCTCGAAGTCGACCGCGCCCGCGGCGAGGTCGGGACTGACCCGGAGGCGATTGATGTGGCGTGCCGGCAGAGGCTCAAGCCACACGGTTTGCCAGATGCCGGCCGTAGAGGTGTAGAAGATGCCTTCCGGTTTCGGTGTCCAGTATTGCTTGCCGCGCGGGATCGTCTTGTCGGAGAGCGGGTCTTCGGCGCGGACCACAACCACGTTGTCGCGTGCTCGAGCAACGTTCGTGATGTCGGCGCTGAACGGGGTGTGCCCGCCTTCATGGCGGGCGACCTCGACGTCGTTGACCCAAACCGTGGCGCGGTAGTCGACCGCCCCGAAATGCAGGACCAGGCATTCGGCCTCCGGCGCAACAAAGCGGCGCCGGTACCAGACCACGTCGCCCGGCAGCTCGCCGATGCCGGACAGCTCGGATTGAGGGCTGAAGGGGACCAGGATCCGGCGGTCGAAGCTCGGCGTGTCGTTCCCGGCTCCGAACTCCCACTCGCCATTCAAGCTGAGCCACGCTGAGCGCTGGAAGTTCGGCCGCGGGTATTCGGGTCGGGGGTTCGCGCGGCTAGGCGAACGTTCGCTCAAGGGCCCCATAATAGCCGCAGCGTGACCCCCACCGGACCGACCAGACATGTCTCCGTCAAAGACGTCGCCGCCCGCTCCGGAGTCAGCTTCCAGACGACCAGCAAGGTCCTGAACGGCAAGGGCTCGGTGTCAGGGGTGACCAGGGCACGGATCCTGCGAGCGGCGAGCGACCTGGGCTATGTGCCAAACCTCCAGGCCCGCAGCCTGGTCATGAAAAGCTCACGGGCGATCGGCCTGATCGCCAGCGACTTCAGCGACCACAACCTGAGCCAGTTCGTCGTCGGCGCTGAAAGGGAGGCTCGACGGCAGGGTTACGCAGTAGTGATTACGAGCATCGAACCAGAGGGTTCAGCGGGCGAATACGCACTGCCCGCGATGATGGAGCGGCGCGTCGATGGCATTCTGCTCGCCGCACCGCAGATGGAGGAGGATCGCGCCGCGGCGCGAGCCCTGGAGGGAACCGTGCCCGTGGTCAGCCTCTACGACGTCGCCGGCGGTGGAGTGACGACGGTGGGCTCGGATCACGAGCTGACCGGAGTCCTGGCCACCCGGCACCTGATCGATCGAGGCCATCGAGTCATCGCGACCATCACCGGCACCCCGGGGCGGCACGCCACTGAGAGCCGGCTGCGCGGCTACCGGCGGGCACTCGACGAGGCGGGTCTAGCCTTCGATGGCGCGCTCGTCGACCAGGCCGAGCGACAGATCGCGGGAAAAATTGCCGGCGCCCGGGCGGCGACCGTGCGCTTGTTGGAAGCCCGGCCCGACATCACGGCGATCTTCGCCCAGAACGACACGCTGGCGCTCGGTGTTCTCAACGCGCTTCGCAGCCTGGGAAAACGCGTTCCTGATGACTGCGCCGTCGCCGGCTGCGACGACATCGACATGGCCGCCTTCATGGTGCCTCCGCTGACGACCGTCCATGTGCCTTTTTACGAGACCGGCACGGAAGCGATGCGCCTGCTGCTCAACATGATTGGAGACGGCGTTTTCGCGCCGCGCAAGGTTTTGCTGCCCGTGCATCTCGTGGTTCGAGCGTCGACATCGGGAGATCTTCGGGGTTAAGAAGGATAAATTTACGAACCTCTCCGGCATCATGTGTGGCCGTGAATTCCCTTCGTGTCCTCCAGATTGGAATGGGCCCGCATGGTCGCGGCTGGGCCAAGCAGGTGATCCCAGAGATCAAGCAGGTCGACCTCGTCGGCTACGTCGACTCCGACCCAAATGCGCTCGACGCGCTTCGGGAACTGACCAAGGTGCCGGCAGAGCAATGCTTCGAATCCATGAAAGAGGCGATCGCCGCCACGCAGCCCCAGGCGGCGCTGATCACAACCGCGCTGCCGAGCCACGTCGCCGTGACGAAGGCGGCCCTCGACGCGGGCCTGCACGTGCTGATCGAGAAGCCGTTTGCACCAACCCTGGAGGCCGCGAAGGAGCTCGTCGACATGGCCGCCGACAGGCGACTGGTGCTGATGGTGAGCCAGAACTACCGGTTCTTTCCAGCCCCGCGCGCGCTTGCCTCCCTCGTTCAAGAGTCAAAGCTCGGCAAGCTGCACGAAGTTTGCATTGACTTTCGCCGCTACTCGCCGGGTCAAGGCCGGCACTCGATCGAAGAGCAGCCGTTGCTCGTCGACATGTCGATCCATCATTTCGACCTGCTGCGCCTGATCCTCAACCGTCAGCCGGAGCGCATCTACTGCGAAGCCTGGAACCCGGAATGGGCAACCTTTGGCGGCCCGTCGGTCGCTGTGGCATCGATCGCCTTTGAGGGCGGCACGGTGGTCAGCTATCGCGGCAGCTGGGTCACCGCCGGCCCGGTCACCCCGTGGGCCGGCGAGTGGAGGATGGAGTTCGAGCACGGCGAAGTCTTCTGGACGAGCCGCGAAGACGACGGCATGCTGCGCGATCGAGTCGTGATCCGGCCGCGGAACGGCAAGCCGCGCAGCGCGACGATGCCAGACGTGCGCTGGACGGGCCCAGCGGGAACGCTGACCGAGTTCGCGAACGCGATCGAGACCGGCCGCGAGCCCGAGACCTCGGGTCGCGACAACCTCGGCACGATCGCGCTGATGGCGGCCGCAGTCGAATCCGCCACGCGGCGCGAGCTCGTGGCCATCTCTCGATCCGGGAAAGCACTGGCGATCTGATGGCCGCCGGTCGTCAAATTCGTGTGACGATCTGGAACGAGAACGTCCACGAAAAGCGTGACGAACACGTAAAGCGGATCTACCCGGACGGCATGCACGGTGCGATCGCGGATGGCCTGCGCCGCGAGCTGGGCAAGACAGGAGACAGTGCGAGCATCCGCTTCGCGACCCTCGAGGAACCTGAGCACGGCCTGAGCGATCAGGTGCTCGCGGAAACCGACGTCCTGACGTGGTGGGGACACGACTCACATGACAAGGTGGCCGATGAGGTGGTGGACCGCGTGCATGCCCGCGTCCTGAACGGGATGGGGCTCGTGGTGCTGCACTCAGGCCATTACTCGAAGATCTTCAGGCGGCTGATGGGGACGAGCTGCACCCTGCGCTGGCGGTCCGACGAAGGAGGCGAGCGGGAGGTGATCTGGACGGTCAATCCAGGCCACCCGATTGCCGCAGGCGTGCCGCAGCCGATCGTGATTCCCCACCAGGAGATGTATGGCGAGTTCTTCGACATCCCGCCGCCGGATGAGCTCGTCTTCATCAGCTCCTTCGAGGGCGGAGAGGTATTCCGAAGCGGCTGCTGCTATCACCGCGGAGCCGGACGCGTCGCCTACTTCGGCCCTGGCGACCAGGTCTTCCCCGTTTACCACCAGCCAGAGGTTCAGCGCGTGATCGCCAACTGTGTGAAATGGTGCGGCGGGGCTGCGGCGTCAAACGATGTGCCGTCGAAACGTGAGGGCAACTCCAGGCGAAACTGGTATTTGAACAACCGCTGATCGTCTAACTGCGAGCGAAGCGATTCGCCAGCCAGAAGGTGAGCAGCATTCCTGTCGCTACGACCCCCAGCACAAGCGGCACCCAGCCGACGCCGGACCCGGCGATCACCAGCCCGATCGCACCGGGCCCGGCGATGCCGCCCAGAGACGCCGCCGGAAACAACCATGACGTCGCGCGCGAATCGCCCGGCCTCAGCTTGGCCAGCCACACGATGCCAGTCGGAAAGATCGGGGCGATGGCAAGGCCGGTCACGATGTAGGCCCAGGGAGCGACGGCTCCAATTGACGCCGCCAACAGCGAGACCGCCGCGACGATCGATCCCGTCAGCACGATCGCGGCCTCAGGCACGCTGGATGGCACCAGCGTCATCAGAAAGCGCCCCGTGACGACCGCCAGCCAGAACCCGGACGTGTAGGCGGCGGCATCGCGCGACCGCAGGCCGACGGACTCGAGGTGGGAGGTCATCCAGCCGCCCGTCCCGTTTTCGATCCCCACGTAAAGCACGAAGGCGGCGACGAAGATGAGGACAAGCAGCTCCGGCCGCCCTGGCCGGCCAGCCGAGACCGGCAGCCGCCCCGAGATGCCGCCTGCGACTGGGATGAGCGCCAGAGCGGCTGCTGCGCCGGCCAGAAAGAGCAGAGAGAAGTGGTCAGCGGCGAAGGCCGCCACGAGGATCGGACCGGCCACGGCGCCCGCTGAATATGCGCCGTTGAGGGCGCTGAGCAGCGCGGCTCGGCGCCTGCCTTCGCTGTACGCGACCAGCTGGTTCAGGCCCAGCACCAGCACACCGAATCCCAGGCCGAGCACGAAGACCGCCACGACAAACACGGGCCAGGCCGGCGCAAGAGCCACCGCCACGCACCCGAGACTCACGACTCCAGTCGCGACCATCACCGGCAGGCGGCCCGACACTCTTTCCATGGCTCGCATCGCGACGAGCACGCCGATCAGCGCGCCGGTGAAATGAACGCTGATCGTCGCGCCGGCAAGGGGCAGACTGACGCCGAACCGGTGCGTCAGGTGCTCCAGCAGCGGTCCGTACGCGGCGACGACGACGCCCATCAAAAGGAACGACGCGGCGATGGACGCGACCGCGCTCCGGGAGAGGACGACGCGAGTGTCTGTTATGACTGCATGGCCTGACGATATCGAGGAGATGGAATCGGGCCATTCAACAAGGGATCGTCAGTTTCGCGCATCCAGCTCCAAAGCTCGTCGCTCAGCTCTTGCTCGACGGCCTTCGCGCCCGGCGTTCCCGCCAGGTTGCGCTGCTCGAGAGGATCGGCATCGAGGTCGTACAGCTCGACCACGTTTAGGCGGTCGGTCGAATATCGCGACGGATCCGCGCGAAAGATCGGGCTGAGCTGGATGTCGCCCGGCACTTCGACGGCGAAGCCGGTCTCAAAGTTGCGAATGTACTTGTGGCGATGAGTGCGGATGCAGCGCATCGGGTCGTAGTAGCTGTGAAATGTTTTTTCAGCAAATACGGCC
>DATNML010000072.1:0-2993 GCA_035602315.1 Candidatus Dormiibacterota bacterium
CGGAGCGACCTATACGACCGATTCCTACGCCCAGTCGGTTCAGTCCGCGCTCGACAAGGCCCATGCTTGAGACGGCCGTCCGCCGCATCCGGGTCGAGCACATCATGGGAACCGCGATTTCGATCGACCTTCGCGACGCCGAGGTCGAGGATGACGTGGTGGCGACCGCCTTCGAGTGGCTGCGCCAGGTCGATGCGTGCTTCAGCCTCTACAAGCCGCAGAGTGAGATCAGCCGGCTGGGTCGCGGCGAGTTGACCGTCGAAGAATGTCGGGCCGAGGTTGGCGAAGTGCTATCGCTCTGCGAGGAGTTGCGCGAGGAGACCCAGGGCGTCTTCAATGCCTGGAGTTGCCGGAGCGACGGCCGCCTCGATCCATCCGGTGTGGTCAAAGGCTGGGCGGTCGAACGTGCCGCTGGAATCCTCGAGCGCGCCGGCGGCAGAAACTTCTGCTTCAACGCCGGCGGCGACGTCCTGATTCGGGGTGAGCCTGAGCCGGGACGCGCCTGGCGGATCGGGATCCGTCACCCGAACGACATCGGCGCGCTGGCTGCTGTGGTACATGGAAACGATCTTGCCGTCGCCACGAGTGGTGCCTACGAGCGGGGCGACCATATCGTCGACGCCCGAACCGGGGTTCCATCCCGCACGCTGCTCAGCCTGACGATGGCCGGCCCCAGCCTCACGATGGCCGACGCCTACGCGACGGCCGGCTTCGCCATGGGCACCGCTGGAGTCGAATGGGTCGCGGGGCGTCCCAGCTATGCGCCCTTCGCGGTGACCACTTCGGGACGGGTGCGCTACAGCGACGCTTTTGCGGACCTGCTGGTCAGCGGCGACACGAGCGGATCACAACTCGTCGGCCGTTAACGCCACCAGGGAGTCCGGGCCGCCTCGACCGCAACCGCCACCGGGCGCTGCAGGTCCTCCTCCAAGCGGGCGATGTTCTGCACCCACTCCGCGGCGATCACCACGGCCATCGCGCCTCGTCCCGCCCGATCGTCGTTACGCCAGCGGCGCAGGCAATCGAGCGCAGCCGAGCGTAAGGCCTCGGGAGAGACCGGGTCCTGGATAGGCCGCGCATTTTCGAGAGCCAACCGGTCGGCGAGGGCCACCAGGTTTTTCAGCAGGACGGTCTCTTGCGTATGAACCACGCGTGCCCCATCGACGCAGCCTCCCGCGCGGTATCCCATGCGGCCGGCGACGACATCGAGCAGTTCGGCGGCGAGCATGGCATGGTTGCCCTCCGACAGAAGGAAGCCCGCCGTTTGTGGATCGAGCGGTGAGGCCACCCGCTCGTTGAGGAAGGCATCGAAGGCTTCGCCGGCGCGCTCGCGCGCCTCGATCGCGACCCGGCGCGCCGGTTCGAGGCTCGCGGGCGGCTCGAAGTCGAGCACGCGGTCGAACGCTGCCTCGAGGTAATTGGAGACGGCACGATAGAACCCGGCCACCGCGCGACCAAACTCCCGTCGCGCGCCGCGCGGCCAGAGCAGTAGGCCGACCAGGATGCTGATCAAGGCACCCACGGCCACGTCCTCGATGCGCACCAGGCCCACTTGCCAGCCCGCCGGCGATATGAGGTTGAAGACGATGATCAGGTTGATCGTGAAGGCGGCCTGGCTCGCGATGAATCCGACCGTGGTGGCGGCATAGGCCGCGAGGAAGACGGCGAAGGGCAGCGCCACCCACATCACCGTCGGATGATTGCCGGCGAGCACGGCGAAGATTCCGCCGATCACGACCCCGATCACGTTCCCCGCCAGGGCCTGGAGGGTGGTACGGCCGGTGCCAAGCGCGGTAGAGCGCAACACCTGGAGCGTCCCGAGCACGACCCAGAACGCGTGCGAGAGTCCAAGGCTGCGGGCGAGCCAGACGGCGAGGGCCAGGCCGATCGCCACCCGGAGGCTGCGCTGCAGGACGGTCGAGGTGGGTGTGAGGTGGGTTCGAATGGCTCGCAACACCCTGGTAGTCGTGCCGCTGACCCCTTCGAGCCGCGGCGTGGAGACCGGCAGGACGATCTCTTCCTCCGGCCGGCCGCCGGCGGCGATGACGGCATTGCTGCCGAGGGAGATCGCGAGGTACGAGGCGACGCGAAGCGTGTGATCGACGTCGAGGCCGCCCAGCACCTGATCGGCGGGACGGCCGGCGCGCAGCTGCTCGCTGGCCCAACCATCGAGGGCCACCCGGTGGCGTTCGCGGGCCTCCTCCACGGCACGCAGATCCGGGGCCGCGCCGCCGGTCAAGACCTCAGCACTCGACCGCAGCGCTGCCACCGTCGCTCCGACGAGACGATCAGTGTCCTCGATGCCCGGTGGGGTGGCGCTGCGTGTCTGCTCGAAGGGGTGTTCCACGATGTCGACCATCTGCTGCAGCTCGATCAGCAGGTGGACGAATGCGCGATCACGGCGCGTCGGACCCGCCGGACGCTTGGCGGTGGCGGCATATTGTTGACGGGCCGACGCCTCCGCGCTCC
Source organism: Candidatus Dormiibacterota bacterium (assembly GCA_035602315.1). Lineage (GTDB taxonomy): Bacteria > Chloroflexota > Dormibacteria > Dormibacterales > Dormibacteraceae > Palsa-870. The sequence continues at coordinate 2,470 of DATNML010000072.1, forward strand.
GTGCCGCCTCCAGCAGTCGTGGCAGATCTCGATCGCCGGCGGCCAGTCGAAGCCCATCGACGAGGTTCGCGACGGCAAGACACGCCTTCGCCGCGTGCTGCCGCAACTTGACGCGCTCGAAGCGCGGCCAGAGGAAGACGGCGGCGAGCGTCGCGAGGATCCCGGCGAATGCCCAGCCAGCAATGCGCGCGGGCACCGCGTTGGCCGGCGCGGGAACCGACAACGCGATCACGAACGCCAGCAGCAGTCCGGTTTGCGCCGCCGCGATATAGCCGCCGAAGACACTGGCGAACGAGATCGCAAAGCCGACCAGCAGCATCATGGCACCCGCGAGGACGACGTTCTGCGAGACCAGCGTGCCGAGCGCGATCAGCACCGCCCCCACCAGGGTCGCGGTCAAATACGCGATCGCCCGCGGCCGGCGCAGTCCGCCGAAGTCGGACATCACCAACAGCGCAAAACCCCCGAAGACCATGAAGATGACGATCTGCAGGACGTGAAGCACGATCTGGCCCAAACCAAAG
>DATNML010000073.1:0-24804 GCA_035602315.1 Candidatus Dormiibacterota bacterium
CCAAGGACGCCGAGGTCGACAAGATCGTCGGCCTGGAGCTGGGCGCGGACGACTACATCACAAAGCCGTTCTCGATCCGCGAGGTGCTCGCCCGCGTCAACGCGGTACTGCGCCGAGCCTCGCCAGAGGCGAACGATCCCAGGTCGATCCCGGAGCGCGACTCGATCGATGAGTTCACGCTGGACCGCGCGGCGCGGCGGGTGCTCCTTGACGGCCGCGACGTCAAGCTCACGGCCCGCGAGTTCGACCTCCTGTCGTACCTGCTGGCGTTCCCCGGTCGCGTCCACAGCCGCGACGTGCTGCTCGAAAACGTCTGGGGCCACGAGTTCTCGGGCGACCCGAAGACAATAGATGTGCACGTCCGCTGGCTGCGCGAGAAGTTCGCCGGGGTGGCCCCGTTCGAGATCGTGACCGTCCGGGGCATCGGGTACCGCCTTGACCGCAAAGGCGGGGCGACCGCGCTCTCCGAGCCAGGCTAGTTAGGTGGCGACCGCCGTCGAGAGCACGGTCGTAATTCCGCCGCCAAGGCGAGTGCCGGATCGATTCCGCACCTTGACGGCCGCGGTGGCGTCAGTCGCGCCCTTGATCGTCGTCGTGATCGTCGTCATCCTCTTCCAGCAAGCCGCCCCGGCCGTGCGCCGGTACGGCCTGGGCTTCCTCACCGGCACCGACTGGAACCCGGTCACAGAATCGTTCGGCGCCCTGCCCGCGATCTTCGGCACCGTGGCCACGAGCTTCCTGGCGCTCGCGCTTGCCCTCCCGGTCGGAGTCGCAGTTGCGGTCACGCTCGCCGAGCAGGGTCAGCAGGGGATCCGAGGTGTCATCGGCACCGGCGTCGAGCTGCTGGCCGCGATTCCAAGCGTCGTGTATGGGATCTGGGCTCTTTACGTGCTCGCGCCCTGGTCCTACGCGCACCTGGAGGTCCCGATTTCCGAGCACTTCGGTTTTATCGGTTGGCTCTCGCAGCCGGGCGTGCGAAGCCTCTTCAACGCGTCGCTGGTGCTCGCGGTGATGATCCTGCCCACCCTATCCGCGATCTCGCGCGACGTGATCAGGGCTGTTCCCCGCGGCCTGAAGGAGAATGCGGTCGCCCTCGGCGCGACATGGTGGGAAACCACCTGGCGCGTGATCTTGCCGGCCGCTCGCGCCGGCATCTTCGGCGCGACGATCCTGGCCCTGGGTCGGGCCCTCGGCGAAACGATCGCCGTCACCATGGTGATCGGCAACAACCACGCGATGCCGCCATCGATCTTCGCGCCCGCATACACGCTCTCCGCCGTGATCGCCAACGAGTTCACGGAGGCGACCGGCGTGTATCACCCGGCGGCGCTGATCGAGCTCGGGCTGGTGCTCATCCTCGTCACCCTCATCGTCAACGTCGTCGCACTGCTGCTGGTGCGATCGACCTCGCGAGAGGTGAGTCGCGCCGCATGAACCGCAACGCGCGGCGCCGGTACGCAAGCAGTGGTTGGCTCGCGGTCATGTACGCGCTGACTTTGCTGGCGCTCATTCCGCTCGGCCTGATCCTTTGGTTCACCGTCAGCAAGGGGCTTCCGCCGGCGCTGCACCTCGAGTTCTTCACGAACTCGTTCCGCCCGGTCGGCGTTCCTGGCAGTGGGGTTGCAGATGCCATCGTGGGCACGGCGATCCTCGTCAGCCTCGCCTCATTGATGGCGATCCCGATCGGGATCCTGGGCGGGGTCTACCTGGCCGAGTATGGCGTCGCGCGGTGGGCGAGCTGGGTCCGGCTGGCGAGCGACGTCCTGGTCGGCACGCCATCGATCGCGATCGGCCTCTTCGCCTACGCGCTCCTGGTCGCTCCGCTGCACCACTTCTCCGGCTACTCCGGCGCGGTCGCCCTCGCCGTGCTGATGTTGCCAATCGTCATCCGGACGACCGAAGGTGCCGTGGCGCTCATCCCCAGCGGGCTGCGCGAATCAGGACTCGCACTCGGTCTTCCGCGCTGGCGTGTGTCGCTTCAGCTCATCCTGCCGGCCGCGGTGCCCGGTGTGATCACGGGCGCGCTCCTGGCGGTGGCGCGTGCGTCCGGCGAGACCGCGCCGCTCCTGTTCACGGCTTTCGGAAATCAGCACCTGGTGTTCGATCCAAACAGTCAGCTCCAGGCGCTGCCGCTGACTGTTTACCAGTACGCGCTGCAGCCCTACAAGTCGCTGCAGGACCAGGCGTGGGGGGCGGCGCTCGTGCTGGTCGTCATCGTCCTCGGCATCAACCTCGCGAGCCGCTGGGTGCTGCGCCGGCAGATCGCTCTCGCGGGCCAGCTTTGATGACATCTCAACGCATATAAGCGCACTGGTGGAATCGCTGAGTCACGTCGACGATTTGAAACTTACTGTTGGAGATCATGCTCCCTGCAGGTAAACTCATTGGACGACGCCCACCACAGAGGCATGAACGAAGGGAGCCCCACCACCCAAACGTTTCAGCTTACGAAGGAGCAACGTTGGCAACCAAGATCCTGGACGTAGCCGATGTGAATGTGATCAGAGCCGCCGGCGGCATTGTCTGCCGCAGCTCGCGCTCCGGCGAGACCGAGATCGCAGTCATCCACCGACCCGCCTACGACGACTGGACGTTGCCCAAAGGCAAGATCGAGCCCGACGAGAGCCCGGAGGACTGCGCGCTGCGCGAGGTCAGGGAAGAGACGGGCTTGAAGTGCGAGCTCGGGCGCCCGCTCGGCTGCACCGCTTACGTCGACCGCCGGGGGCGCGACAAGGTCGCGTGCTACTGGGTGATGGAGGTGCAGGGAGGCCGGTTCAAGCCCGGCATCGAGGTCGACAAGCTGCTGTGGCTCTCGGTCGACGACGCGATCAAGCGCCTGACGTACGGACGCGACAAGACGCTCCTGGTCCAGCAAGACCTGCCCTAGCTAAATTCCCCTCTCCCCTTTCAGGGGAGCGATCAGTAAGTCCCATCCTGCATGCGCCTGGCGCACAGGGTCAGGGAGAGGGGCGAGCCAGAAAATCTCTAAGCTGGACTGATGCAAACGATCGCCGCCGCGGACCGGTTGGTGATCGCGGGCGTCGCGCTCCGATCGCGGCTTTTCCTCGGGACCGGCAAGTACCCGACCGACGAGTCGATGCTCGCCGCCCTGGAGGCGTCGGGCTGCGAGCTGGTCACCGTCGCGCTCCGCAGGCTGGACCTCGACCACCCCAACAAGAAAACGATCCTCGACGTGATCGACTGGAAGCGCTACCGCATCCTGCCCAACACGGCCGGGTGCCGGACGGCCGACGAGGCGATTCGCATCGCGCGGCTCGCGCGCTCGATGGGCCTGTCGGACTGGGTCAAGCTCGAGGTCATCCCGGACCCTCGGTACCTGTTTCCAGATCCCGAAGAGACATTGAAGGCAGCCCGCGTGCTCGTCGATGAAGGATTCAAGGTGCTGCCGTACATCAACGCGGACCCCGTGCTGGCGAAGAAGCTCGAGGAGATCGGCACCGTGACAGTGATGCCGCTCGGCTCTCCGATCGGATCGGGACAGGGCCTGCAGACGCTGCAGCAGATTCGCATCATCATCGAAGAGGCTCGCGTCCCGGTCGTCGTCGACGCGGGAATCGGCGCGCCATCGGACGCGGCGCTGGCGATGGAGCTCGGCGCGGACGCCGTGCTGGTCAACACCGCTGTTGCCCTGGCTTCGGATCCGGCGCTGATGGCCGAGGCGATCAAGGAGGGGGTGCAGGCTGGGCGCAAGGCGTACACCGCCGGGCGCATCCCACAGCGCGGCGACGCCAGCCCAAGCTCGCCGGCTGAGGGCATCTCGCGCCCGTCTTAAAACTTCCCGTGGCGATGGCAGTCGTCACCAGCGCAAGCGCCGGCCTTCGCGCGGCCCCGAAAGCAACCGTGATCCAACTTCGCGCGCCCGACCTGAGCACGGCCGCCCTCGAAAGAGAAGCCCGCAAGCTGGTCGCCTCCGCCTCGGTGCCGGTCGTGATCAGCTCGAGGTGCGACGTGGCGCTGGCCAGCGGCGCCGCAGGAGTCAACCTCCCCGAACGCGACGTCTCCGTCGCCGACGCGCGGAAGTTGCTCGGCGAGCTCCTGGTCGGGCGCTCGGTCCACTCGATCGAAGGCGCCCTGCGAGCTGAGGCTGAGGACGCCGACTTTGTCATCTTCGGTCCCGTCTGGGAGAGCGCAAGCCATCCGGATTTGAAGCCCGCAGGCCTATCGGCGCTCGAGGCGGTGGCACGCGCGACGGGAATCCCAGTTCTCGCCATCGGCGGCGTCACCGCGGAGCGCGTCGATCGGTGTCTCGCCGCCGGCGCCGGCGGCTATGCCGCGATCGGCCTATTCACCTCCCCACCTCGTGGGGAAGGTCCCGGCGAAGCCTGGGGAGGGGAGCCGGGAGTGACACTTCCGTGATCACGCTGACGATCAACGGCAAGCAGGTCGAGCTGGACCGTGCGATGCCGCTGCTGGCCTACTTCGAGAAGCTCGGCGTAAACCCAAAAGCGGTCGCTGTGGAGCACAACGGGACCATCCTCGAGCGGGCCGCGTACGCATCCGTGATGTTGAAGCAGGACGATATGGTCGAGATCGTCCGCATGGTCGGCGGCGGCCGGAGCTGACCTTGCCGTGGGAAGTGCGGCCGCTGATCGGTGTGGGACCGGTCGATTTCGGCATCTCCCGGCGCGAGGTTCGCAGGATCCTCGGCGAGCCAAGCCGGCTGTTCAAGAAGACGCCAGAGGCGGTACAGCTGACCGATGAGTACGCTGCGCTTGGAATCCACCTCTACTACGACAGCGATGATCGTCTTGAGTTTGTCGAGGGCTGGAGCGAGGCACATGCGACCAACTGGCGGCCGGAGTGGAAGGGCGTGCGCTTCTTCGACCTGGGACTTGGGGCAGCCCTCATCGCTCTGCAGCGGTTAAGAGTCAAGGTGACGGCCGACGCGCTCGGCGGCTACGACTGTTGGAGCATCGGTGTTTCCCTCTACGTACCGTCGGAGCTCGAGGGCGTGGCATGTTACTCGGCCACATATCGACAGATCCTTCAGGCGAGTCGATCCGGCCTTACGAGCGGGCCGCCCAAGTTAGCTTGAGTACGCCATTCGACCGCCGGGATTTACCGCCTTTGACTCCTCAACTGATTGCAGACCTGGACGATACATCCCTCGACGACCACCTCTGGTTGCGCCTGCTCGACGTGTATCAGCCGTTAGACCCCGATGCTCTGATGCGAGCGCCCGACGGTGTTCGTGCGTACATCTGCACTCGCCTTTTTGAATGGGAGGTGGGAAACGGCGGGCTTCACCAGTACTTCTTCAACCAACCCGATCCGCGTTTGTTGAAGCTGATCCTCGACGGTTACTCGTTTCTTGGACTAGACGATGCCCGACGGATCATTGACGAAGTCGTCGCACCGGTGGCTGCGGAGGAGGCAGCGTGGCGAGAGTCGCTCCGCGACGGCACGATCGAGACGTTTTTCGCCTCATATGTCGAGAGCAAGCTCCCGGAGTACGACGTCCGGATCGTGGAGCACGACGAGGATCGGATTCGATATGTGCGGGCGAATCCCGAGCTGTTCTCGATCTAGCGGAGGGCCAACCGCTCCCTGATCGCTGCCTCAGCCTCTGCCCGCTCGTCCCACGGCTCCGACCCCGACGCCATCCTCATCGTGCGCTCGTGGCCCTTCCCCGCGAGCAGCACGCAGTCGCCCGGTCTAGCCAGCTCGATCGCGCGCCGGATCGCGGCACGGCGGTCGATCACGATCTCGTAGTCGCGCCCCGGCGCCTTTCCCTCCACGCCCTCCTGCACTTCGCGCGCGATCTCGACGGGATCCTCTTCGAGCGGGTCGTCAGTCGTGATGATGAAGAAGTCGGCGAATTCCGCCGCGGCCCGGCCCATGCCTGGCCGGTCGTGGTCCGAGCGTGCCGTCGAGCCGAACACGACGATGAGCCGTCCTGGCGTGAAGGGTCGCAGCTCGGCCAGGGCGCTGGCCAGCGCGCCAGCCGAATGCGCGAAGTCGATGAACACTCGAAAGTCCTGGCCTAGGTCGACCGGCTCCAGCCTTCCGCGCACGCCTTCGAACCCGGCCAACCCAGCGCCCACCGCATCGAGCGGCACGCCCAGCGCCAGGCAAACGCCGGCCGCGCACAGAGCGTTGTAGATGTTGAAGCGAGCGGGCACGTGCAGCGACACTTCTGTCTCGCCAAGCGGAGTCTTCATGCGGAACTGCGAGCCCAACGCGGTCACATTGAGGTCGAGCGGGTGCAGGTCGGCAGCCGTCGTCAGGCCATATGACCACCGGCGCGGGATCGGGCGCCGCGCGAGTCGTTCGTAGCTGGAGTCGTCGCGGTTGAGCACCGCCGTCTTCTCGATGCCCTTGTCCGCAGAGGTCGCGGCCAGGTCGATGAGGCGAGCCTTGGCGTCGAGGTATTCCTCCCACGTCGAGTGATAGTCGAGATGGTCGTGGCCGACGTTGGTGAACGCCGCCACGTCGAAATCACACCCTCGAACCCGTTCCTGCACGAGCGCGTGCGACGTCGTCTCGATGACGACGTACGCGACACCCGCCTCGACCATTCGAGCCAGCCAGCCCTGCACCTCCGGCGCCTCGATCGTCGTCTGGCCGGTGAGGTTGTCCATCTCCCGACCACTCACGGTGAAGGAGACTGTGCTCATCGCGCCGGCGACCACGCCGCTCGCCTGCAGCACGTGCTCGGCCATGTGCGTGGTCGTCGTCTTTCCGTCGGTCCCGGTGATGCCGGCCACCTTGAGCTTCCGCGACGGCCGGCCGTAGAACTCCGCCGCCAGCTCCGCCAGGCCGATCCGGGTCGAGGGCAATCGAAGGACTGCAGTCCCCGGTGGCAGAGTGACGTCGCGTTCAACTGCGACTGCGGCCGCGCCGCGGGCGAGCGCATCCGACACGAAAACATGCCCATCCACCTGGATGCCTTCGACGGCCACGAACAGGTCACCCGGTTTGACCCGCCGCGAGTCGTATGCGATGCCGGTGATCTCGACCTCGCCGTTCCCTTCCAGGGTCTCGCCGGGCACGCCCCGCGCCAGCTCGTGCAGTTTCATCGTTGACCCGAAGGATAATCGGCAGGTGATCGCCGACATCGGTGGACGCAGCTTCGAGTGGGGCTCACGCACCTATGTGATGGGAATCATCAACGTGACCCCGGACTCTTTCAGCGGGGACGGCCTGGGCACAGACGTTGATCGAGCCGTCGCCCAGGGATTGCGCATGGTGCAGGAAGGCGCGGACATGCTCGACGTGGGAGGGGAGTCCACCCGACCGGGCCACCAACCGGTCACCGGCGCGGAGGAGATCGTGCGGACGGAAGAGGTCGTCGCGCGGTTGGCTCGGGAGACCGGCGTCCCGATCTCGATCGACAGCTACAAGCTGGAGGTGGCCTCGCGCGCGGTGGCGGCCGGCGCCACCATCGTCAACGACATCTGGGGTTTGACGCGATCGCCCGAGCTGGCCGAGCTGGCCGCGGCCCAGAGCTGCGCGCTCGTCTTGATGCACAACCAGGACGGAACGGACTACACCGGCGACCTCATAGAGGAGATCAAGCGATTTCTTCGCGTCGCGATCGACCGCGCGCTCCGAGCGGGCGTCCCGCGCGAGCGGGTGCTCATCGACCCGGGGATCGGCTTCGGCAAGACGGCGGAGCAGAACTGGGTCGTGATGCGACGCCTGCAGGAATTGCGCGAGCTCGGACAGCCGATCCTGATCGGCACGTCGCGAAAGTCGTTCATCGGCAAGCTCCTCGACCTGCCGGCCGGCGAGCGGGTCGAGGGCACCGCGGCCACTGTCACGGCCGCCGTCCTGCGCGGGTCGGACGTCGTGCGAGTCCACGACGTGCGCGAGATGACGCGCGTGGTACGCGTCGCCGACCACATGCGTTGACGACCGCCTACCTTGGCCTTGGATCGAACCTCGGCCGGCGCTCTCGCAACCTGAGCTCGGCGCGCAGACGTCTGCGTCAAAAAGGTGCACGGATCTTGCGTCAAAGCCGCGTCATCGAAAGCGAGCCGTGGGGAGTGGCCGAGCAGCCGCGATTCCTGAACCAGGTGATCGAGGTGGACTGGACCGGCACCCCGCGTCAATTACTGAGGATATCGAAGGAGGTCGAGCGAGAGGGAGGTCGCACGCCGACGCGGCGCTGGGGACCCCGCCTCATCGACGTCGACATCCTGTTGTTCGGTGACGAGCGGATAAGTCAGCGCGACCTGGTGATTCCGCACCCGCGCATCGCCGAGCGACGGTTCGTGCGCGAGTCGCTCGGTGAGCTAGGCGTCAAAACCCCTGACTAGGCCGGGCGGGCGTTGGTGAACCGGTAGCCGATACCTGGCACCGCCAGGATGTAATAAGGACGCGAGGGCTGGCTCTCGATCTTGCGGCGGAGGTTGCGGATGTGAACATCGATGACGCGAGTTTCGATCGGGTATTCGTAGCCCCAGATTGAATTCAGGATCTTCTCCCGGCTCAGCACCTTGCCCGCGTTGCTGGCGAGGAACGTAAGCAGGTCGAACTCGGTGTGGGTGAGCTCAACCTCCTTGCCCGACTTGTAGGTCCGCCGCTCGTTGATGTCGATCACCAAATCGCGGAACTCGAGCCGGCTGCGCATCGCCTCCGCCGACTCAAAACGGCTGCGCCGCAGGTGGGCGGTCATGCGCGCGACCAGCTCGCGAAGGCGCAGCGGCTTGGTCACATAGTCGTCGGCTCCGATCTCGAGTGCAACCACGACGTCGATCTCGTCGGAGCGGGAGCTCATCATGATCACCGGCACGACCGGGTCCATCTTGCGCAGCTCCCGGCAGATGTCGAAACCGGCTCCGTCGGGCAGCGTGACCTCGAGCAGAACGATGTTCGGACGGGAGTGCTCGACCTGGCGCAGCGCTTCCGAGCCGGTGTCAGCCTCTACGACCTGGTAGCCGTCCTGCTCGCAGGCGCCCTTGATCTCGCGACGCGTCTGCGCGTCCGGATCGACGACGAGGACCTTGCGCGAGGAGTCGACAGCCACAGCCACCGTGTTCTAATCCTAACAGATCTGAAGGATTGTTAGGAGATGTTGCGTTTCAGCCCGCGAATGTAGGTGCGTGAGCGCTTGTCCAGCGCCATGAGCTTCGCGCCAGCGCCGGAGAGGACGCGCTCCCAGGCCCCCGTGTACGCCACCTCCTCGCCTCCGAACTCGGCTTTGAAGAAGCCCAGCCCGTACCACGGATGCGTCGGGCCGGCGCCGGGTGGGGGCACGCCCCAGAGGTCAAAGTCACGACACCCGGCTTCGGCCGCGGCGCTGATGGCGGCCCACCACGCGAGGTCGTTGCCCATGAGCTCGGAGCGCGCGCCGCTGCGGCCCGCGAAAAGGCTGTACGCGCGGCCGGCATGTCGAGCGACCAGCACGGTGGCCAGGGCTTCGTTGGTCGCCGGGTCGGACGCGACGTAGGTGCGACACCAGGGCAGCAGCTCGAGCAGCAGGTCGTAGTAGCGCCGGCCTGGCAGGTGGATGGACTCCCGCCGCTCCACCGCCGCCGACTGGCGGGCGAGCTCCGCGCCGTCCTTACCCTCCGTGACGAGCACGCCGCGCCGCAGGCCGGCGCGAATGTTGTAGCGGCGTCCGTGTTTGAACGTCTTCAGCAGCTCGTCCGGCGGACGCAGTTCGAGGATGCGGCTGTGCTGAGGCTGGGTGGGAGCGATCGACTCAAAGCCACGCTCGGTGAGGGTGTCTCCAAATGTCGCGGGCGCTTCCGGTTCGACGACGAGGCGCGCCACCTTTGCGCGCCGCGCCCACTCGACGAGCGCATCCATCGCTTTTGGGCTCGCCGGCACCGGGCCGCGAGGAACATAGGCCTCGCGGACGGGCCCGACTGATCGCAGCTGCACGCTCGCCATCGCGCCGCCGTCCAAACGGACCCTCTCGATCTTCCACCCGGCGCGGGACTGGACCTCACCCCACGCCCACGTCTGCAGCAGCGGCGCCGCCGAGGCTTTCTCCTCGAGCTCGTGGTCCCATTCTTGCGCGTCGGTCATGGGTTCATCCGGGGCCTGGTTCAGTGACCAGTGCATGATCGAGGTGGCTCGTGTCGTTGACGCCGCCGATGATCAGGACGTGGTCGCGTTTTTCAATCACGGAGATGGATGCGTTCTGGATCTTGAACGGAAACAGACCACGGCTCGCGCGGCCGATGACCCGATGCAGCGCGATCTGTATGACGCCTCCATGCGTGACCACCAGCACGTCGCCATCGTGGTGGCGCTCGAGAATCGCATCCAGAGCCGCGGCCACACGCTTCTCGAAGAGCGCGCCGCCCTCACCTCCCGGCACGAGGTCCCAATTTGGCTCCTCGTTCCATTTCGACCACGCGTCTGGAAAGCGCTCGCCCAGCTCCTCGGTGCGGAGGCCTTCCCAGTCACCGAGGTAGATCTCGCGTAGCCCGGCCATCGGCTCGGGGTCGAACCCGGTCACCACCTGGATCGCCTCCGACGTCTGGAACGCTCGCTTGAGGTCGCTCGAATAGAAGCCCGCGAAGCGGCGGCCGGCGAGGCGCTGTCCGACGCGCTCGGCCTGACGGCGGCCTTCGTCGGAGAGTGGCGGGTCGAGCTGGCCCTGAATTCGGTGCTCGCGGTTCCACGTCGACTGGCCGTGGCGAATCAGCAGCAACCGCGCGGGCGACGGCCGGGCAGCGAGCGGTAGTTCAGGCGGCTCCGGACGCGCGGATCTGATCTCGATATCTATACTAACTTTCTCTTAATCCCCCGATCGGGCTGGGCCGATCTCAGGAGTGGGCTCTTGCAGTCACACGGCTCGTTGGCCGAAATTCCCCTTCGATCGCTTCTGGAGGCTGCTCAGGGTGAGCGCTCCACAGGTACCCTTACCGTCCGCAATGGGAACGGGGACTCGACCACGTCTCTTTACTTTCTGTTCGGCCACCTTTTCCACGCCCAGGGCGATGGCAAGGCGGGCGATGAAGCCGTCGTCAGCGCCCTTCACTGGACCAAGGGCGATTTCGAGTTTGACGCCAAGGCCAAGCTACCCGCCGACGAATCCGTCAAAGCCGGGATCTCGGAGCTGGTCCAGACCGCGGAATCAGCGCCTCGCGAGCCTGGCGCTGGCGAGTCGAGGGCGGAGCCCAAGGCCGAGCCCGAGCCGGAGAGGGTCGAGGCACGTGCCGAACGCAAAGATCATGCTGAACCGGAGAGGAAGTTGGAAGCACCCCAACCAAGACGTGGCGTGAAGCACCGCCCGCAGCCGAAGCACGGACGCGAGCCGATTCCTGTGCCCGCGGGGCAGATCATCTATGACTCGCTCAAGACGTCGTTCGTTGATTTCCCTCGCCTGATCACGACCCTCGAGAAGGAGGGCTACACCGGCTACGTGCGCTTGCTCACCGACGACGCGTCGGGGCTGATCCTTTTCCGGGATGGCTCGGCACTCGAGTGCATGTACGACGGAGCCGCCGACGCGGGCAGCCTGGTCCTGGGCAAGCAGGCGCTGCAGCAGTTCAACGACGACGTCACGAGCGGCCACGGCGTGCTCGACGTCGTCGGACTTTCGCCGGAGCTCATCGACGGTCTCTACGAGCTGACCGTCTCGCGGCCGATGTACACCGAGCTCTACGCGGCGTGGGTGGACATGAAGGCTCTGCTCAAGTTCCTGAGTGATCGCAAGCTCAGCGGCAGCGTGATGATCCGGTCGGCCGCCGGCACCGGTGTCATCATCCTGTCCGACGGCGAGCTCGCGGGCGCGTACACGAGCGAGTCACGCGATATCTCAGACAAGCCGGACCGTGCGCTCGCGCTGTGCGACGACCCGGCGGCGATGATCGAGGTCAAGTCGGCCGACGCCACCAAGCACCCGCCGCTGGACGTCGACGAGATCGTCGGCGGGCAGCGCGGATCCAGGGGCCCTCAGTCTTCCCAGTCGCAGCCCGCGCCGTCGATGGCTCCCGCGCCTGAGCCGGTCAGCCCGACCGTCGCGACGATGCCGGTCATGCCGGCCGAGCCGCCGACCGCTCAAATTCCAACCGGGTCCTACTCGGGCTACTCGCAGCCCACGCCGCAGACGGTCCAGGTCGCGCCGACCGCGCCGCCCCGCTCATCGGGACCGCAGCTGGACTGGGCGACCATCGTGGCCGAGCTGCAGGCGATGGCTGAGGATTCCCTCGGCAACCGCGCGCGCAAGGTCAAGGACATCCTGGGCGCCGCTGATCCATCGCTGGCGGGAATCGAAGCTGCAATCGACCAGATCCCAAGCATCTCGCTGCTGTTCGTCGATTCCTCGCGGCTCGAGCAGCTGGCGCAGGAGATGAGGGCCCGGCTCAAGTCCCACCTCTAAGGCATCCGTAGCCTTAACAGGGTGGGTTGCATCCGGCTCATTTCGCGCTTAACCTCGGCTAAGGTGCGTCGGCTGGGGGAGGTGCCGACCGGGAGGAGGGAGGGCCCAGGCAAGGTGCGCCATCTCCTGGGCGCGGCGGTGGGCGTGATTCTGCTGATCCCGATCACCGCGTGTGGAGGCAACCCGCCGCAGATCGTCGACTATGCGCCGCAGCGGGGCACGATCGATGTCTCGACGGCGGCCCCGGTCAAGATCACCTTCGACCACGATGTCGACCAGGCGTCGGTGGAAAGCCGGCTGCACCTGCTCCCCACCACCACCGGCACAGTGCGTTGGCTCAGCGCCCGCCAGCTCGCCTATGAGCACCCATCGCTGAGAGCCAGCACCACGTACGAGGTGATACTCGACGCGGGTTATCGAGACCTCGCGGGCAATGCCTACTCGCTTCGACACCACTGGTCGTTTGTCACCGAGCGCCCACCCACCCTCGCCGCCTCCACTCCCTCGGATCACGAGTCGGGAATCGATCCCGCCGCCTACATCACGGTCGACTTCACTCGTGAGATGAATCCGGCCACGCTGCGGTCGGCGTTCACGTTCAACCCGAGCCTTCCTTTCAACGTGCGACTGGACCCGGCAGACGGTCGTCGGGCCATCATCGCGCCCTCGCAGCTGCTGGCCCCCAACACCATCTACCAGCTTGCGGTCAACAACGCCGCCCTCGACATCGACGGCAACCAGCTGGACCGCGACCAGACGATCAACTTCACGACCGGTGCGCTGCGCCCTCTGAGAAATTGGGTTGCCTTTGCGACCGACGGCGTTGGTGGCGCGCCGGGGGCGTTGTGGATCGTCAACGACACCGGCTTTCCCCGCCAGCTGTCCGAGACGGGCGCCGTCCGCGCATTCAGCTGGTCGCCCGCCGGCGATCGGCTGCTGATCCAGGGAGACGGTGAGGTGTGGTCGGAGCTCGTGCCCGGAAGCAGCAACGTGCAGCTCGACTTCAAAGGCACCTGGGCCGCCGCCCTCGCTTCGGACATGGGCTACGTGTACCTCGACGACCTAGGCACCCTTCACCGGGTGAGAGCCGACGGAGTCAACGAGGTCATAGCCACCAACGTGATTCAAGCGACCGTGGCGGCCAACGGCTTGCGGGTCGCCTTTATCCAGGGATCCGCGGCGGCCAACGTGCTGTGGGGATACGAGGTCGGCCTGCGGGCGCGCTACCAGCTCGCGCTCGACACGGGTCCGATCAGCGACATCAGCTGGGCGCCTTCGGGAAATCGCGTCGCCTACCTGCGGAGCGACGCGGGGTTGGTGAGCCTCCGGGTGAGAAACCTGACCGGGGCCGGCGCCACGACCACGGTCGCCACCGGAGACCTCGCCTCGCCGGCCTGGCTGCCGGACTCGACGCACATGGTGTTCGCGGCAGCCGCACAGCTCGCGGGAGGCACGACGCACAAGGCCTTCGTCGTGAACGTCGTTGCGCCGCCCGCGGTGTTGAACCCAGCCTCAGGCCTGCCGTCGGATCCGACTGTCGACCTCGCCTCGCCGGTGCCTTCGCCGGACGGCCACCAGATCGCCTTTATCAGCGGCGACCAGGTCTGGCTGATGAATGCGGACGGGACACGCCCGACGGCGCTGACCCGTTTCGACCTTCAGGCCTTTCCGTATTCCTGCCGGGCGCCGGCCTGGACCAAGGCTTGATTGCTTTCGACGACCTGGTCGAACAGCCCCTCGAGGCGGTCGGCCGTTCGCGCCCACGAGAAGCGCTGAGCAAGAAGGCGTCCCCGCCTGCCCATCTGCTGCGCGAGCTCTCGATCCGCGAGCAGCCGTCCGATTCGCTCCGCATACATGGCGGGATCGTGGTCGTCGATGAGGTAGCCGCTGACCTCGTCCCGCACCACTGAGCGCAGCCCCGATACACCGGAAGCCACCACCGGACAACCGCATGCCTGCGCTTCCAGCGCGACCAGGCCAAACGACTCGCTGTAAGACGGCATCACGCACACGTCCGCTGCGGCATAGAAGTAAGGCAGCTCGTGGTGAGCGACCGAACCAACAAAGTCCACGCGATCGCGTACACCGACCTCGACGGCGATCGCCTTCAAACGTTCCTTCTCGCTCTCTTCACCCTCGTGGCTGTCCTCGCCGAGGATGAGCAGTCTCACGTCGTCATGCAGGCGATCGCGCAGAAGGGACAAGGCGCGGATTGCGACCTCCACTCCCTTCAGCCGCTCGAGCCTGCCGACAAAGAGCAGCAGCCGGCCGCTGCCGTAACCGATCTGAGCTCGCGCGTCAGCACGATCGATCGGCTGGAACATCGAAAGGTCGACGCCGGCCGGGACCATGAAGACGCGCTCCGGGTCGGCATGATAGCCGTCGATCAGCTCGTGCGCCTCGTCCGCGGTCGAGGCGATGAGCAGGTTCGCCTGCTGCGCGATCTCTCCCTCGACGCGAATCCGGAGCTGCGGCTCAGGTCGCGCGCCCGTCGCGAGGGTGCGGTTCTTGACCAGGCCGAGCGTGTGGGCGATGTGTGCCCAGCCCGTCGCCAGCTCGGGGCGAAGCAGGCAGGCGACCTCGCCCGAAAGCCAGTAGTGCGAGTACAGGAGGTCGTAGTTGATGTTCTCGCGCGCCGCGAAGTCCAGGATGCGGGTGGCAAAGGCAGGCACCTCTCCGTACAGCGAGTACTTGTCCAGGCCTCTGCCTGCCGGCAGGTAGATGACACGGGACAGCTCAGCGAGTTGTTCCACGTCCGGATCCTCGGCCGACTGCTTGCGGGTGAAGATGTCGGTGGCGATGCCGCGGTCGCTGAACGCGTTGCAGACCTGTCGTACGTACACGTTGAGGCCGCCGTTTGCGTTCTGGCCTAGCGACGCCGTAGGCGACGTGTGCATGGAGATGACCGCGATCCGCCGCCGGGCGGCCGGGTCAGAGATCAGTCGAGTCGGCTCAGCCACGGTAGGCCGATCTCGCGTCAAGCCAGCGTCGAGAGACGCAGCAGAAACCGGAACGAGAGACCGGCGAGCACGATGCCATAACCACTAAAACTTACGCGCCCAGCAGCTATTCCCGCCGAGCGCCGAGAATGGGGGAAGCTATGATTTGGTCCGGCATGCGCCTTCCGAAGGGCCTGAAGCTGTCTGCGCTGGTGGCGCTCGCTGTCCCGGCGCTGGTCGGACTGACGGCGGTCACGACCCTCGCCGACAGCTCGCCTACCCCCCCAAGCAGCGCGGCACTACCGGGCGACCCCGCCCGGGGCGCCACGCTTTTCGGCCAGAACTGCGCCACCTGCCACGGCTCCAGCCTCACGGGAGGGATCGGTCCCTCCCTCAACCCGATCGAGAAGCTGCCCGGCATATCGAACCCGCTCGACCTGACCTTCCTGATCGACATCATCACGAACGGGCGCAAGCACCAGGCGACCGACCCGAGGTCGACCGATATGCCGGCCAAGGGCGGAAACGCCGGCCTGACCGACCAGGACGTCAAGGACCTGGCCGTTTTCATCATCCAGGAGAACCTGGCCGGTTCCCCGCCGCTCCCCCCTGGGGAGCTCGCCAAGCGGACGATCCTGTGGGTCAGCATCGGGATCGCCGCCATGATCTTCGTTACGTTCTTGCTCTCGCAGTACAACATGCGCTGGATCGCGCGCCGCGCCGCGGCGCGACGGAAGTAAGCGCCGAGCCGACGGACTCAGCTCATCCGCAGGCGCCGCCGCTTTCCCCTATCCCGGCCGGCGGCTCGCCCAAGGTGCTCATCCTTTTCAGTGACACCGGCGGTGGACACCGCGCCGCCGCACGCGCCCTGACCGACGCGCTGAAGCTGCTCGATCCAAGCTGTGTCGTCACCGTCGCCGACCCCCTGATGGGTCAGGGACCCGCCGTCGTCAAGAGGCTGGCTTCCCTTTACTCGCCGATGATCCGCCGGTCACGGGCGGCCTGGGGCGCCGTCTACCACACGAGCAACACGAGGCCGGCCTTCGCCGCGCTGCGCGCGGTGTTCGGGCCCGCGGTGCGCAAGTCGGTGCTCGAGCTGTTGAACCACCACGACCCGGACGTGGTTCTTTCAGTGCATCCGCTGCTGAACCACATCAGCCACCAGGCGATTCGAAAGAGCGGGCGTCCTCGCGCGCTCATGACGGTCATCACCGACCTCGTCGACTTTCACCGCGGCTGGACCTTCAGCCGCGCTGACCTGGTGATCGCTCCCACCGAGCTCGCGCGCAAGGTGGCCCTCAGGCGGCGAGTGCCGGCAGACCGGATCAAGCTGCTCGGTCTTCCGGTCGACCTTCGGTTCCGTCCGCCGGCGCCGGGCGAAAAGCAGGCGCTGCGCCGGCGATTTGGTCTCGACGAAGGACGCTTCACGGTGCTGGTGATGGGCGGCGGCGCCGGGGTGGGTCACCTGGAAAAGCAGGTGCGCGCGCTCGCGACCGAACCGTTCCAGTGGCAGGTGGTCGTGGTGTGCGGACGCAACGAGAAGCTGCGCCGCCGGCTCGCCGAGCATCGCTTTGCGACGCCGACCCTGCTCCTCGGCTTTGTCGATTACATGCCCGAGCTCATGCGCGCCTGCGACATGGTGGTGACCAAGGCAGGCCCCGGCGCGATCGCCGAGTCTCTGGCCACCGGGTTGCCGCTTCTCATCACCGGGTTTCTTCCCGGCCAGGAGACCCCGAACGTCGACTACGTCGTGGACTCAGGCTTTGGAGCATTCGCGCCCAAGGACTCCGACCTGCTGGATGAGGTCAGGGTCCTGGCGGAAGGCGGCCCGACGTGGCGCGAGATGTCGCGGAAGGCGCAGGACCTCGCGCACCCCTACGCCTCATCCGACATCGCTCGCGAATGCCTGCTCCTGGCGGCGCGCTACAGGGCTTCGGCGCAGGCGAGCCGGTAGGGGCACAGCCGGCAGCGCCGGCGTTCGGGCCTCGCCTCGAAATTTCCCTCCCTCACCGCCGCAGCCACCTCAGCGCCCTGCTTCGTGGCCTCGGCGACCAGATCGGCCACCTTCTCGACCTTGATGGTGTCCCCGCTCGCCAGGTAGACCACCTCGAGCTCGACCGGGGCCAGGCGCAGCGCGGTCGTGGCGCCCAGCGCGTACAGGGCCACCTGGAGATCGCGACGCCGGCGAGCGATCGGCCGGCCGCTCTTGTAGTCGACGATGCGCCACCCGGACTCCGTGTGGTCGATCCGGTCGATGACGCCGCGTAAGGTCCAGCCGTCAACCTTCGCGCTGAAGGGATGCTCCAGGAGCTCAGGCGCGGCGTCGAACCCACCCTGTTTTCGATACGCCTCGAGCCACCCCATGCCCAGCCGCTTGAACGTCGCCGCCCGTCGCTCGTCCGGGAAGACCTGCCGGTTCCAGACCTCTTCGTGAATCAGCTTCAGCATCTGGGCCGTGACGGGGCCCCCGGTCCGCCGGGCCTCGCCTGCCTGGCGCAAGACCTCGTGGAGGATCATCCCGTGGACGGCTTCGGCGCTCTGCACGACCGGGAGGCGCTGCTCCTGTCGGTACCAGTACTGGCGGGGGCAATCGCGATAGGCGGCGATCGCGCTGTACGACAGAAGAATCTCCCTCTCCCCTTTAGGGGAGAGGGTCGGGGAGAGGGGCCCGGGAATGGGTTCGAAAATGCGGTCGCAAACCGTCCCCGCTCCCGCCGCGCGCACCTCTTCCAGGAAGCGCGAGTCCCGCCACCTCCGGCCGCCCTCGTAGTGCGAGGCGCGCGTCAGGTAGAGATGACGCTTGGCCCGCGTCATCGCCACGTAGAGCAGCCGACGTTCTTCGCCGACGACGTCCTCGCGGCCGCGGACGAGCGGCTCGAGCACTGCCGGCGGCAGCTCAAAACGAGGCGACCGTCCTGACTGAGGCAAACGTCCCTCGACCAGGCCAGGCACGAAGACGGCTTCAAACTCGAGCCCTTTGGCCTGGTGGATCGTCATCACATGGATCGCGTCGCCGGCTGTTTCGACCGCGGCCGGCTCCTCATCCTCTCCCGAGAGCAACACCAGGTCGAGGTGCCGCATGTACGCAACCAGCGAGCGATCATCCGATGTCTCGGCGAACTCGGCGATCATCTCGGCGAACCGGCTCACGTTGGCCGTGACGCGCGCGGCCTCGCTCGCCTCGAGCGTGGGAGCGATCACGTCCATGTAGCGCGTCCGGTTCATCAGCTCGAAGAACAGGTCGCGCACGTCGAGTCGCAGCGCCTCGGACGCAAGCTCCTCGAGCAGGGAAGCAAAACCTGCCGCTGGAGGCCACGCCTTGATCGCGTCGAGCGGCGAATTCTCTCCGCGATCCCGCAGCACGGTCAGGGCGGCCGTGGGATCGAGGCTCGACGGCGGGCGCGTGATGGCCCGAGCGATCGCGACCACATCGCCGGTATCGCGCAGCACCCGCAGCAGCGCGACAACGTCTCGGATCTCGGGCCGGTCGTGAAATCCGTGACCGCCGATCACGACGTGAGGCAGGCCTTGCGCCGCGAGGGCCGTCGCGATCGGCCGGGCGATCGCGTTGGTCCGGCACAGGACCGCGATCTCGCGCAGCGATGTTCCACGTTTGACCAATGCGGCCGCGTGGTCCGCGATAGCGGCCGCCTCCGTCGCCCCGTCTGGGCACAGCCACAGCTCGACCTTTGGTCCCGGCACGCTGGAAAGCAGCTGCTTCGGAAGTCGATCGGGGTTGTTCGCGATCAGTGCGGACGCTGAGGACACGATCCGCCGGGAGCTGCGCCGGTTGCGTCCGATGGTGATCGTCCTCGCCTCTGGAAAACGAGCGTGGAATCGTTCGAGGCTGGCCCGCGACGCGCCGCGAAATCGATAGATCGACTGATCGTCGTCTCCGACCACGAACGGCTGGCTCCGCGACGCGATCAGCTCGACCAGGCGCTCCTGAGCCAGGTTCAGGTCCTGGTATTCGTCGACGAGGACGTGCAGGTAGCGCTCGGTGTACCTGGCCAGCAGCGAGGGGCTCTCCTCGAGCATCCGCACCGCCAGCACGAGCAGGTCCTCGAAGTCGAGCAGGCGCCGCTTCTTGCATTCTTTCTCGTAGGCGCGGAGGAGGCGGACGGACGCGTGCATGAGCTCGGCTCGCTCGGAGTCGTCGCTCGACGCGGCCCAGGCGGCAAGGCGACCGATCGGCACGAGCTCCTGCTTCATCCGCTCGAGCATCTGAAGGGCGGGCGCGACCAGGTCGTCCGGACGCTCGTCGCCGGCGAGCGCGCTGTCGCCAAGCTCCCACATGAGCTCGCGGGCGAGGATCCAGCGCTCGGCGCCGGCCAGGATCCGGAACCCGGCCGGGACGCCCACCGCTCCGCCGTCCGCGCGAAGCCAACCCATCGCGACCGAGTGAAAGGTGCCCACCGCCGGAGCGGTCGCGTCGATGAGGTCTTCGATGCGCATCCGCATCTCGGCGGCGGCGCGCTCCGTGAAGGTCATGACGAGGATCGAACCGGCCGGTGCGCCCGAGCCCACCAGGCGGCGGAAGCGCTCCGCGATCACGGCCGTCTTTCCGGTGCCGGCGCCCGCGACCACGCGGATCGGGCCGCCCCCGATCTCCACGGCCACGCGCTGGTCCGCGCCCAGCCGGATGGTCATTGGGACGGGGTCGAGCGACCGATCCTCACCCGAAGCGTGCGCACCTTCCGGCCCAGCCCGAGATGGTTCAGCCGCCCCATGATGGTCTCCGAGTCCAGGCGCAGCTGATGGGCAAGCGCCGGGCTGGACGTCGTGACCACCAGCGTTCCGGAATGAAGCTCGATCTCGTCACACAAACTCGCCGGTTCCGGACCGATCACCGTGCGGAAGGCAGAGGCGACCTGGGTTCCGATCAGCCTCGTCCCGTCAGGCTGCCTGCGCAGCACTCTCGGCAGGATATTGCCCAACTTATCCACAGGGCTGGATCCTGCCCTGGTTGACCATCCAGACCATCGCGTTCGCAATGAGATCGGGCGGAAAAGGGCCGGCCTCGGCCGAGGTGATGATGACCTGGCCCCCCTCGGCGACCTGGCGCAGGAGCGCAGCCCTACGTTCGGCGTCGAGCTCGGACAGAACGTCGTCCAGCAGGAGTACGGGACGCTGTCCCGTGCGCCCCGTGACGAGCGCTGCTTCCGCCAGCTTCAGGCTCACCACCGCCGTGCGCTGCTGCCCCTGCGACGCATAGGCGCGCGCCTCCTGTCCACCCAGCAGCACGCGCATGTCGTCGCGGTGCGGGCCGACCGTGGTCGACCCCCGGCGGAGATCATCCGCCAGGGAGTTATGCACAGCTTCTGCGAGGTTTTCCGGAGGGCCTTCGTAGCGGATTTCCAGGCGCTCACCGGCTGCGATCTCAGCGTGATACCTGGCCGCCTCGGGCTCCAGCTCCAGGACCGCCGCAGCCCTGGCCGCCACGACCTCGCCGCCGATTCGGACGAGCTCCTGGTTCCATGCCTCCAGGACGTCCTGGGCCTCCTCGCCGGCGGCGATCTTCTTGAGCAGGCTGTTCCGCTGCTCGAGCACGCGTTTCAGCCCGGCGAGGGCCCGGGCGTAGCCGGGCTCGACCTGTACGAGCATCTGGTTCAGAAACCGCCGCCGCTGCTCCGGTCCTGCATTGACGAGGCCCAGGTCATCGGGCCAGAACAGGGTCACCCGAAACCGGCCTGGGAGGTCGAACGCCCTGCGCCGGATGCCGTCCACCTCGATCACCCGCCGCGCCCGGTCGCCCTCGAGACTCAAGGTGATCGCGAGCTCAGCCTTGAGGCCGGCGCTTTCCACCTCCGCCTCGATGCGCGACATCGGCGCCACCGGGCCGATCAGTTCGAGCTCTCGCCGCGAGCGCGGGGAGGAGGAGAGGGCGAGCATGGCCACGGCTTCGAGCAGGTTCGTCTTGCCTTGCCCGTTGGGGCCGATGAAGACGTTGAGCCCCGGCCCGGGGATCAGGTCTAGCTGGGCGTAGTTCCGGTGGTTTCTAAGTCCCAGACGGCGGAGTTGCACTCCGCGTCAGGACATGGCGACCCGCACGGGCATGATCACGTACAGGTAGTGCTCCTTGCCCGGCGGTCTGAGGAGCCCCGGGCTCAGGGGGCCGTCGAAAAGCAGTTCGACCTCGTCCTCCCCGATCACTCCAAGGGCATCCAGGACGTAGCGGGCATTGAACGCGATCTGGATGTCGGAACCATCGACGTCCGCGGTCATCTCGGCCTTGCTGTCCCCGACCTCGTTGGTCGTGGCCGACAGCACCAGCGCCCCGGGCTGGGCCTTGACCCGGATCACGTTGGCGCTGTCGCGGGCGAAGAGCGAAACGGCGCGAACGGTCTGTGTGAGCTCGCTTGTGGAAACGCGCACCTTGGTTGAGCTCTTGCTGGGGATAACTTGTGCGTAGTTGGGATACTTTCCGTCGATCAGCCTGGAGGTCAGCTCAGAGCTGCCTGCCCGGAAAAAGACCTGGTTGCGAGCCTTCGAGATGATCACCTCGACCTTGCCTGGCTCCCCCTTCAGCACCCTCGAGAGCTCGGCCAGCGCCCGCGCCGGCACGATCAGGCTCGCTTCCAGGTCGGGAGCCCCGGTGGCAGCGAGCTTGCGCACCGCCAGACGGTGACCGTCGGTCGCGGCCAGCGTCAGGCTGCCGCCCTGTATCTGGACCAACACCCCGGTCAGCACCGGCCGCGCCTCATCGGTCGAGGCCGCCATCTGCGTCTGCTCGACCGCGCTGACCAGCTCGTCCAGCGCGACCTCCATCCGGTCACCCTCGTCAGGACGGGGACCCGGCGGAAATTCTTCAGCCTCGATGCACTTGATGTGCGTGTCGAAGCGCGCGCACCGCAGGCTCAGTGACTGCGTTGCTCCGTCAAGCGACATCTCCAGGTCCTGGTCCGGTAGGGTGCTGACGAAGTCGGTCAGTAGTCGCGCAGGCGCTGTGGTCGCGCCTTCCATCGACACTTCTGCCGGCACGACCTTGCGAATGCCAATCTCGAGGTTGGTCGCGCTCAGGGCCAGTCCATCCGCAGTGGTCTCGATCAGGATGTTGTTGAGGATGGGAAGCGTGGTTCGGCTCGAGATGGCTCGCGATACGACTTGCAGCGCTTGACCCAACACTGCCGGCCTGCAGGTGACCTTCATCTGGGCTGCGATTACTTTGGCATTCAAGACAGTTGTCCCCCGTTCTTAGAGATTCTCTTAAATGAACTTATTCGTAGTAGATAACAGTAAGCGCTGTGCAGACTGTGGATGTCGAGATCATTTACAGATCGAGCTGTTAGGTGCATAAGGTCTGGGTATCGGCGGCGTGACCGACGAAGTGCTGTTGACGCACTGGGGACGAATCGACTGCCGGTGACCGCCGCGCCGAACATCCCAAGGCCACTCGAACAAAGTGTGGAAACCCGGCTCACTGGACGTAAAGCTTCTCGCGGATGGCCTGAACCTCGTACCGCAATCGCTCGTCCTCCTTCAGCTCGTTGGCGATCTTCTCGATCGAGTGCAGCGCTGTCGTATGGTCTCGCCCGCCGAAGGCCTTGCCGATCGCCGGCAGCGAAGACGGCGTCTCTTCGCGGACCAGGAACATCGCCACCTGGCGCGGGAAGACGATGTGCTTGTCGCGGCGTTTTCCCTTCATATCTTCGAGCGTGACGTTGTAGTAATCGGCGACGAGCGCCTGGATGCGTTCGACGTTGATCGGCTTGCGAGTCCCGGCCGGGATGATGTCGGCGAGCAGTCGCGCCGCCTCCTCTTCATCGATCTGCCGCTGGTGAACCGCGGCGAAGGCCTGGATTCGGGTCAGCGCTCCCTCGAGCTCGCGGATGTTGCGCTGGACCTTATGCGCGATGAAGCTGAGGACCTCTTCCGGGATGAGTCCGCCATTCTGTCCAAGCTTGGAGTGAAGGATGGCCAGGCGCGTCTCAAAATCTGGCGACTGGATGTCGGCGATCAGCCCCCATTCGAACCTCGAGCGCAGCCTGTCCTCCAGGGTGGGGATCTCCTTGGGCGGCCGGTCGGATGAGATGACGATTTGCTTGTTGATCTCGTGCAGCGCGTTGAAGGTGTGAAAGAACTCTTCTTTGGTGCGGTCTTTGCCGGCGAGGAACTGCACGTCGTCGATCAGCAGCACGTCCACGGTCCGGTACTTATGACGGAACTCGCCCATCCGCGCTGTCGCGATGGAGCTGATCACCTCGTTGGTGAACTGCTCGGATGTGAGATAGACGACGCGCTTGCGCGGGAAGCGGTCGTGAACCTCATGACCGATGGCGTGCATGAGGTGTGTCTTGCCGAGGCCCACGCCTCCATAAAGGAATAGCGGGTTGTAGCTGTCTCCCGGCGCTTCGGCGACCGCCTTGGCGGCCGCATGCGCGAACTGCGAGTTGTGCCCTACAACGAACGATGAGAACCGAAAGCGGGCATTGAGCTCCGATGGTGCGATCTCCGGCGCGTCCGGCACCACCTCCACGCCGTTGTCCTTACCGTTCTCGGAGACGCGGTCGAAATCGCCATCGATGGTCGCCAGCGGGGGCCGATGGCCCGACGGCGAGATGACGAAGTCGATGTCGACCTCGGATCCGGTGACTGCTTGAAGTGTTTCCTGGATCAGCCCGGAGAACCTGTCCTCGAGCCAATCTTTGGCGAGCTTGCTCGGCACTCCGATGCGAAAGGTCGCGCCGTCGGCCGAAACGACCGACGTATTTTTGAGCCACATGTCATAGGTGCGCTTGGCAAGCTGAAAGCGCAGCTCCTCCTGTACCTGTGACCAGATCTGGTCCTGATTCACCTCATCTCTCCCTTGTCTGGCGGCGGCATGGTGACCTCGCAGGAAGATGTGTGGCCCTGGGGACGGATCCCCGTTCTGCTCTGCAAATGCTGTGGACAACCTGGGATCAACTCATTCATCGACATCTCCCTACCTGAGCGCTCGAGCAGGCCCGCGCAAATCGCGCGAACGCCGACCGCTGGTTCAACCGAAGCTCCCTGACCATGAGCTCCGCCTCCTCGGTGCCTGTGGAAAAGAGCGGACCGGATTTCCACAGGCTGACGCTGCGCAGCCATCTGAAATCCCCCATCCGGTCGATCCCGAAATCTGGAAGCGGTACTATATCGTTATGCTGTCTGGAGGTATCAGGATGATTGAGTTCAACTGGTGCAATCTGTACTGGCTTAGCGCCCGCACGCTTACCCCGTCTGCTTCCGGGCGGGGAGTGTAGCAAAGGCCTGTGGGTATCGCAAGGCATGCAGGCCGCCGGATAAGTGACACAGGCGGTATCACGATCGTGAGGCGTGTCCTCCGGTACACTACCGCGGTTCTCGGCGGCTTTTGAACTAGCCCTACAGGGGGACTCCATCAAGCGAACCTTCCAACCCAAGAAGCGGTATCGCAAACGCGTGCACGGTTTCCTGCGCCGGATGAGCGACCGGGGCGGAGCACGCGTGGTGCAGAACCGCCGGCGCAAGGGCCGCCAGCGGCTGTCTAGCTAGCCCGGTGAAGCGGCGCAGCCGCCTGCGCCGGCAGGGCGACTTCCAGGCCGCGATCGGCGGCAAGCG
>DATNML010000074.1:0-18719 GCA_035602315.1 Candidatus Dormiibacterota bacterium
GGCGCGAAGACGCTGCTCCTGGGCGGCGTGATGATCGTGATCCTGTCGCTCTTCGTCGCCGGCGAGCAGGACCCCGACTTCTGGTGGCACCTGCGCATCGGCCGCTGGATGGTCGAGAACGGCCGGCTGCCTTCGACCGACATCTTCACGCACACCGTGCCAGGCCACGTCTGGACCGACCACGAGTACCTGACCGAGATCCTCATATGGCTTGTGTACAGGGCGACAGGAGTGGTTGGGCTCGCCCTCGCCTTCGGCCTGCTCACCTGGGCCGGCTTCTGGCTCATCTACCGGCAGGTCCGACGCCAGCCGTGGGTCATCGTCGGAATCGGCCTGGCGCTAGGCGCGATCGCCGGGTCCCCCATCTGGGGCCCGCGCGCGCAGATGATCACATTCTTTCTGACCTGCCTCGAGCTGTACTGGCTGCAGGGATACCTGAGCGGGCGCAGCCGCGCGATCCAGCTCCTCCCGCTTCTGATGGTCCTCTGGGCCAACCTCCACGGCGGGTGGGTGATCGGCTTCGTGTGGCTCGGAGTCGCCCTGGTCGCCGAGCTCATCGGATGGGCGTGGGACCGCGAAAACCCGGCGCACCGCGCGCACGTGCGCCTGCTCGCCATCATTACCGCCGCCTCGGTCGTGGCGGTGGCCGCGACGCCTCACGGCCTCAGCCTCTACCCCTACCCCTTCCAGACCCAGGGCAGCGTGGCACAGCAACGGCTGATCGTCGAATGGTTTTCACCCGACTTCCACCAGGTCTACCTGCGCCCGTTCGAGGCGATGATCTTCCTGGTCGTCATCGGGTTCGCGCTGAAACGCCCCTCCCTCTACGAGCTGTTGCTCACGTTGGCGGCGCTCGGATTGGCGCTGCAGTCGGTGCGCAACGTGGCGCTCTTCGTGGCCGTGACCACGCCAGTGATGATCAACAGCTACTCCGCCTACTGGAAGGAGCTGTCGCAGGCGCGCGGCTGGAAGCTCGAGCTGCCGCCGCGACGGATCTTCGCGCTCATCACCACGATCGTCCTGGTGGTCATCCTCCTTGCGACCACGCTGCGCGTGGCCGACAGCGTGAGCCCGGCCCGGCAGAGGAGCCTTGATGCGGCGAGCTATCCGGTCGGCGCCGCCGACTGGCTCCAGGCGCATCCCGAGGTCGGGACGAAGATGTACAACCAGTACGGGTGGGGCGGGTACCTCGCCTATCGGTTCTATCCCGAACCCAACCGCAGGGTGTTCATCTTCGGGGAGGCTGCGCTGATGGGCGACCCGCTGCTGAACGAGTACCAGGACGTGCAGACGCTGCGTTCCGACTGGAAGCAGGTGCTCGACAAGTACGGGGTCGACTATGTCGTCTACAACCGGGGCGAGGCGCTGGCCAACGTGCTCGCGACGCAGCCGGAGTGGACGCTGGCGTACCAGGACTCAGTTGCAGTCATTTATGTCCGGCGCTGATCCGGCTCCACCCACCCCCACCCTTCATCCCTGCGCGCAAGCGGCGATAAGGATGGGACCTCTGATTGCCCCCTGAAGGGGGAGGGACGTTGCCTCTCCCTTCAGTACACCTTCCAGATCTTGAAGTCGGGTGTGTCGTAGCCGGCGTTGCCCAATACAGCGGGCGGAGGCGACTTCAGGTCCGACGTCCAGACCACGTAGCGGATGTGGTTCTCCTGGATGAACTGCTCCAGGTCGCTCTTTCCCGTCAGCACCGCGAGGGCGGTCTGGGTCTTGGCGACGAAATCGAAGGTCTCGTCGTAGTGACCGACGTAGACGCTGTCGCCGCTGTACGCGGGGATGTAGAGACCGACCCCAGGCATCGCCAGGACTCGTCCGGCCGGCTCGCTGCCGAGCCAGTTGAGCCCGTCGTAGACGGCCCGCGTGGTCGTGTACTGCGAATGGGCGGCGACCGCGACCGGCGCCAGGACGAGAAAGGCGCTGCCGATCGCCGCAAAACACACGTAGGTGAACGGAATCAGAGCGTGGGCCCGGGCGCTGCGCAGACGCGGCAGGATCGTCTCAAACATGCCCCGCGCGCCGAGGATCACGAGCGGGAGATACAAGCCGTCGAGGAAACGCCGGCGCAGGTCTCCGGCGGGGTTCGGTAGATAAAGGATGGCGGCGAGGAGGACCAGCCATGCCACGAGGAAGAGGTCCTCGCGGCTCCGCCGGCGCAGCACGCCGGGCAGGCCGGTCAGGGCGAGCAGCAGCTGCGGCGCGAGCGCGAAGAGCAGGCTGATGCTCTCGGGCGGAAGTGCGTTCTTCGAGTGGAACGTCCAGCGCTGAACCTCCGGGTTGCCGACAAACGCCAGGTAGGAGTAGAGGATGTAGGGCGCCGGAATCGCGAACGCGACCCCGGCGGCGATCCAGCCGCGTGGCGCGGCCGGCCGGAGGACAAGAGCCATCGCGGTCGCCCCTCCCATCAGGATCGGCATCTGGGGATGGATCGATGCCTGGCCCAGCCACGCGAGACCGGCCAGGACCCCCAACACGAGGCTCCCGCGCTGGATCGCCTTGAACGTGAGCGCGCAGCCCGCGGCTGCAAAGACTCCCGACCACGCGAAATGCGGCAGCGCGAGGATCGAGTAGAACGCAGTGAGCTCGGGCATCCGCCAGTCCAGCGTGTCGGTCTGGTTGCCGAAGATCACCGGGTGGCCCAGCGCCTGGATCACATAACCCATACCGAGCCCGACCGCCAGGAAAAAGAAGGCAAACTTCCGCGCCGCCTGGTCCTCGATGAAGTGGCAGATCATCGACCACGCCGCGGCCATCAACGCGAACGCCGCCGCGACCCTGGCCAGATGGAAGACGACGATCAGCGGAAGGTGGAGCAAGGCGGCGAGGTGGCCGAGCACGATCCAGAACAGAAATAGGTAGGCCACGGGGCTCGACTCCGTCGTGTATCGGTTCTGCCAGGCCCACGATCCCTCCCAACCCTGGCGCATCTTGGCGAGGTAGGTGTTGGCGTCGTCGCCCAGGTAAAAGAAGCCCATGAATACGTGGCCGGGCGGCTGGACGGCGTAGGCGTAGACGTAGGGCAGGGCCGTGACGGCGGCGAGGACCAGGCCGGTGATCAGGGGGATGCGCCACGTTATCCACCACTGTTGCCGGCTCCACCTCCCCATTCGGCCGGCAGCGTTTCTTCCGGCCACCTTCCCCATTTGTGGGGAAGTGACATTCATCTACCCAGGCTCAGTCGCAGCACAGTCCACAGGGCGCGGCGGACTTCACCGCGGGACACCTTGGAGGCCCCCGCCACGCGGTCCTCGAACCGGATCGGGACCTCGACCACCGGATAGCCCAGCCGCCTGGTCCGGTGCACCATCTCGATCTGGAACGAGTAGCCCTGCGACACCACCTTGTCAAGGCCGACCTGCAGCAGGAGATCGCGCGTGTAGCAGCGGTACCCGGATGTGCAGTCATGCGTCGGCAGGCCGAGCAGGATCCGGCAGTAGGTGTTCGCGGCCCGCGACAGGAGCCATCTCTGAGGAGGCCATCCGACGACCTCGCCGCCTCGTATGTAGCGCGAGCCGATCGCCAGCCCACCGCAGCCGCGCGCTGCGTCCACCACGTCCTGCAGGTTCGTGGCCAGGTGTGACCCGTCGGCGTCCATCTCTACGAACAAAGCGGAGCCCTCGGCGAGCCCGATCCGGAACGCGTCCTCGTATGCGCTCCCGAGGCCCAGCTTGCCCGGCCGGTGGAGCACCCGCACGCCAGGGTCTGCAGCCGCCAACCGGTCAGCGATCTCCCCCGTGCCGTCAGGCGAGGCGTCGTCGACGATCAGAACGTCGTGCCCGAAGTGCCGCACTCCGGCGACCACCTTCTCGAGGTTCGGACTCTCGTTGTAGGTGGGGAGCACGACAAGGACCTCCGTGGGTTGACTTGTTCGTGGGGTGATGCTCAACGGCTGAACCTGATCCGCAAGACGTGCCGGAACATGTCGAGCGAGCTCTTGATCGGGCTCACCTTGGTGGGCGCAGAGTTGCGCCAGATGACAGGCACCTCTGCAATCTTCACGCCACGCTTCTTCGCGCGATACAGGACTTCGGGGTCGTAACCAAAGCCGTCGGTGGTCAACTTCGCGAACGCGTCGTGCGCCACATCCTCACGGAAGAGCTTGAATCCGCACTGCGTGTCCCAGATCCCGGGCAGCAGCACGGCCTGGACGAGGAGGTTGAACGCCTTCCCCATCAGCACGCGGTAGACAGGCTGCGACACCTCGACCCGTGAACCTCTGAGAGCGCGCGACGCGATCGCCACGCCGGCGCCTTTTTCCAGCTCAGCCTGGAGCTTGGACAGCTCCTCGATCGGAGTCGAAAGGTCGGCATCGGTGACCAGGATCTCCGAGCCCTTTGCCACCGCGACCCCCTCCGCCAGCGCGCGACCCTTGCCCCGGTTGCTTGGCAGCGACTCCAGCCGGACGGATTGATTGCGCTCGGCCGCGGCATCCATGACCATACGGGTACCATCGGAGCTCCCATCGTCGACCAGGATCAGCTCGTAGCTCACATCCCTGCCGTCGAGGTAGCGCTCGATCTGCTCGATGGTGCGAGGCAGCCGCTCCTCCTCGTTGTAGCAGGGGATGACGATGCTGAGCACGATTCGCCATCCTACTTGCCCGCGCTGAGAACCTTGAACGCGAAGGCCGGCAGCACGACCATGCGTCGAGCTCGCCAGGGCTGTCGGACGAGCCGGTGCAGCCACTCGAAGCCGGCCTTTCTCACCCAGACCGGAGCGCGTGGCACGCGGCCGGTGAGATAGTCGAATGCGCCGCCAACGCCAATCGCGACCGCAACATCGAGCTGGTCCATCAGGCGATCGATCCACAGCTCCTGCTTAGGGGCGCCGAAGGCGACGAGCAGGACCTGCGTCTGGTGCGCACGAATCAGCGTCAACGTCTCCGCGTCGGAAGAAGGGTCCGCAGAGCCCGGATGCGAATCCACCTGCAGGCCGGGATGCTCATCTCGGAGCCGCGAGGCAAGGTCCGCGGCCACACCCGGCTCCGCCCCGAGCAGAAACAGCCGGAAACCGCGTCGGGCGCACATGACGGCCAGCGGCGGGATGAGATCGACCCCCGGCACCGGCTCGCTGATCGAGCAGCCTTGCCGCCGCGCTGCCCAGACGACACCCGTGCCGTCGGGCAGGCACAGGTCGGCCGACTCGAGCACCCGCGCAAACTCGCGATCATCCTGGGCGCGCATCACGAACTCCGGATTGAGCGTGGCGACCAGGTGATGGCCGCCGCCCTCCACAAGGTGCTCGATTCGCTCCAGGGCAACTTCCATGTCGAGGCAGTCGACCCTCACCCCCAGGACCCGCGCCTGCATCTATCTGAGAAGCAGGTGTGTCGGCCTCACGAGTGAAGGCAGGTCAGCACCGGCCGGTTCGATGTCAGCGACCGTGATGGTGGTGGCCGGCATCGGTGTGCCGAGGTTGTGCACGAAGTCGGCCAGCGACTCGCCACCACCGACGCGGACGCGCGTCCATGTAAAGCGGTCCGCCGGGCTGTGGTCGACGGAAGTCAGAGTCGTCACAGCCGTGTCATACCCGGCCTGTCTGACTGCCGACACCACATGCGCGTTGAACTTTCCCGACGGGTAGGCGAAGTCGAGGACCTGGTGGCCCAAGAGCTGCTCAAGCGAGCGCTTCGATTCGACGAGCTCTCGCCATACGTTGCCCGCTGACGATTTCGCCAGGTCAGCGTGGTTAACAGTGTGCGACGCGATCTCGATCCCGTTGTGATCCATCTGCACGATCTGGTCGGCTGTGGCGTAGCGCGGCTGCCCTATGAAGCCGCTGACGATGTACGCAACCGCTTTGAAATCGTGCGCAGACAGAATCGGGAAAGCCGCCGTATAAAGGTCGGCATATCCGTCGTCAAATGTGATGACGATGGGCTTGGTGGGCAGCGGTCGCGTTCCCGCGAAGTAGGCCCGCACGTCATTGAAGTCCACGGGGTGGAATCCATTGCGCGAGAGCCAGTCCATCTGCGTGGCGAAGTCAGCGGGCGAGATCGAGAGGTTGTATCCGAGCAAGTCGGTCCGCGTCGATGGCGGCGTGCGGATGTAGTGATACATGAGGATCGGAAAAGTGATGTTTCGCCGCCCAACAGGCACGACCTGGAGGCGCGAGAGGAAATATTCGTGGTTGGAGGACGGAGGCGTCAGGTCGGGAATGAGGACCGCGATCCGGTGGGCTGCCGCGGTGGACGAAACCGCCGGCGGGGCGGCCGGGGCGCCGGCCTGGAGCAGGTAGCCGGTCGCCGCCACCGTCAGCACGACAGCCGCCGCGCGAACGATGGTTTGCATCACTCGATAGCTTAAGGTCGTTCAGCTGTGAGCCACCTAAAGTGAAAGCCGTCGCCGTCGACGTCAACCCGGCGACTCGAGCGGTGGTGACCGGCACCGAGGTCTACACGCGAGAGGTTGGCTCCCGGCTGGAGGCCGCCGCGCCCGAGCTGCGCTGGCGGTTCTTCGCGTCGCGGCCCCGTGCCGGCCTCGGCATGGACGTGATGGTGATCCCGTTCCGCAGGCTGTGGACGCAGGTGCGCCTCCCGCTCGCCCTCGCGGCCGAGCGTCCGGACCTGCTGTTCGTCCCCGCCCACGCGATACCGTTTGCGTGGCCTGGAAAGGCGCTCACCGTAGTGCACGACCTGGCTTTCGAGCGCCATCCCGACGCTTACGCCGCCGCCGAGCGAGCCTACTTGCAGCTCACCACGCGGTGGGCGGTCATGCGATGCCCTCTCCTGATCACCGTCTCCGAGTCCACCAAGGCGGACCTCGTCTCTGCCTACGGCGTGCGGCCTGAGCGGGTGCGGGTGGTGCCGCTTGGCGCGACGCCGCCGATCGCGGCGGCCGCTCCGGCGTCGCGCCTTGCCGAGCTCGGCCTCAACGGCAGCTTTGTCCTGCAGGTTGGCCGAATCGAGAAGCGCAAGAACCAGGCCGCGGCCCTGGCCGCAGTGGAGCGGCTGGACGGTGTGACCCTCGCGGTCGCCGGCCCCGAAAAGGACCCCGCGCTCGCAGCCAGCCTTCGCGCCTCGCCCAGAGCCAGGGTCCTCGGTCGGGTCGATCAACCGACGCTCGAGCTGCTCTACAAGCGGGCGAGCGCAGTCGTCGTGCCAAGTCTTTACGAGGGATTCGGCCTTCCCGTCCTGGAGGCGATGGCCCGCGGCAAGGTGGTGGTGGCGGCCAAGGCCTCTTCCCTGCCCGAGGTCGGCGGCGATGCCGCCCTCTACTTCCACGACTCCGCTGACTCGGAACAGCTGGCCAGCGTGTTGAAGATCGCACTCAACGACGAGACGCTCCGGACCTCGCTGGCGAAGGCCGCGCGGGCGAGAGCCAAGAAGTTCACGTGGGACCGCACCGCAGCCGGCGTGGCTGAGGTGGTCCGGGAACTTCTCAGCTAGACCGGGTTTTGATCGCTCGGTCGATCGCCGCCCACGTCTGGCGCGCCGCCCGTGACCAGCTGAACTCAGCTGCCCGCAGGATGCCCCGGTGCCGGAGGTCGGCCGCCAGGTCGGTGTCGCCGATCACCCGTTCGAGCGCAGCGCGCCACGCGTTCGGGTCGTCCGCCTTCACCACCATGCCGGCCCCATCCACCACCTCCGGCAGGCTGGCTCGATCCGAAACGAGAACAGGAGTGCCGCATGCCATCGCTTCCAACGGAGGAAGGCCGAACCCTTCGTACCACGCGGGGTGGGCGAGGGCGCGCGCCAGGTTGTAAACCGCCGGCAGGTCGCTCGGATCGAGCCCTTCGATGTGACGCAGCCCAGGCCCCATCCGGCTCATCCGCTCTCGAATCGACTCGTAGCGCCAGCCCCAGGCGCCGACCACGACCAGGTCCGGCCGGTCACGCATCATAGCCCAGGCCTCCAGCAGCGTTTCCAGGTTCTTGCGCGGCTCGATGGTGCCGACGAAGAGGATGAATCGCTCGGGGAGCTTGAGCCTCTCTCGAGCGACCGCCAGGTCCTCGGCGCCCATGGGCGCGAAGCTGGCGGCCACGCCGTGCCGGACGACCTCGACCCGTGAGCGCGGGATGCCAAAGATGTCAACGATGTCTTCGGCAGTGTTCTCCGAGACAGCGACCACCACATCGGCTCGCAGGACCGACCTCGGCACGACGTAACGGGTACTGAGCGGCTGGCGCGCCGGAAACCACCCGGCGTTGCGGTAGATCGCCAGGTCGTGAATGGTGATCACCGAAGGGCAGCCGACGTCGCCCAGGGGAAGCACGCCCGCCGGTCCGAAGTACGCATCGGGTTTCAGCTGTCTGATGCGCGCCGGCCACTGCAGGTGGCGGCCGATGAGGCGCGTGCGTGGAAGCGGCCGGTACCTGCTGTTGGGCACGTGAACGAAGGCGCCCGGCGGACCGAAGACGGTGAGACGGCAGTCGGGCCGGTCGACCGACATCGCGTGGAGGATCTGCGTCGTGTAGACGCCGATACCGGCGCGCGGGCGCTCCAGCCCGACCCCATCCACCACCACCTGCAATCCAGTCAACGGATGAGTCCGTCGCTTCCCCACCTGGGCATGAGTCCGTCCCTTCCCCACCAGTGGGGAAGGTGGCCTCCCGCGAAGCGGCAGGCCGGATGGGGAGGTGGAACTGGCACTACCTGAGATAGGACTGGTTTCGTTTGAGGACCTCGAAGTTCTCCAGCGCCAGGCCGGTGCCCCTCACCACGGACGTCTGCGGGTCGTCCGCCACAACCGCGGGAATGCCGGTGTGCATCGCGAGGTAGCGGTCGAGCCCGCGCAGCAGCGCGCCTCCACCAGACAGGACGATGCCGCGGTCGAAAATGTCGGCGGCCAGCTCGGGCGGTGTTTCCTCCAGCACGTCTCGCACCGCTCCGACGATCAGGCGGAGCGGTTCCTGGATGGCCTCCGTCACCTCATTGGAGGTGATCTCGATGTTCTTCGGCAGGCCGGAGACCAGGTCGCGGCCGCGCACCTCGGTGACCAGAGGCTCCTTCATCATCACCGCCGAGCCGATCGCGATCTTGACCTCCTCCGCCGTGCGCTCCCCGATCAGGAGGTTGTGCTTGCGCTTCATATAGGTGGTGATCGCGTCGTCGATGCGGTTCCCGCCCACGCGAATCGAGTGGGCCACGACCATGCCCGAGAGCGAGATCACGGCGATTTCCGTGGTGCCTCCACCCACGTCGCAGATCGCGTTCCCCCTGGGTTCGGAGATGGGCAGGCCCGCCCCGATGGCGGCGGCTAGCGGCTCGTCGATCAACCACGCCTGCCGGGCGCCCGCTGAGATCGCGGCCTCCGTGACCGCCCGGCGCTCGACCGACGTGACGCCGGATGGGACGCAGATCATGATCTCCGGCTTGAAGATCCGCTGACGCCCCTGGACCTTGCCGATGAAGTGGTGCAGCATGCCTTCGGTCACCACGAAATCGGCGATGACCCCCTCGCGCATCGGCCGGACGAGCTGGATGGTGTCCGGTGCGCGGCCGACCATCTCGAACGCCTCCTTCCCGACCGCAAGGATCCGCGTGCCATCGCGATTCACGGCCACCAGCGAGGGTTCGTTGATCACGATCCCCTCCCCCTTGACGTAGATCAGGACGGTCGACGTACCGAGGTCGATCCCGATCTTCTTAGAGAGCACTCAACACTTATTCGTAAGTGTGGCCGAACGCGCCGGACTCCTGGTCGACTTCGACCGACTCGATGCGAGCGCCGACGGATGCGAGCTTGCCCGCCATGTCCTCGTAGCCGCGCTCGACGTGCCACGAGTTGCGCAGCACGCTCGTGCCTTCGGCGCACATGGCAGCGATCACGAGAGCGGCGCCGGAGCGGATGTCGGGGATCGCCACCTCGGTGCCTCGCAGCCTGGCCGGGCCGTGAACCACGGCATGGATCCGTCCTTCGACGGTGATGCCCGCGCCCATCTTGGCGAGCTGAGTCACGTGCTGGAAGCGGTTCTCGTGCACATACTCCGAGATGACCGTCTCACCGTCGGCCTGGGTCATCAACGCCATGTACTGCGCCTGCAGGTCGGTGGGAAACCCTGGAAAGGTCCACGTCGACATGTCGTTCGGCTTCAGTTTTGTCCGCGGCTGGCGCCCAACCCGGAACCATCCGTCGCCCACCTCAACATGCGCGCCTGCCTGCTCGAGCTTGAGCAGGACCATGTTCAGATCCTCGGGCCGGCTGCACTCCAGGCGGAGCTCGCCACCAGTGGCGGCCACCGCAAGGGCGTAGGTCCCCGCCTCCAGGTAGTCGGCGATCACCGTGTGCTCGGCGCCGGTGAGACGAGTCACGCCATCGACGACGACGCGCTCGGTACCGATGCCTTCGATCTTCGCGCCCATCTTCACCAGCAGCCGGCAGAGGTCCTGCACGTGCGGCTCACGCGCGGCGTTGAAGATCTCCGTCCGTCCCTGCGCGAGCACCGCGGCGAGCAGGATGTTCTCGGTCCCGGTCACGGTGGGCAGGTCGAAGACGATGCGCTCGCCGTGGAGCCGCTCAGCCTGGGCGATGATCTCGGTCTCGGTCTCGGTGATGCGGGCGCCCATCTGAGCCAGTCCGCGCAAGTGCTGCTCGACGCGGCGCGCCCCGATGTCATCGCCGCCCGGACGCGGCACGTGTGCCCGGCGGAACCGCCCGAGCAGCGCGCCCAACAGCACGATGGTGGCGCGCATCCGCCGGCCGAGGTCGTCGGGCACGACGCTGGCCTTGGCGTCCGCCATGTTCAGGGTCACGGTGCCGGCGCCCTGGCTCGAGCCGCCCAGCCGGGTGAGGATCTCGCCCATCACGGCCGCGTCGGACACCCTGGGCACGTTCTTCAGCGTGATCGTCTCTTCGGTGAGCAGCGCGGCCGCCATCTCGGGTAGGGCCGCGTTCTTCGAGCCGCTGATGCAGATGTTGCCGGCTAGCTGCGCTCCGCCGGTGATCCGAAGCGCGTGCTGCTTTTGGCCGGCCATTAATCAGGTCTCAGCGGCGCATGCGCGCCAGGCGCAGGCGCGCTTCCGCCATCGCCAGGGCGTTCTGGAACTCGGTCTCTTCGGCCGTGGTGAGCGTTCCGGCCAGCTTTTCCTGAGCCCGGCGGCGCGCCTCCTCGGCCCTCTCGACCGAGATCTCGTCGGCGTGCTCGGCCACGTCCGCAAGCACGGTGACGCGGTCCGGCAGCACTTCGAGGAAGCCTCCTCCGACGAAGAGCACCTGCTCCGGTCCTCCGAACACCTCTTGAATCCTCAACGGCCCGGGTTTGAGGATCGTCATGAGGGGGGCGTGGCGCGCAAGCACGCCAAGCTCTCCGTCCGCACCGTTGGCGATGATGAACTCCACGTCGCCTTCGAACAGGCTTCGCTCGACGCTCACCACGCGCAGCGGGTATTTCATCAGGAGTGTTCAGACCCGAAGGTCCGCCGCATATTCGCGGCCCCGGCGGCCGGAGCCAAGGAGACGACGAGCACGCGAGGGAGCGCATCGCGTAGATGCGTGACCGAGCGCGCGCAGGAGACGACGCCGGCTACAGCGCCGCCCGGGACCCCCGCGAAATCGCAGATTTTGTGGGGTAGGATGGCGCCCGGCCGACTGGGCCGATGAAGATGCAATGAACTTTCGGGGCTGAACACTACGTTTGACGCTTCTTCATTTCTTCGCCCTGTGCGCGCGCCTCGTCGATCGTGCCGACCATGTAGAAAGCCTGCTCCGGCAGATCGTCGTGCTTGCCCTCGAGGATCTCCTTGAAACCGCGCACCGTCTCGCTGATCGGAACCGACTTGCCCTCGCGTCCGGTGAACCTCTGCGCAACGTTGAACGGCTGGGAAAGGAAGCGCTGGATCTTGCGCGCCCGCGACACTGCCTGCTTGTCGTCCTCCGACAGCTCCTCCATGCCCAGGATCGCGATGATGTCCTGCAGGTCCTTGTAGCGCTGCATTGTCTTCTTCACGCCCAGCGCGGTGTCGTAGTGGTCCTGTCCGACGATCGAGGGCTCGACGAACCGGCTGGAAGAGCCGAGGGGATCGATGGCCGGGTAGATGCCGATCTCGACCAGTGCCCGCTCGAGACGCACCGTCGCGCCGAGGTGGGCGAACACGGTTTGAATCGCGGGATCGGTGTAGTCGTCCGCGGGGACATACACAGCCTGGACCGACGTGATGGAGCCCTTGCTGGTGGACGTGATGCGCTCCTGCAGCTCGCCCATCTCGGTGGCCAGCGTGGGCTGGTATCCGACGGCTGAAGGCATGCGCCCCAGCAGCGCCGACACCTCCGATCCGGCCAGCAGGTAGCGAAAGATGTTGTCGATGAAGAGCAGCGTGTCCGCGCCTTCCGCGTCACGGAAGTACTCCGCCATGGTCAGCCCCGTCAGGCCGACTCGCGCGCGAGCGCCGGGCGGCTCGTTCATCTGGCCGAAGACGAGCGCTGTCTGCGGCAAGACGCCGGCATCCTGCATCTCGTGATACATGTCGTTGCCTTCGCGCGTGCGCTCGCCCACGCCGGCGAACACAGACCGCCCCTTGTGCTGATACGCGATGTTGCGGATCAGCTCCTGCACGATCACGGTCTTGCCCGTCCCGGCACCGCCGAACAGACCGATCTTCGAGCCCTTCGCGAAGGTGCAGATGAGGTCGATGACCTTGATCCCGGTCTCGAGGATCTCGACTTTGGCCTGCTGCTCCGATACGGGCGGCGCCGGTCGGTGGATGGGCCACCGCGTGACACCTTCGGGTGTAGGTTCGTCATCTATAGGGGCGCCGATCACGTTGAACATGCGGCCCAACGTCTCCACGCCGACGGGGACCGAGATCGGGCTGCCGGTCGCGTGCACCGGGTCGCCGCGGCGGAAGCCGTCTGTCGCATCCATCGCGATGGTCCTGACCGTGTTGTCGCCGATCGCGCCTTCTACCTCCAGGACGACGATGCGGCCGTCCTGCGTCTTGACCTCGAGCGCCTCGAACAGCTCCGGCTGTTCCCCAGGCGGGAACTCAACGTCGACCACGGCCCCGATGACCTGGCTGACGTGGCCGTCCTTGGTGTCTTTCTTCTCGCCCTTTGGTGCCTGTTTCGTCTTCGGCATCTCTTTCTCCATTTGGATTTCTTGCCTCAGCTCGACGCCCGCATCGCTTCGGCGCCGCTAACGATCTCCATCAGCTCCGTGGTGATGCCGGCCTGGCGGACCTTGTTCGCGTACAGCGTGAGTGCGTCGATGAGGTCTCCGGCGGCGTTGGTCGCGTTCTGCATCGCGATCATCTTGGCCGAGTACTCGCTCGCTTTGTTCTCCAGCACCGCCTGGAAGACCTGTGTCTCGACGTAACGGGGCAGCAGGCCGTCGAGCACCGACTCGGGGTCCGGTTCGTAGATGTAGTCGGCCCTGGGGCCCTTGCCCTCAGCTTCGCGCTGTGGAATCTCAGCCGGGATGAGCACGGTGACTGTCGGCTCCTGCTTCATGGTGGAGATCCACTTCGAGTAGCAGAGCAGCACCGCGTCGGTGTTGCCCCTCACGTACTCCTCGAGCGCGACGCTGATCGCGGGCAGCACTTCGACCACGGTCGGGCGATCCGAGATCCCGCTTATCTCAGCCACGACGTCCCGCCGGTAGCGGAGCAGGAAATCACGGCCCTTGCGTCCGATGGTGACGTAGCGCTGGCCTTCGGGATAATGCTCGTTCATGTAGCGCGTGGCGGCGCGGATGTTGTTCACGTTGATCGCGCCGCACAATCCCTTGTCCGTCGTCACGAGGATCATCACCGCGCGCTTGCCTTCGCGCCGGACCAGGAAGGGGTGCTTGTACTCCGTGGCGCGCTCGCCAACCGTCTGCAGCACCTCGAGCATCTTCTCGGAATAGGGACGCGTCGCCTGCACAGCTGCCTGTGCGCGCCGCAGCCGCGTCGCCGCGACCACCTGCATCGCCTTGGTGATCTTCTGCGTGTTCCGGATCGAGTCGATCCGCCGGACGATGTCCCTGAATGCCGGCAACTACTTGTCCTTCGGCTTCTTGGGCGCAGGCTTGGCTTTTGGTTCCCGGGGCGGGTCGGCGAGCGCGGCTCGGATCTGGTTGAGCTGGGACGGCCGTTCTTCGCCCGGCTCGACCTCTGCCTTTGCGGGTGCTTGCGTTTGCGGTTCTGCCTTTGCGGGCGCTTGCGCTTTCGGTTCTGCCTTAGCAGCAGGCGGTGTTGCCGGCTTGGGTCCACCCCCACCCTGCCCTCCCCCTGAAGGGGGAGGGGCTGCCTGTGGCTTCGGCGCCTCGGTAGTCTCGGCTTTCGCTGGCGCCTGAGCCTTCTCTACTTTTGCGGGCGCTTGCGCTTTCGGTTCCGCGACGGCGGTGGGCGCTTGGGCCTTCGGTGCCGATTTGTCGTCCGGCTTCGGCGCCTCAGCTTTGTCTGCCTCGACCCCGAACTGGTCGTTGAAGGTCGAGATCGCGGCCTTTAGACGCTCGAACAGGGCGTCGTCGAGCGCTTTCTGCTTCTCGATCGCCGCCAGCAGATCCGGCTGTTCGCTCTTGAGGAAACGGACGAAGCCGGCCTCCCACTCCCTCACGCGCGCAACCGGGACCTTGTCCAGATACCCCTGCGTGCCGGCGTAGAGCACCGCCACCTGCTCGGCCAGCGGCACCGGCTGGTACTTGTCCTGCTTCAGCAGCTCAGTCAGCCGCGCGCCACGCTCAAGCTGGTTTCGGGTTGCGGTGTCGAGATCGGAGGCGAACTGCGCGAATGCCGCCAGCTCGCGATACTGCGCAAGGTCCAGACGCAGCTGGCCGCTCACCTGGCGCATCGCCTTGGTCTGCGCGTCTCCACCGACTCGGGAGACGCTGATGCC
The DNA here is from genome assembly GCA_035602315.1 of Candidatus Dormiibacterota bacterium. GTDB lineage: Bacteria > Chloroflexota > Dormibacteria > Dormibacterales > Dormibacteraceae > Palsa-870. The sequence continues at coordinate 14,760 of DATNML010000074.1, forward strand.
GACGTTGAGAGCGGGCCGCTGGCCCGCGTTGAAGAGGTCGGACTGCAGGTAGATCTGGCCGTCGGTGATCGAGATGACGTTGGTCGGAATGAACGCTGACACGTCGTTCGCCTGCGTTTCGATCACGGGAAGCGCGGTCAGCGACCCGCCACCGTGTGCCGGGCTCATCTTCGCGGCCCGCTCGAGCAGCCTCGAGTGCAGGTAGAACACGTCGCCGGGGTATGCCTCGCGGCCGGGGGGGCGACGGAGGTTGAGCGAGAGCTCGCGGTACGCCCACGCCTGCTTGGTCAGGTCGTCGTAGCAGCACAGGACCTCTTTGCCCTGCTCCATGAAGTACTCGCCCATCGCGCATCCCGCGTAGGGCGCGATGAAGTTGAGCGACGCCGCGTCGGAGGCGGTGGCGGCGACGATGATCGTGTAGTCCATCGCGCCGTTTTCCTCGAGCGTGGCGGTGGCACGGGCGATCGAGGCCGCGTTCTGCCCGATCGCTACGTAGACGCAGATGAGGTCCTTGCCCTTCTGGTTGATGATCGTGTCGAGGAGGACGGTCGTCTTGCCGGTGAACCGGTCACCGATGATCAGCTCGCGCTGGCCGCGGCCGATGGGGATCATGGCGTCGATCGCCTTGATGCCGGTCTGCACCGGGCTGTCGACACGCTTACGCGTGATGACTCCCGGCGCGATCTTCTCGATCGGCAGCGTCTTGGTGGTCTTGACGGGACCCTTGCCGTCCAGCGGTTGGCCCAACGGGCTGACCACGCGGCCGATCAGTGCCTCGCCGACGGGCACTTCAAGCAGGCGGCCGGTGGTCCGCACCTCGTCGCCCTCGTGGAGATGTCCGTAGTCACCCAGGATCACGGCGCGGACCTGGTCCTCCTCGAGGTTCAACGCGAGGCCGTATGTCTCGTGCGGGAACTCGAGCAGCTCGCCGGCCATCGCGTTCTGCAGGCCGAAGATCTGCGCGATGCCGTCGCTGGTGGCCACGATGCGGCCGACATCAGTCGACACCAGGCTGGCGTCGAAATCCTTGAGCCGTTCCCTGATGACTTCGGAGATCTCTTTGGTGCTGATTCCCACTTTCTTCGATAACTCCTATGACGCCGCGAGACGGCGGCGCAATTGCTGCAATCGTGTCGATACGCTGGCGTCGACCAGGCGGTCACCGTACTGGACCTTCAAGCCGCCGAGGATCAGTGGGTCCACCACCACGTGCATCCGGATCTCCTTGCCCAGGCGCTTCGAGAGTTCGTTCTCGACGCGGTCGCGATCTTTGGGCGTGAGCTCAACTGCTGTCGTGACCGTGGCGCGCACGCGCCCGGCGGCCACGTCGGCCAGGCGCAGGAACTCGTCCTCGATCGCGCCGACGTCTCCGACGCGGTTCGACTCGATGAGCAGCTTCGCGAGGTTGGTCGCTTCGGGGTCGAGAATGTGCGGCGCGTCCGAGATGAGCGCCATCCGCTGATCGTTCGGAATCGTCGGGTTGGTCAGCACCGCAGCCACGTCGGGGTCCGACAGGAGCGCACGCACGCTGGTTAGGCGACTCGCCCATTCCTCCACGTTCCGTTCCTCTTCGGCCAGCTGGAAGACCGCCTTCGCATACCGCCTAGCTGCTGCCGTTGCCACTCGCGACCTCCGCCCACCGGGCTCCTACTTTCAGCGACAACAACTTATCCATGGCCGCTCACTTCTGCCCACCCCACGAAATCTTCGATTTCGCGGGGACCCCGGGCTCGTACTTTCAGGGACAACCAGTTATCCATGGCCGCTCACTTCTGCGATTGCCCGGTCGATCAGCTGCCTGTGCTTGCTGTCGTCGAGCGTCTCGCCGATGACCTTTTCGGTGGCTGCGACGACAAGGTTCGCGACCTCGCTGCGTACAGACTGGATGGCACGTTCCCGCTCGGCCTCGATCTCCTTCCGAGCAGCCTCGACGGTCCGCTTCGACTCCTCTTCAGCTTTTTGTTTCAGCTCCTGTCGCAGCTGCTCGCCCGACTTAGTAGCCGCATCGATGAGGGCTTGCGCCGTCTTGCGGGCCTCGTTCAGTTTGGCCTCGGCTTCCTTGAGCTGCGTCTCGGCGGTAGCTCGCGCCTGCTCGGCCTCCCTCAGCTGCTCAGCGATCGCGCGCCGCCGCGCCTCCGCCACCTTCACCACCTCGGGGTACACGTAGCGCGACAGGATGGCAAGCATCGCCAGGAACGCGATCAGCTCGACGATCACGGTTCCGTCGATGGTGACGACGCCCGCGATTCCTGCCAGAAAGATCATTAGTGAACCTGGGAAAGCAGCACGAACCCTAGACCGAATGTTACGAAGTACATGCCTTCGACCAGCCCGATCACGGCGAAGAGCCATGGCAGCATCCGGCCTTGCGCCTCAGGCTGGCGGGCGATGCCGCCGAGGAAGGCGTTGCCCGCTACTGCATCGCCGATGCAGGCCCCGATGGCAGCGCCACCAAGGGCGATACCGAATCCGAGGAGCGCCGCGGCCAGTCCGATTCCGTGGTCAGTCATTGCTGTACCTCCATTTGATGATGTTGATGTGGTTGGTGTTCAAGACCCTCGCGGGCCGCGGCGAAGTACACGACCGTCAGCAACATAAAGATGAAAGCCTGGATGAAACCGATGAAGAGGACGTCGAAAGCCTTCCACACGACCAGCAGGATGGTGCCGACGATCGTTCCGCCAACTGTACCCACCACGGGCAACGACAACGTCGCGAAGCCGACGATCAGGCCGATGATCGCGGTACCGGCAAAGATGTTGCCGAACAGCCGCATGGCGAGCGTCACCGGCTTGGTCACCTCCTCCAGGATGTTGAGGGGAGTGAAGAAGACGCGTGCCGGCCATGGCAGCTCGAAGGGCTTCGTGAACCGGCGCAGGTATCCCTTGAGGCCTAGCACGCGGATGCTGTACCACTGCACGACCACGATCACGACGACGGCCATGGCGAGCGTTTGGTTGAGGTCGGCATTAGCGCCGTGGAGAATCGGCACCAGGCCGAGGGGCAAAAATTCGATCCAGTTCGCGACGAGGATGTAGAGGAAGAGGGTGAGCGCCAGCGGGATGATGAAAAGCGCGTCTTCCGCGACGTTCGTCTTGATCAGGTCGCGCAGCGCTTCGTAGCCGAACTCGAAGACGGCCTGGACTTTCCCGGGCTCCCCAGTGCGTAGTTTCGATCGCAGCCAGAACGCGACGCCGAGAGTGGCAAGGATCGCGATGGCGCTTGAGATCAGGCTGTCGTAGTTGAACGTGCAGAGGGTGCCGCAGCCGAGATCGATGGTCGGATGGTTGCCCAGCGACCCCTCGGCGTGGATCACGCTCGCCTTCCCTGGCGCACGCCGACTCCGACCATGACCAGCTGCGCGGCGGCGATGCCGGCCACGACCGGCCAGATCGACCCACCAAGCAGTCGCGCGGCGGACAGCCCGAGCAGGGTGAAAAGGCCCAGTCGAAAGACGCTGGTGATCAGCATCGGAGCGCGGCGGTCGAGCGCCGCCTTGATGATGAAACCGTTGAACGAACCGACGACCAGCCCGACGGCTACGCCGGCTCCTATAAGCATCTGATCCGCCAGGTACGCGAAGGCAAACACGGCGCCGGCAAGGACCAACGAGGTGATCAGGGTCTCTTGCTGGATGCTGCCCGCCCTCACTTGGAGATGTCCCTCACTTTCAACCAGACGCCCGCCGCACCCGCAGCCAGGCCCACAAACAGCCCGATCAGAACGAACAGGGGCGCTGTATGCCAGGCGCTGTCGATCCAGACGCCCGCAAGCAGCGGTAGAAGAATCACGGCTGCTAGATACATCCCGATTCCGGCCAGATCCGCCACTGAGGGGCCTGAATTCGAGGGGGGCGCCATGCCCCTTCGAATTCTATCGGGAACCGGGCAGGGCCAGCAGGCGGCGCATGAACGGAGCGGGGATCCGCCAGCCGGCGTGCTGCAGCAGGTCAGCAACGAC
>DATNML010000075.1:0-26186 GCA_035602315.1 Candidatus Dormiibacterota bacterium
GCGCCGTTCGGGCCGATCAGGCCGTGAATCGATCCCTGCTCCACCTCCAGCGACACCCCGTCGACGGCGCGCACGCCGCCGAAGTGCCGCTGGACCTTATCCAGGCGTAGGAGCACGAACTCGATCCCTTCGTGGCCACCATGCGGGCCTGATGATGGCCAGCCCGCCGCGGCCGACGATGCCCTGCGGCCTGAAGACGATGACGGCGATCAGGAAGAGACCGGTGACGATGTTGATGTAAGCCTGTGCCTGCACGAAGATCCAGGGCAACGTTGTCACCACCAGCGCGCCGACCACCGGACCGACAAAATGACCGCTGCCGCCGAGCACGGCGAAGCTGAGGATCTGCACGGCCCGCGTCACGCCGTACTGCTGGTCGCCCGGGTCGACGAAGGTCTGCAGGTGCGCCTCGAGCGCTCCCCCGAACCCGGCCAGGATCGCGCTCAGCACGAAGGCGATCATCTTGTAGCGCGCGACGTCGATGCCCTGGCTCAGCGCAGCGAGCTCGTCCTGGCGGATGGCGGCCCACGCAGCGCCGAGCCGGCCCTTGGTCAGCCGCCACACCAGAAACAGCACGACGGCCAGGCAGACCAGCACCAGGTAGATTCCGTTGAGCGGGTCCGCACTTATGTTTTTCAGGCCTAAGCCCTCGCCGGTGATCGGCAGGTTGAGGATTACGCCGAGACGGAGCGCTTCGATGAACCCGATCGTGGCGATGGCGAGGAAGACTCCGCGCAGGCGCAGCACCGGCAGGCCGACGAGCACCCCGACCGCGCCGGCCAACGCCACGCCTGCGGCGATGTTCAGCGCCAGGGGCGTGTGCCAATACAGGTCCATCAAGACGGACGTGTAGGCGCCGATGGCCATGAAGCCTGGGGCGGCCAGGGAGAGCTGGCCGGAATACAGGACGATGAACATCGAGGTGGCGATGATGCTGTTGATCCCGATCTGCGCGATCAGCAGCGTGTGAGAGTTCCAGAAGGTCACCGGGTCGGTGAAGAGCTGGATGAAGAAGTCCATCAGATCCGCTCTCGGAGCTGCGCGCCGAACAGTCCTTGGGGGCGGAGGACCAGCATCAAGAACAGCGCAGCAAACGCGACGCCGCCGCGCGCGCTGCTGCCCGAGCTGGAGCCGATCGCCGAAAGCGTCACCAGCGTGAGCACCTCGATCAGGCCCAGGAGGTAGCCGCCGACGACCGCGCCGGGTACGCTGCCCATGCCGCCCAGCACGATCACCGCCAGGCCACGAACCTCGACGTTGTCGCGGCCAATGTAAGGGCTGATGTTGCCCAGCGCGACCCCGAACAGGATTCCCGCCAGGCCGCCCAGCGCGGACGAGATGACGAGCGTGAGCGAGATCATGCGGTCGACGTCGAGGCCCATCAGCCGAGCCGCGCGAGGGTTCTCGGCCACGGCACGCAGGCCGCGCCCGACCTGCGTGAAGCGGATCACATAGCCCAGGACGAGCATGAGAACGATCGAGATCGGGATGATCACGACCTTGCTGGCTTCGAGCGTCAGGTCGCCGACGTGCCAGGTTGGGTTGGGGACGGTTCCGGCGGGGAAGGCGACGGCGTTTCCTCCGTCCACCCAGAGCCAGCCGAACAACGTGCCGGCCTGGCCCTGCTCGACCGCGGCCACGATGATCAGCGCCAGGCCAATGGTCGAGATCAGGGCGGCGATCGGTGGCGCTCGGCGCCTCCTGAGCGGTCTCAGGCAGACGTGCTCGATAACGAGTCCCATCACCGCGCATGCCGCGATGCCGACGATGCTGGCGAACCAGAACGGCTGGCCGTGGTTGACCACGAGCGAGTACGTGAGCGCGGCCCCGAACATGAAGACCGCGCTGTGGGCGAGGTTCAGGATGTCGAGCACGCCGAAGACCAGGGTGTAGCCGACGGCGAACAAGGCGTAGATGGAGCCGATGAAAACCGCGTTGAGGAGCTGCTGGTCCACCTCGCGTGCTTACTGGGGGTGGGGGGCCGTCGCCGGTCGGCCTACTAAAGGTGGGGGACCGTTACCGGTCGGCTTGTTCAAGGTGGGGGACCGTTGCCGGTCCCCCTGGGCCTCAGCCTGGCTCAGCTTGGGTTGATCTTGGTGACGAGGGTGAACCCGCCCGCGCCATCCATCTGGATCACCCACACGGTCTGCTTGACGTCGTGGTCCGCGGTGAACTGGAAGGGTCCGAGCGGCGTCTGGATGTTGACCGACTCCATCGCGGTGCGCAGCCTGTCGCGGTCACCGGGAAGGTCCGTGAAGGTAAGGTTGGCGCGCTTGGCGGCGTCGGCAAGGATTTTGATCGCGGCGTAACCCTGCGCCGCGAACTGGTCGGGGTCGCTGTTGTACTCGGTCTTGTAGGCCGACACGAAGTCCGCGTTGGACGCGAAAGTATTGCCGATGTACCAGGCGCTCGCGCTTTGCGCGCCTTTGCCGGCGGCGGCCGCCTGTGCCGAGACTTTCGCGGTGTTGAACCCGTTGCCCCCGAGGAACTGGCCCTTAAAGCCCTGCTTGCGCGCCTCGGTCATGATCGTGGCCGGGATGCCCCCAAGCGAGGTGATGAAGATCACGTCCGGCTTCTTTTGAATCGCCTGGGTCACGTACGGCGAGAGGTCGGCCTCACCTTTGTTGAACTTGATGGTCGCGGCCAGGCTGATGTTGTACTGGCCGACCGTGTCCTGCACGATCTTGCCGCCGTCGCTGGAGAACTTGTCATCCTGCGCGACCAGCAGCACGCCGGTCTTGGCTGACCCTGCCGCCGCGGCGTAGGTCTTGATGTTGTCGGGGATGGCCGTCTGCTCGCCGAGGCTGTCGCGGAACACGTACTTGCATGGCGTGGTCGAGGGGTTGTTGCAGTCCGGGACGATGTGGATGCCGGTGGTGCTCACCGCGAGGATCGGCGTCTTGAGGCTCTCGGCCAGCGGGTGAACACCGACCGCGGAGTTGGAAAGCGTCGGTCCTAGGAGCGCCAGGTCGAGCTCCTGCTGGATCAGCTTCTGGGCGAGCTGGGTGGACTGCGCCTGGAGAGAGGCGTCGTCATTCTTGGTCATCGCGATCTGCGCCCCGATGACGCCGCCCGAGTTGTTGATCTGCTTGACCGCGAGGGCCGCGCCGTTCCAGCTCTGCGGTCCGTAGACGCTGCCGGCCCCCGTGATGGAGAGGATGGCGCCGAGCTTGATGATCTTGCCTGCGTACGAGTTGGTCGTTGTGCCACCGCCGCCGGTCGAGCCGCATGCAGCGACCAAGAGTGCCGCTACCAGCCCCGAAACGAGATGCAACCGCTTCATTTCCGAGTCCCCCCGAATTCGCTGATAAGTCGTGCTTAACGTACCAAACCTGGCGCCCCGCTACGCCTGCAAGCGCTTGACCAGCCGCGGAATGTCGAGCTTGGGATGGGGATACCGGGGATTCATCTCCTCCAGGATCTCGATCAGCAGACGGGAGATGGCCCAGTTCCGGAAGTCCTTGTCGTTCGCCGGGACGACATACCACGGCGCCCACTGAGTGGAGCACTGCGTGATGGCGAGGCTGTACGCGCTCATGTAGTCGTCCCAGTAAGCGCGCTCGTCGATGTCGGTTTCCTTGAACTTCCAGTTCTTGTCGGGTTCGCGCAGGCGCTCGAGGAGCCGGCGGCGCTGCTCGTCGTACGAGATGTGGAGGCAGATCTTGACGATCCTGGTGCCTCCACGAACCAGCTCCTTCTCGAAGCGATTGATGACGCCGTAGCGGCGTTCGATGATCGGCGGCTTGGCCAGGCCGTGCACGCGAGCGATCAGTACGTCCTCGTAGTGCGATCGGTTGAAGATGCCGATCTCGCCCTGCTCCGGCAGCCTCTTGCGGATGCGCCACAGAAAACCGTGGCGCCGCTCCTCTGGCGTCGGCTGCTTGAACGCCGTGATCAAAACCCCCTGCGGGTTCATGCCGCCGATCACGTGGGTGATCGTGCCGTCCTTGCCGCTGGTGTCCATGCCCTGCAGCACGATCAAAAGCGATCGCTTGTGCTCGGCGAACAGCCGCTCCTGCAGATTGAAAAGCTTCGCGCGGTGCTTTTTCAGGTCGCGTGTCAGCCGCTTGCGGTTCTTGAGCCCGGGCGTCGAGTCGGCGTCGACGTCCGCCATCCGGAAGCGGCCGTCCTTCGGAAGCGCCTGGAGCAGGTTGCGAATCCGCTGCTTGGCCACTGACCGGAGTGTAGCGCTGGACTCCTAGGCCAGTTCTGCCGGTACGACCTCGAGCGTGACGAGGTGGTCGTTGCGGAGGATGGTGAGCGTCAGCTTCGACCCGATGTGTGCCTCGACCATCAGGCGCTGAAGGTCGCCCGCCTTGGCGACGCCGGTTTCGCCGACTGACACGATGATGTCTCCACTGCGGAGCGATCCTCCGGCGGCCGGGCTGCCTGCGACCACCTCCTGCACCTCGACGCCCGCCTTGCGACCGAGCTTCTGCGCGAATGGCGGAGGCAGCGCGCGAGTGCCGCCGGCGATCCCGAGGTAGGCGCGGCGGACGCGACCATGCCGCATCAGCGCGGACAGGATGGCCTGGGTTGTCGCGTTCATGGGGACCGCCAACCCCAGGCCGACACCAGCCACCGCGGTGTTGACGCCGACCAGGCGCGCCTGCCAGTCCGCCAGCGCGCCGCCCGAGTTGCCGGGGTTGAGCGCCGCGTCGGTCTGGATGACGTCTTCGATGAACCGCCGGTGCCCGTTACCGTCGGCGGTCGCCAGCGAGCGGCCTAACCCGCTGACGACCCCAGAGGTGACGGACCCGGAGAACCCCATCGGGTTGCCTACGGCGACGACAAGCTGGCCTACGCGAAGCTTGTCGGCGTCGCCGATCGGCACGGCTTCGAGCGTCGCCGCGAGGGCGCGGGCGATGGCAAGGTCGGAAAGCGGGTCAGCGCCGACGACCTCGACGTCGTACTCCGTGCCGTCCAGGAAAGACGCGCTCGCCTTGCCCCCCTGCGCCACGACATGGGCGGAGGTGACCAGGTAGCCGTCGCGGGTGATGACGACAGCAGACCCTGCTCCGCCGCCGCGCCCGGCGCGGCCGACTCGGAGGCTGGCGACTGAAGGCAGGACGCGCTCCGCGACCGAGGTGACGGTGGTGGAGTAGGCGTCGAGGGCGTCGCGCTCGGTCGGAATTGTCTCTGTGTTCGTCATGGTGTTACAAGATTACGACGTAACAGAAACCTGGGTTGAGGCAGTCTTGCGCCGAGTTTTGGGCCTAGCTGCTGCCTTCATCGATTCGAACTCGAGCTGGAACTCCTCGACGATCCGTTCAGGGTCCGGCACGAGGCCCTCGTCCGTCGCGACGCCAAGCATCACTCCGCCTGCATAGCTGAGGATGCTGATGCCAAGCCCGAGATGGCCCGACTGCGGCACCCAGAACATGATTTTCTCCAGCTTCCGGCCCGCGAGGTAGAGCGGCTGGCGGGGTCCAGGGACGTTGGTCAGGACAGCCGTCGCCTTGCTCCCAAAGAACCGCAAGCCGAGCTGCTCGACCGCGACCGGAGCAAAGCCCATGACGCTGAGCACGCCAAAAGCGACCAGCGCCTCGGGCGAGCTTTTGAGCTCATCCATCTCCCGCTTGATGGCGCCGATGCGGCGCACCGGGTCGACGATGCCGATAGGGAGGGTAAGGAAGACCAGCCCGAAGGCATTGCCCATCTTGTGTGCACCGTCGGCCGGCCGCAGGTTGACCGGCACGGAAGCACGGATCGCGATGCCGCCTGTCGGCTCGCCTCGCTTCTCCATGTAACGGCGGAGGGCGCCGGTCGCGGTGGCGACCAGGACGTCGTTGACGGTGGCGCCGAACGCTTTTCCAATCGCCTTGAAGTCATCGAGAGGAATCGTCTGAGACCACGCTGCGCGCTTGCGACGTCCCAACTCTCCCTTGAAGATCGTCTCCGGGTCAGGCGGCAGGACGACGAGGCGACCCAGGCGGTACGCGCCGTGGGCTCCGAGCCGGGCCAGATTGGGCAACTTGTTCATATTGGTCAGCACGTCCTGGCCGGCAGCGACCCCTCGCCCCACGGCTGCGGGGAGCCAGTCGAGCGAAAGCCTCGAGCCATCCGCGGGACGTGTGACCGGAGCGCGCGGCTGAGCGGCCTTCGGGGACTCGTCCATCAGCGACAGCATCACCCTCACGAGCGCGATGCCGTCGGCGAGGCAGTGGTGAATCCGCGCGAGCACGACCGAGCCGCCGTGGTAGCCGTCGATCACGTGTACGTGCCACAGCGGTTTGGTGAAATCGAGCGGCTCGCTCATCAAGCCGCTGACCATGTTGCGCAGCGCCTTGTCGCCTCCCTGAGCGGGCAGCCCGACATGGGTGACGTGGTTCTCAATGTCGAACTTGGTGTCGTCAGTCCAGTGAGGGAGATTGCCACGAGTGCGAGGCCGGACCACCTTCTGATGGAAGCGAGAAAATGGCGCGAGCCTGCGATTCAGGACAGTGCGCAGGCGTTTCACGTCGACCTTGCCTTCGAGGGTCAGGACGCCGGTGACCATCATCAGGTTGGTCGGGTCCTCCATGCCCAGCCACGCGGCGTCGATGCTCGACATGGGGACCAATCTCGCCACTGTGGCTGATCCTAGTCTGGGTTTAGGCGGGATACACCGAGATCTCAGTCGCCTTGACCGCAATCCAGACAGGAGCGCCCGCATGAAGGTGCAGCTCCCGCACGGCCGAAGGCGTCACCTCGGCCACCAGGGGCACCGGACCGTTGACGCGCACGCGGACGCGCTCGCCGTGCAGGTCGATGTTTTCCGTCTCGCCCTGCCACACATTGCGAGGGGTGCCTTCCGGCCGCATGAGAAACAAAGAGACCGCGCGAGGATGGATCACCGCGAAGACGTCGCCCTCACCGGCTTCCGGCGCGGCCACCGAAGCTCCGTTCGCCAGCTTGATGTGGTCGCCATGAGCTTTGCCGCGAAGCAGGTTGACGCCCGCCAGGTCGGCGACGAAACGCGAACGCGGCCGGGCCGTGACCTCCTCGGGCGTGCCGCTCTGGACGACGTGACCCCGCTCGAGCACGACAATACGGTCGGCCAGCGCGATTGCTTCGAGCGGGTCATGGGTGACTAAGAGCCGCACGCCGCGAAACGAGGCGAGCTGCCGTGAGAGCTCCCTCCGAACCTCGGCGCGAATCGTCACGTCGAGCGCCGACAGGGGTTCGTCGAGGAGCAGCAATCGCGGCTCCGTGGCCAGCGTCCGCAGCAGCGCGACCCGCTGCGCCTGGCCGCCAGAAAGCTCGCGAGGCATGGAGGTCGCCTTGTCCTCAAGTCCGGCTCGCTGGAGCCAATCGCGCGCGACGTGTCTTGCATCGGCGCGGTGCTGCGCCTGCAGGCCGAAGGCGATGTTGTCGAGCACCGTGAGATGTGGGAACAGGACGTGGTCCTGGAACACCAGCCCCACGTGCCGGCGCTCGGTTGGAACACGCACACGTGTCTCCGAGTCCTCGAGCACCTCGCCGGCCAGCTCGACGCGACCAACGATTGGAATGAGCCCTGAAAGGGCTCGCAGCAGCGTTGTCTTCCCTGCCCCGTTGGGGCCGAGCACCGCGACAGTCTCACCTTCGTCGACGTCCAGCTGTACGTCGAGCTCAAAGCCGTCACGCTGGATCTTGATGCGAGCGTTGAGGGTCACGGCGCGCCGAGCCAGCGATCGCGCATGGCGACCAGGATCGCCACCGACACCGCGAGCAGAACCAGGCTCAACAGGATTGCCGAGTCCGGGTGCGTTTCGAGCGCGATGTAGACCGCGATCGGCACTGTCTGCGTGCGGCCCGGAAAGTTGCCGGCGAACGTGATGGTGGCGCCGAACTCGCCGAGGGCTCGGGCCCAGCAGAGAACGGCTCCGGAAAAGATCGCTGGGCGCAGCAGGGGCAGCGTCACGCGGGCGAAGACCATCCACCCTCTTGCTCCCAGCGCTCTTGCTGCCTCTTCATAGCGCGGATCCAGAGAGCGCATTCCGCCCTCGACCGCGATCACCAGGAACGGCATGGCGACGAAGGTCTCAGCCATCACAGCTGCGGCCGTGGTGAAGGGGATCTGGATGCCGAAACCCTGGTAGAGGAACGAGCCCACCAGGCCCGTCCGTCCGAAAGCCAGGAGCAGCGCGACGCCGCCGACCACTGGCGGGAGGACCATCGGCAGCGTGGTCAGCGCCCGGAGCACGCTGCGAAGCGTGCCGCTTGTCCTCGAGAGAACCAGCGCAAGCGGGATCCCCAGGACCAGCGCGATCGCAGTGGCCGTTACCGAACAGAAGAAGGAGAGCTCAAGCGCCGTGACCGTCTCGGCCGATCCGATCGAGGCGGCGGCCTGGTTCCACGGCGCGCGGACGATCAAGCCGGCCAGCGGAAGGAGGAAGAAGAGGAGCCCGAGTCCAGCCAGTGCGACGAGGGCGGCCGGAACCCTGAGCTGGGTCACACTCCCTGGAAGCCGGCGGCCTTGAGGATGGCCTGACCGTCGGTCGACAGGACAAGGTCGATGAAAGCCTTCGCCCCGGCAGGGTTCGTCGCCGATTTCAGCGGGGCGATCGGATAGACGGCGGTGACGTTTTCGTCGTCGGGAATGCTGACACCGTCGACCTTGCCGCTGGTCACGATGTCGCTGACGTACACGATCCCGGCATCCGCCTCACCGAGCGCCACCTTGCTGAGAACGCCGGTGACCTGGAGCTCCAGGCTTGCCGGTTTGACAGTGACCCGGGCATTCCTCAGCGCTTGCTGCGCGTACTTGCCGGCGGGGACGGAGGGATCCGCAAGCACCACCACCAGCCCGGGCCGTGCCAGGTCCGTGAGGGTGTGGATGCCTTTTGGGTTACCTCTTGCGACGGCGATCTCGAGCTTGTTGGTGGCGAAAACTGCGAGCGGTGCCGCCACCAGCCCAGCGTCCAGCAACGTGTTCATGTGCTCCTTGTCTGCAGAGGCGAACACGTCCGCCTGGGCGCCCTGCGTGAGCTGGCTGGTGAGCGTCTGCGTTCCCGCGTAGCTGAAGGTCGTCTTGAAGCGCTTGGTCGTCAGCAGCCGGGCGCCGATCTTGTCGAAAGCCGGCTGGAGCGAAGCGGCGGCGAACACGGTCACGTCTGTCTGCGGAGTGCTCAGACCCGAGGCTGATGAGCTTCCGCATGCGGCCAGCAGGCCTGTCACCAGAACGACGACGACGCGCTTAGTCACGCGGAAGCTCCACTCCGACGTTGGTCGCCTTGACCACCGCGACCGCCGGCATTCCAGGCTTGAGCTTCAACTCATCGACCGCCTCTCTTGTGAGCAGCGACACCAGCCGATGAGGCCCGGCCTGGATCTCGACCTGCGCGGCGACGCGGTCCTTGACCACCCGCGTGACGATGCCTGGAAACCGATTGCGTGCCGACTGGGCGACGAAGACCTCGGGTTTCGCAGGCCCCCTTGGCTTGGCCAGACGCGCGAGTGAGGCGCCGTCGACGAGCCGCTGACCGCCGGAGCTTCGAGCTGCGATCAGCCGGCCGTCGTCGACCATGCGCCGCACCGTATCGGTGCTGACCCCGAGCATTTTTGCGGCCTGTCCCAGGCGATAGTTAGGCATTGACGTTGAGATCCTAGCATTTGCCAGGTTTCAGATCGTGATCAGCTAATTAGAATGGGTAGCCCCGGGAGAGGAGACTCCGACGCGTACTCGAATGCGGCGGCCGCCGGGCGCCGGACTCGGGCCAGGATCTCATCGCCTTGGCTCAGCCGCAGCTCCAGGTCCGCAACCTCTGTGTGGTAGCAGACTCGCGACCCGCCGGTCGGATCCGCGTACGTCACCCCGATCAGGTCTGACCTCCTCGGCGTCACCTCGACGTGCAGGCGCCGTGGTCCCAGCCTCGCTTGCGCCGTCCATGAATCCACGCTCATCGGTCCGCGTGTGCCTAGGACCTGGAACAGTCCGTTGAGGAGAAACCGATGCTCTCGCAGGTGAGCGCCGACTGCTGTGCCGGTCAGCTCCCGACCCAGTCGTGACCGCACTCGCGACGTCGCGCCGTCCATCCAGAAATCGGGGCCGGACGCGAAGCCCCAGTTCCACTCCAGCGCGTGGCTTGAGCCCCACGTGTGCTGCTGGCCGCCCGGCACGTTCTCCAGGTGCGCGACGCTGCCGTCGATCGTGATCGTGCCCGACACCTTGAGTGCCGGCTGGACGCCGATGTTGGCGACCGAAGAGAGCGCCTGCCAGGGCGGGCGAACGAACGGGAAAGGATGCTCTCGCGAGTCCCAATGCAGGTTCCAGCTCATCGTTCCCCGCTCGCTGCTGACCTCGCCCGAGCATCCGTCGTGGGCAAGCAGTGAGGCACCGATCCGCAGCACAAACGGCCGCGGCTGGGTCTGCAGCTCCTCGAGTGGAAACGACACTTTGGCGCCCCAGTTCGCGTCGGGATTGTCGTGGTCGAATCGAAACGCCCACAGGGCTGAGTGGGACTCGGCCTGGACACCAGGCGCGGGGTTGAACGTCGTGTACCGCATCCAGTAGCCCTGCCGGCGCGCAGGATCCGCCACCGTCAGGTACCAGGCCTCGTAGGTCCCCTTCCGCCCCCGGCAGCGCGCGGCGTTCGCCGCATCCACATCCATCTCGGTACGCGATTACGAATTCTTCACATCCGGCTGATGTCATGCGCGGTGGACCGGGTTTGAATTGGATCGTGAGCCTTGCCCCGAGTCCCGAGAAAACTGATCTACCCGCTCCTCAAGTTCGCCGTGGCATCACGCGGCGCCAGGCGCTGGCGGCGGCGGTGGCGACCGGAGTCGGCGTCGGAGCGGTCCGGCTGCTCGGCGGATCGATGCAAAACCTGGCCAGGCCAAAAGCTGGTTCCGCCCTGGATTGGGTTTCGCCCCTTGGCTCTGAGTCGGCGCGCGTAATGCAGCTGCTGCGCCGCACGAGCTTCGGATACACGCCCACCCAGCTCGAGACCGCCCTGTCTGACGGGTTCAACAAGACCATGGACCGGCTGATCGAGACGAAGCCGGTTGACCCGCCGGCACTGGCCGCCGCGAGCACTCCCGGCGGTCGCTTTGCCGTCGCCCAGCTGCAGCAGTGGTGGATCGACCACATGCTCACCACGTCCACGCCATTCGCCGAGCGGATGACCCTTTTCTGGCACGGCCACTTCACCAGCGACTACCGGAAGGTGGCCGACGACACCTTTATGTACTGGCAGAACCTCACGTGGCGCCGCATGTCGCTGACCGACCTGCGATCGATGCTCATGCAGGTCACGACAGACCCGGCGATGTTGCGCTACCTAGACCTCGCGACCTCAACGGGACAGAACCCGAACGAGAACTACTCGCGAGAGCTGATGGAGCTGTTCACGATGGGACCTGGCAACTACACAGAGGAGGACGTACGCCAGAGCGCCAAGGCGCTCGCGGGTTGGCAGGAGCCGCCGCCGGATTCATATACGACGGTGACGGTGGACAAGGCGAACAACGTGACGCGCCGGCTGCCGGTCTACTCGACGCCGAAACCTGGCGTGTTCAATCCGAAGCGGGCGTTCAAGGGTGCCGTCACCTATCTCGGCAAGTCGGGCCCCCTCGATATCCAAGGGGTCGTCGACCGCATCCTTGCGCAGCCGGCGACCGCCCAGTTCATCGCGGGCAAGCTCGCGCAGCACTTCGTCACGGCCAATCCCGACGGCGCCTACGTGAAGACCCTGGCCGACGCATTTCGTCGCAGCAAGTACGACATGAAGACGTTGATGCGCGCCGTGTTCACCAGCCCGCAGTTCGCTGCAGCGAGCAGCTATAGAACGCTGGTCAAGAGTCCGGCCGAATTCACGGTCCATGCTGCCCGCGCTCTCGGCCTGAGCAATCCCTCCAAGCTCATCGCCTCCGCGGGCACCGGGATGGGCCAGTCGCTCTTCGACCCGCCGGACGTCGGCGGCTGGCCGAACAACGAGTCATGGATCTCGTCCAACACGGTCGTCGAGCGCGTGAATTTCGTCACCGCGGCCCTTGCCCAGCTCAAAACGTCGCTGCCTGCAGCGTCGGATTCGTCACGCGTTCACCTTGACGGCGTCCTCAGCCCTCAGACCGCAAGCCTCCTGAACCGGGCCGCCGATGATCGGGCGCGCTGGTTCATCGCGCTCGCCTCTCCGGAATTTCAGCTCAAGTAGGTGAAAGGAACATGACCACAGAAGTCGGCATCAACCAGCTCAAGCGGCGCGACTTTCTCAAGGCCGGCCTGGTCTTCGGTGCGGGAGCCGCCGGACTCGCGGCGGGATATGCGGCCGTGCCGGATGCATTTGCGCGAGCCGTGTACGCGGCCAAGCGTGAAGGCGTGACCAACGACAACATCCTGGTCATGATCCAGCTCGCCGGCGGAAACGACGGACTGCGCACGGTGGTGCCGCTGGCGGACCCGACGCTCCACGACCTTCGCCCCAAGCTGTCGAGCTCGATGGTCTCGCAGGCGCTGCCGCTGAACAACCAGTTTGGGTTCAACCACAACCTGGGCTCGATCAAAGGGCTCTGGGATCAGGGCAAGGTCGCCATCGTGCAGGGCGTCGGCTATCCGAACCCGACGTTTTCACATTTCGAGTCGATCCGAATCTGGGAGACCGGAGACCCCACGCGCAGGCAGGTCGACGGCTGGCTGGGCAGGACCCTGGCGAGCGCGTACGACTCCAACGGTCACCCGCTAACGGGATGCGCATGCGGCACGACCGACGTACCGGGCGCTCTCCGCGACCTGCAGGCGACGATGACCGTGATCCAGAACCAGAAAACGTTCGGATTCACCGGCGGCAGCGAGGTCGAGGCCGCCGTCGGCGCGCTCTACAAGGGGACGCCCGGCATCTATGGCGCGCTCTTCGACACCGCGATCGCAACCGCGACCGAGACGATGGCGACGCTTCGCACTTCAGCGGCGAGCTACCAGCCGATGGCCGACTACAGCGACAAGGTGAAGCTCGTCTACTCGTCGAAGAACCAGTTGGCCGCCGCTCTGCAGCTGGCGGCGGAGCTCATCGTCACGGGGACCGGCGTGAAGCTGCTGCACGTCACCCTCGGGGGCTTCGACACCCACTACACCGAGCTCAACCGGCACGACGACCTGATGGGCTACCTCGATTCGGCCGTCGGCGCCTTTTATAAGGACCTGGCGGCCCACGGCATGGCGGACAAGGTGCTCATCGCCACCTGGTCCGAGTTCGGCCGCCGGCCCAAGGAAAACGCAAGCGGCGGCACCGACCACGGGGCAGCCGCGCCGCTGCTGCTGATCGGCGACCCGGTCAAGGGCGGCCTGTACGGCGAGGCGCCGAACCTCACCAACCTGGACGCCACCGGCAATCTCAAGTACGCGGTCGACTTCCGCTCCGTGTACCAGGAGATCCTCGGCGGGCATCTCGGCGCCGGCTCGAGCCAGATCCTCGGGGCTTCGTTCGATCGGGTTCCATTCCTCAAGGCTCCGATCGCGGCCACGGTGTGAAATGCGAACCGCCGTCCTGAAGCTGGGGGCGACCGCGCTGACGGTCGCCACCACGATGCTCTCGGCTCTTTATGTCACCTCGCACCTCAAGAATCCGGCAGCTCCACTGCAGCCGGCGGTGCTGAGCGCGACGCGCGGGTCGACCGTCAGCGTGCCGGGCGGCAGTCTTACGCTCGGACCTTCGGTGCAGCCGAGCGACGTCCAGCCGGTGACGTCGACCTATGCCTCGTAGCGCGCCCATCGAGGGGCATCACTTCGAGGCGCTCGGTACCAACTGCAGCCTCTTCGCGGTTGGTCTTTCCCCCACCCGGCTGCTCGAAGCGGAGTTCTGGGTGCGGCGGATGGGGGCGCGGCTGACCCGGTTCTCGCCCGACAGCGAGCTGTCGCGATTGAATGCTGCGGCCGGCCGGTGGACGGAGGTCAGCCCGGACCTGGAATCACTTTGCCGCGAGTCGCTGCGCGCCTATGAGATCAGCGGTGGCCTGGTCAATGTCGCAGTACTTCCGTCGATGCTCAGCATCGGCTACGTGAGGCCGCTGTCGGCAGGCCCCCCGGTGGCGACCGAGTCCGCCTTTTCTCCCCTACCTCCGCTCTCGGACGTGCTGAGCGTGCGACCGGGAGCTGTTCGGTTGGAGCCCGGCGCGGGCATCGATCTCGGGGGGATCGCCAAAGGGTGGATGGCCGACCGGCTGTGTGACTCGCTGGGACCTAACGCGCTGGCCAACCTCGGCGGCGATCTCAGCGCTCGGGGTACAGGACCGGCGGGTGAGGGTTGGCCGGTTGGAATCGCCGGAGCCACGGTGCTGCTGCGGGAGCAGGGGGCGGCCACGAGCAGCGTTCTCAAGCGCCGGTGGGGCAACGACCACCATCTCATCGACCCGCGCACGGGTCGTCCAGCATCAACGGGAATCGAAGAGGCCTCGGTCATCGCCGCGAGTGGCGTGGAAGCCGAGATCATCGCGAAGACGGCGCTGCTCCTGGGACCCGAGGACGCGCCTGCGTACTGCGCAGCTTTCGCGCTTGCGTGGTGGTTCAAGTGACATGACGGCCGACCAGTTTTTCTGGGTGCTGGCGCGCGTGGCCGGGCTGAGCTCGTATGCGGCGCTCGCAGTTGCATTGGTTACAGGCATCGCGCTTCGCTCGGCGGTGCTCGACTGGATGGGCAGCAATCGCGCGCTGCGTGCGCTGCACGAGTACACCACCGCGCTGTGGATTCCGCTCGCCGGCATTCACCTGCTTTCGCTGTTGCTGGACAAGACCGCCCGGATCGGAGTGCTGGACCTGGTCGTGCCATTTCACGCGAGCTACGGCACGCTGGCGATCGGCCTTGGGGCGGTGTCGGTCGACATCCTGCTGGTCGTGACGGTCACCGCATTTTTCAAGAGGCGGATGAACAAGTCCGCGTGGTTGTGGCTGCACCGCCTCGCCTATGCCGCGTTCGCGCTGACTTTCTTGCACGCAGTGCTCAGCGGCACCGATTTCAGTGACCCGCTGGTTTCGGCCATCACGTGGGCCGCCGCGGCCATGCTTTTATTGCTCGCCCTCGCGCGGGCGATCTGGGGACGCTTGCCGGCCTAAGCGGGCACCCAGTGTCGCAGCTGGAGCACGCGCTGCCTCAACGCGTCCTCAGCCTCCAGCGGCATGTCGATCTCCTGGCGTTCGCGGTGCCACCGCTCCATGGCGAGGTCAAGCTGCCCTGACTGCAGTCGAGCAACTTTGAAGTACGCCCTCAGCCCGCCGCGCCTGAAGGCTCGCAGGCGCTGCTTCAACCGCTGCCACGGACTGGCGAGGATCGGTATCTCCTCCGGCAGGATTGCTCCAGACCCGCTGGCCGCCTCCTTCCGGAACTGGTCGACCAGGTTCATCGCCTCGTAGCGGATCCCGAAGAGCAATAGCGCGATCACGCCGGCGGTGAATGGCCCGGTCATGATCAGCGTCCGCATGTGGATCTCGACCAGCCCAAACAGCGTGCTGTCGATCGGGAAGAAGGTTAGCCACGCGTCCCAAGAGAAGTGACCCGCGATCGCGATTAGGAATCCGCTCAGGATCGCGAAAGCCTTCTGGCGTTTGTTGTGCAGCTGCCGTGCCACTCCCAGCCCGGCGCCGATGAACGCGGTGTACGTCGCGTGACCGAAGAAGAGTCCGAGCCCCTGACGCGCGTACCACTGGAAACCTGCGGCATACCAGCCAAATCCTTCTGAGTTGAAAATCGCGTAGAGATTGGTCATGTAGGTGACCGATTCCATGAAGTTGAATCCGAGTCCGACCGCGGCGCCGTAGACGATTCCATCCACGACGTCGTCGAAGTCGTTGCGCATGACAAGGAAAAGCAACACCACCGCGGTTCCCTTGGCGAGCTCTTCGAGCACCCCGGCCGAAAATGCGGTCGAAGCGTCCAGGCCCGGGCCGGGGACCAGGGTGCGTGAAGCAATTGATTCCCAAAGGCTTTCGCCCCAGATGACAAGGCTCGTGGCAACGATCGCTCCCCAGGCGGCCGCGACAAGGACAAGCTTCCAGGGTTCCTTTTCGTTCCGGTCCATGCGCCGCACGACGAAGAGTCCGAACGCCGTGGTGGGGATGCATGCCAGCGCGCAGATGGCGGCCACTCCTGGGCCTGCAGCCTGCGTGAAGACGAACACGTCGATCACCAGCAGCCAGAGCAGCACTCCCAGCCCGAGCAACACGCCGGCGCGAATGAGGTGCTTTCGGCGGCTGGCCCGCTCGCGCGTGAACGCGCGCACGCCGATGTAGGTGCCGAGCGCGATCAGGGCCACGGCCAGGAGGCCGTACAGAGAGGTCCGTCCTGGGATGGAATCCAGGTACACGTAGTTGAGGAGCGAGCTGGCGATCAGCGCGATCACGACGACGGCGGTGATGGCAACGGCGATTCCATAGCGCCCGGGCCGCAGCCGGGGTTGCGGATTCGCCGCCGGAGGGGTCGTGTAAGCGGGGGTCGCCCTCACCGCTCGACCAGCACGATCCTGCGGGCCAGGACCTCAACCGGAAGCCCACCCTGCAGGCGTTCCACGACAAATGTGTAATGGCCTGGCAGGTTGTGGTGCAGGCCCTGAGGCACCGTGACTGCAACGATGGTCCGCGGGCCAAGCGCAGCGGGCGTGCTTGGCCCGACCCGACCGACGACACTGCCGAATGTGTCATACCAGCGCGCGTCCACGCTCAGGTCAGGTGGCAGCCCGGACCAGTCGACCACCGCCGCGAATTCCTCAGTGCGGGCGAACGACGATCTGTCAGGACCGATCGTGTTGCCCGTCGCCTGATCGTACTGATACACCCCGGCGATCCGCGCCTTCACACCGGTGGTTTGACCGGGCGGTTCGAAGTACACGAATTCCACCAGGCCGACCGCGAGGATGACCACCGCCACGGTCGCGAAAACAAGAAGTGTTCGGTACAGCGTCTGTAGCTGGTCGTACTGGACGGTTGCCACCTACCTTTCCGTCCCGGACACTAGGCGATCTGAAACTGGTTGTTGCGCAGAATCGGCACCCAGGCGCCGCCACGCTCCTGGCCGTCGATCTCGACCTCGGGTCCCCCGATCATGAAATCCGTATGCACCGCCGAATCGTTCACTGCTGCGCGATCAGCCTCATCCTCAACGCAAAACGTGAATCCAGAGCCATACGCGACGTGGCAGGTTGCGTTCTCGTCGAACAGCGTGTTGAAGAAGACCAGATCAAGCTGACGCACCGCTGACGAACCGTCGACGAGGGAGACCTCGCCGAGCCGGCTCGCGTTGGCGTCGATCGCGAGCTGGCCTCTGACCACGTCAGCGCCGCTGTTCGCATCGACCTTCACGATGCGTCCGTCGTGGAACTCGACCTCCAGGTCACGAATCATCGTGCCCCCAAGCTGCAGAGGCCTGGTTGAGCGGAGCTTGCCTTCGGCGCGGCGAGGGTCGGGCGACGTGAACACCTCGTCGGTCGGGAGGTTGGGTGTGAACTCCACTCCAAAGGCGCTCTGCTCGCTTGCGCCTTTCCATCTCGAGGTGGGGAAGAGGCCGACCGTGAAGTCCGTCCCCGGGCCTCGGTAACGCAGGCTGTCGAAACGCCGCCCGGTCAGCTCGTGGGCGATCCGCTTGAGTCGCGCGATGTGCCTCTTCCAGGCCGCCACCGGGTCAGGGTCGTCGAGTCGCACCGCCTTCTCCACGGCCCGCCAGAGCGCGTCGATGTCAGGCGTGCCGAAGACCTCGCGCGCCCACCCAGGATTCGGCGCGGGCACGATGGTCCAGCAGATCAGCTCATCGCCGATGACGCGCATGTACTCGGTGATCAGCTCGACCGGGTGTGCTTTGCCAACTTTTTTACCGTCCAGGTCGGCGAGCAGGGTCGGCTCGGCATCTCCGCTCACCTGGATGAAAGCCCCGCTCTTGGCGACCAGCGTGCGCAGCATCGTCAGGTCCCAGGGCATCGTCTCGGTCAGCGACTCCTCCGGACCCAACTCGATCATGGCGCGAGCGAAGTGCATGTCCTGGTAGAGGGCCTCGACGCGGTGGGCGCCCACGCGGTATGAGGCGCGCGCAATCTCTCGCATGAGCGGAGCGTTCTCGACCATTCCGTTGACCACCACGAGCTGGCCAGGCTGCACATTCGCGCCGACTCTGACCGTCAGCTCAGCCAGCCGGCTGAGGCGTTCTGCTTCGTCCACCGCTGCTTAGGCTACTGGTGCGGCGGAGAGGAGTTGAACCTCCACGTCCTTGCGGACACTAGCTCCTGAAACTAGCGCGTCTGCCATTCCGCCACCGCCGCATGGGCCGGGCGCGCGCCGGGCGCATTCCAAGCCGACGCAAAAGTATACCGAGGCCTCTCAGCTTCCCCTTCTAACATGGCCCAAGTGGAGGCAAGCGTCCGCCTGGGCCGTATCGCCGGCGTCGAGGTGGGACTGCACTGGAGCCTCGCGATCGTCTTCGTCCTCATCGTCTGGACGCTGGCGGGACAGTTTTTTCCGTCTGTGGTGCCCGACCAGCCTCAGTCCGCGTACTGGCTCGTGTCTGCATTCGCCGCCGTCCTTTTCTATACGTCGCTGCTGAGCCACGAGATGGGCCACGCACTGGTCGCGCGGCGTCTGGGCGTCAAGGTCGACGGCATCACACTCTGGATCTTCGGTGGTGTGGCGCGGCTCAGGGGCGACGCTGCGACGCCGAGCGCCGAGGTCAAGATCGCCATCGCCGGACCCATCGTCAGCCTGGCCGTGGCCATCCTTTTTGGAGTCATCACGTTTGTGCTGGACGCCACTGCCGGGCCGCCCCTGGTCGAGGGCGCGTGCTTGTGGCTGGCCGCATCCAACGCTCTGCTGCTCCTCTTCAACCTCATCCCCGCCTTCCCGCTCGACGGCGGGCGTCTGCTGCGGGCTTGGCTGTGGCAGCGGAGCGGCGACCGATACCGCGCCACCTCCAGCGCCGCACGCCTCGGACGGATCTGCGCCTTCCTGATGATCGCGGTCGGGCTCGCGTCACTCTTCTTGCAGGTCGCGCTCAGCGGCCTCTGGCTGATCTTCCTCGGCTGGTTTCTCCTCTCAGCCGCGCGGAGCGAGGAGGCGCAGGTACTGATGCGCGGCGCCCTCGACGGGCTGCGTGTGGGCGACCTGATGACGCGTGATCCACTTGTGGCCCCAGGCTGGATCACCGTCGATGAGTTCATGCGGTCGTACCTTCCGGGGCAGCGCGCAGTCGCCTTTCCACTGAAGACATTCGATGGAGACCTCGATGGCCTGGTCACCCTGAACCGGCTGGCTCAAGTGGCGCCGGAAGAACGCAACTCCAGGCGCGTACGCGACGTCGGTACCGGCATGGACGAGGTGGCCAAGGCCTCTCCTAACGAACCAGTCATCGCGGTGCTTGACCGTTTCCGGCAGTCAGACGCAGGCCAGATGCTGGTGATCGACGGCGGCAAGCTCGTCGGGATTCTGTCGCCGACCGACGTCACTCGCGCGCTCGGATCTCGTCGCTAACTCGTGATGAAGAGCGTGTGCCAGGCAGCTTCGACCAGCTCTGGCGTGAGCTGGGGCCGCACGCCGCGCGCCGACGAGACGTCCACCAGCCGCTCAAGGAGGTCACGCGGGTGGTTGCCGCGCAGTGGCCGCCCGCTGTACAGGGCGGAGATCATCTCCAGCGCGCCGGCGTCGGGCGGAATGCTCAGGCGCTGGCGCTCGCGCTCGAAGATCCGCGTCCACATCTCCCACGTCGGGTCGGGCATCAGGACCTTGTAGGCGAGCCGGCGTAGGTACGCTTCGTCCAGCAGCTCGGCCGGCTTGAGGTTGGTGGAGAGCGCGAGCTGCGCCTGGAACGGAACCTCCACCTTGCGACCGCTCGCCGACAGGTTCATATAGTCGGTGTCCTGCTCCAGCGGCACGAGCAAGCGGTCCAGGATCTGTTTTGGCGATACGCGCTGGCGGCCGAGGTCGTCGATCAGAAGCACTCCACCGTTGCCTTTCACCTGCAGAGGCGCGCCGTAAGTCCGGCTGCCTTCCTCCCAGGTCGGGTCGAACATCTCGAGCTGGAACTCGCCGCCGACCTGCACCAGCGGTCGCGCCACGCGCCGCCAGCGGCGGTCGACGGGCTGGTTGGCCTCGAGCCTATGCACCGCGCCGTCGAAGATCGTCATCACCTCGCCGCCTCCGATGTCGAGGGCAACGGGGATCACGATCGGGCCGCCGAGGAGGCTGGGAATGCGCCGCGCCAGCGTGGTCTTGCCGTTTCCCGGCGCGCCGTAGATGAAGATCGAAGAGCGAGAGTTGACCGCGGCGCGTACAGCCTCGGTGACGCCGGGCGCCAGTTCGATGCCGCTGAGCGCAAGGTTGACCTTGACAAGGTCGAGCGTGCCTGGCTTGGCCGCCTCAGCGAGCACAGCCCGGTATTCGGCCATCGATACCGGCGCGGGCCCCGAGTAGCGGGTGCTCGCGTCGCCGATCTGGTCGCTGCGTGTGCGCCCCTGCTTGGTGATCGCGTACGCCATGCGTTCTGGAAGCGGTCGGCCGAGCCACGGACCCTGCTCGGCGGCGAGGCCGAGGGCGTCCAGCAGGTTCGAGGTGGTCAGCGCCTTCAAGATCGGCTCGACGGCGGAGAAAGGAAGCGCGAGCAGGTCCGCCACCTCGAACCCGGTGACCCTGGTCGCCGACGACGCGATCCGCAGCACCATGCCCTCGATCAGCGTGCGGTTGATCTCAGGCGGTGGGGGAGGCTCGATCTCGTGGCTGGGGGCAGGAACGGTCGACGGCACCGGCTGAGGCTCGTCGACGTGTTCGAGGATCGCGCCGAAGAGCTTCTTGCCGAAGCGCGCGCGGTCGGAATGGTCGGGTGGCTCGCCTTCGCGGCGGCGGCTGATCCAGTCCGGCACCTCTTTGAACACCACCGTGTTCCCGATCAGAAGCTGCACCGTGTCAGGTTCGTCGGTCGCCACGCGGACGGCGATCCGGATCAGGTATCCCTGGGACTTGAGCGCCGCCCAGCTGCGCTCCCACGCCACCTCCTGACGTCCCGACCAGGTCTGGCGCACCGTGCGATCGCGCGCGAGCGTGACATCCTTGCGGTTCTGGTAGCGACGGCGCACCAGCTCGGTCACGTCCTTGTCGATGTCCTCGGCGACGAGCGCCGCCAGGGGCAGGGCGCGGTCGTCCACCGCAGGCCGGTTCTTGATCTCGAAGATCGTGTTCGCAGTGGGCGCGAGCGCCCGGATGACACTGGCATGTCGCGGGCAGAACGGCGTGCGCTCGATGAACTGGATGTGCCGGCGGCACCACCAGCTCTTGCATTCACGCCCGGTCAGGTCCTTGTAGGCGCATGCCCAGCCACGCCGCTCCTGGCAGTCGCTGTACGTGCACACCCCCGCGGGCTTGTGGCCGTCGGTCCGGGCCGGCATCGGCTGCCGGTGCTCCTCTTCTTCCTCGTCGGCGACCACGATCTCGTTGGAGATCGCCTCCACGGGCGCCGTCGCCACTCCCGGCTTTGGCATGTAGTGGAACGCACCGGAGAAGGCCTCGCAGCTCTGGAAACGCTGGCTGCGCTCCTTCGCGGTCGCCTTCCAGATGATGTCCATGATCGGCGACGGGATGGCGGTCGAGGCTCGAGGTTTGTCGAAGACCTGCGAGTGCAGCACCGATGGCAGCGGGCCGGTGAAGGGCGGCTCGCCGTGCAGCAGCTCGTAGAGGATCATGCCCAGCGAGTAGATGTCCGAGGTGGCATCCACCGCGTCGCCCTTGACCTGCTCAGGCGCCATGTACGCCGGCGTGCCGACCATGCTGCCCGTCGCGGTCAGGCGGTGCTTGTCGTCGACGAGCTTCGAGATGCCGAAGTCGAGGATCTTCGTCTTCCCGCGGTTGGAGATCAGGATGTTGTCAGGCTTCAGGTCGCGGTGGACGATCGAGTAGTCATGCGCCACGCCGACCGCTGAAAGCAGCTGCTGGATCAGGTCGACCGAGACGTCGACGCTGAAGCGCCCGTACTCGTCCAGCCAGGACCGCATCGACCGACCCTCGACCCACTCCATCACGATGAAAAGCACCGGGCCGTCCTCGTCGAAGTCGTAGACGCGCACGATGCCGGGGTGGTTCAGGGCGGCGACCGTGGCGGCTTCGCGATGGAAGCGCTGGCGGAAGCTCTGGTCGCTCGAGTACTGCTCGGCCAGCACCTTGATCGCCACCGGGATCTCCAGCCGCGGGTGCGTTGACCGATAGACGACTCCCATGGCTCCGCGCCCGAGCTCGGCTTCGATCGGATAGCGACCCAGTTGGGTAGTACTCAAGCCTCGAACACCAGTCGGTCAGTATGCCGCACGGTACGCGGCTCTCTGCCCCCTGTAGGGGAGATGCTCCCGCGGGTGAGGCTGGTGGCTAGTGGAAGACGCTCAGCGGCAGATAGAAGGAGACCCCGAAGTTCGGCTGGTCGACGATCTGGCTGATCCTGAGGTCGCCGGCCAGGCTGCACAGGATGTAGGCATCCTCTCGGCTGAGGCTGTGATCTGTCTTCAGCCACGCGATCGTGTCGCGCACAGAGTTGCGGGCGTTCTCCATCAGGTCTGGGCCGAGAGCACAGACCGCGTGGTAGCCCTTCTCGTCGCTGCGCGGCTGAAGAGGCGCCGCCGGCGTGATGAAGTGGTAGCTCCAGGGTCGCAACGAGGCGCCTTTGACCACTCCAAACCGGAGTGAGAACGTCATCGGGCATTCGATCCCGGTAACGCAGACCTCGCCGTCTCCCTGCGCCCCATGGCAATCGCCGGCCGAAAACAGCGCACCGGGTACGAAAACGGGCAGGGAGAGCTTCGTCCCGGCGGTCAGGTGGCGGGTGTCGATGTTGCCGGCCCCTTTGGTGGGGGGCAGCACTGCATGGGGACCTGGCTCGTCGGTCGCAACACCCATGGTTCCGCAGAACGGCGCGATTGGGATATGGATGTCGTGGCGCAGCTCGGCTGAGGAGCGGTCGCCCAGGTCGAAGTACCGCACGTAAGGGTCTGGGAAATCCGAAGCCAGGAGTCCGAGACCGGGCAGCAGCGCTGTCCATCCCCACGATCCCGGCTTGAGGTCGAGGATCTCCACCTCGAGCGTGTCACCGGGCTCGGCGCCTTTCACATAGACGGGCCCTCCGAGCGGATAGAGGCGGTCGAAGTCCAGCGCGCCGAGCTTCGAGGCCGGGTCGCCTTTCTTGAGCTGGCCGGCCGTCACCTCTTCGGTGTCGAAGTGGACTACGTCACCGGGCTCGATCTCGACCACCGGCGGGATCGAGTTGTCCCACTTGAAGTGGAACTTGTCGCGACCGATCGCATGCTCACGGGCTGCTGTACGTGCCATCAGCTATTGGCTCCCTCCTGCACTCCCTGCTTGATCGGGACGGCGCTCGCGCGCAACACCTTCTTGTCGAACTTGCCGACCGACGTCTTGGGCACCTCGTCGATGAATCGCACCTCGTCCGGGAGCCACCACTTCGCCACCTTGTCCTTGAGGAAGTCGATGACCTCCTCTTGCGTGACCTTGCCCTTGAACTCGGGCTTGGGCACCGCATAGGCGACGGGGCGCTCGTCCCACTTCGGGTGGACAAGGCCGATCACGGCCGCTTCCATGATCTTGGGGTGCGACATGATCGCGTTCTCCAGCTCCACTGACGAGATCCACTCGCCTCCCGACTTGATCACGTCCTTGGTGCGGTCGACGATCTGGATGTAGCCCTCGGGCGTGATCTTGGCCACGTCTCCGGTGCGGAACCATCCGTCCTCCGTCAGCTTGTCCGCGTCATAGCCGTTGTGATAGCCGCGGGCGATCCAGGGACCACGCACCTGGATCTCGCCGAAGGCCACCCCGTCCCAGGGCAGCTCCTCACCTGTCTCCTGGTCGCTGATGCGGATCTCGACCGCGGGCCCCACCGGCCCCTGCGTCAGACGCGCGTTGAGCTCGTCTTCAGGTTTCGTGCCCGCCCGCGGGCGCCCAACGCTGCCCAGAGGCGAGGTTTCGGTCATGCCCCAGGCGTGAAGGATGCGCAGCCCCAGCGAATCCATCGACTCCATGAGCGCTCGAGGCACAGCGGACCCACCGCAGAGGACCGTGTGTACTTTGGGCAGGCGCCTGCCTGACTCCTTCAGGTAGGCAGCCGTGTTGATCCAGATCGTTGGTACGCCTCCGAGGTACGTCGCCTCTTCCTGCTCGGCAAGGTCGACGATCATCTTGGCGTCACCCAGGAATCGATCCGGGAGCAGGAGCTTGGCGCCGGCCAGGCCGCATGCATAAGGAATTCCCCAGCAATTGGCGTGGAACATCGAAACGAGCGGGAGCACGGTGTCCTTCTCTGTGATGTTCATGCTGTCGCCTTGCAGGCAGCCCATCGTATGGAGGAACTGCGACCGGTGCGAGTAGACAACCCCCTTCGGGTTTCCCGTAGTCCCGGACGTGTAGCACATGGCAGCAGCCATGCGTTCCGAGAGCTTGGGCCACGGGTAGCTGTCGCTCTCGGCCTGGAGGAGCGCCTCGTAGTCGAGCATCTCGCCGACTCCGTTATGGCCGTGTGATTCGACCTCAACATCGGTCATCACGACGATCCGCTCCACGGATGGAATCTTTCCAATCAGGGGCTTGAGAAGAGGAACCAGGGCCTGATCGACAAATAAAACCTTGTCTTCCGCGTCATTGATTATGAATTCGAGGTGCTGAGGAAACAGGCGGAGATTGAGCGTGTGCAGGACGGCGCCCATGCAGGGCACGGCGTAGTAAAGCTCGAGGTGCCGGTAGTTGTTGAACGCAAGCGTCGCCACCCGTTCACCGGGCTTGATGCCAAGCCGCTTGAGCGCGCCCGCAAGCCGGTTGATGCGCGGCACCATCTCGCCGTTGGTCGTGCGGTGAACGCCCTGCTCGCGCTTGGTCACCACCTCTTTCTTCTGGTGCAGGCGCTCGATCCGCCAGAGCACATGCTGAAGAGAGAGCTCGTAGTCCTGCATCAAGCCTTCCACTGGCGCTACCTCCATCTACCCCAAGCCGGACAGAAGGTCGTGAAACGTCGATGGTAAGGCTGTCGCGCGTAGCATGCACACCCGTGCCTTCACCGGGTCGAGCGGACCTCCACATGCACACCACCGTCAGCGACGGCTGGCCAACGCCTCAAGAGCTTGTCGATCATGCCGCGCGCCGCGCGAAGCTCGACATGATCGCAGTCACAGACCACGACACTATCGAGGGAGCGCTGCGCGCGCGGGATCACGCAGCCAAGCGCGCACGCTTCCACGTCATCGTCGGCGAGGAGGTGTCGAGCCGCGACGGGCACATCGTCGCCCTGTTTCTCGAGCGTCGTGTGCGGCCCGGCATGTCAGCGGCCGCGACCCTCGACGCGATTCACGATCAGGGTGGCCTGGCGGTCGCGGTTCATCCGTTCTGGCGCACGCAGAGGCGCACCCGGGCCGGCGCTGTGCACGGCGTCGGATGGCTGGCGGCCGAGCTTGATTTCGACGCCATCGAGGTTGAGAACGCGACCCCCGGTTTCTACCTCGTCAACCAGCTGGCGCACCGCCTGAACCTCGGACTCGGTGCCGCCGAGCTCGGCTCTTCGGACGCACACATCCTCGATGCAGTCGGCCGGGCTTTTACCGAGTTCCCGGGCAAGACGCCCGAGGCCCTGCGTGCGGCGATCGAGTCCGGGAAGACCGCGGCTCGGCGCCGGCGATATCGCCCAGTGGGACTGATGCGCTACGCGGCGTGGGGATTGAACCACCAGCGGTACGCAGTAGGCTGATCGGCGTCGTCACGGCCGGCCAAGCGCTGCGATAATGGCCCGTCAGCTTGGTCAAGACGCCGAGAATCCTGGTCGCGGAAGATGATCCCTCGAGCCTGAAGTTGGTCCAGGTCTTTCTGGAGTCGGAGGGGTATGAGGTCGAAGCGGCGCTGGATGGCAACCGTGCGCTTGACCTGGCCGGCAGCGGAGACTTCAACCTTCTGATCCTGGACATCCACATGCCTCTCTACGGGGGTGTCGAGGTGCTGCAGATGTTGCGCAAGCGCTTCTTGCATCACCCGATGAGGATCATCGCCGTGACGGCCGACTCCAGGCCCGAGCTCCGCGACGAGCTGATGCGCGAGGGGATCGACGGCTACCTGATCAAGCCGGTCAGCCTGGAGCTGCTGGGAGCAGAGGTCCGGAGGCTGCTCGCGGTATCCAGGTAGCCCGGGCCGACCCGCGGCGCCTTGGCTTCCATAACATGAGTGGGCTTCGCCCGCGTAGCTCAATGGATAGAGCGCCTGACTTCGGATCAGGAGGTTGCGAGTTCGA
>DATNML010000076.1:0-15950 GCA_035602315.1 Candidatus Dormiibacterota bacterium
CGACCAGGCGACCGCGCTCATCCAGGGCCCGGATGGGACGAAGGTGACGCTGGAGGTCTCGCGTGCCGGCTCGACTTTTTCCGTGACGCTCACGCGCGCTGAGATTCACGTTCCGACCGTTCGATCCGCTGTGATCGCCGACCACGTGCTGTACGTGCGGATCTATCAGTTCGGATCGGACACCTCGACCGACTTCGCGTCGGCTCTCTCCAACGGATTGCCCGGCGCGGTCGGAATCGTGCTGGACCTGCGTGGGGACCCGGGTGGTTTCATCTCGGCCGCCGACGACGTGATCAGCCAGTTCGTGGCGAGCGGCGAGACGTTCGAGCTGCGCAATCGCAGCGGCAAGGTGGACCGGCACACGGTCGGGGCGAAGCACGCAGCGCCAACCTTGCCGCTGGTGGTGCTGGTGGACGCCAACAGTGCGTCGGCGTCGGAGATCGTCGCCGGGTCGCTCCAGGTCCACCACCGCGCCAGGCTCGTGGGCCTAACGACTTTCGGCAAGGGGTCGGTGCAGCAGGACTTCGTGCTGAGCGACGGTGCCGACATCCACCTCACCGTGCAGCGCTGGTACCTGCCCAACGGGCAGACCATCGACCACAAGGGATTGACGCCTGACATCCCGGTGACCCTGGCGAATCCGACCGACGCATTCGATGTCGCGTCGCCGGCACAGGGGTATGCCAAGGACACGCAGCTCAACACCGCGCTTTCGTCGCTCGCTGGCTAGACTGACTAACCGCGCGGGCGGTTAGCTCAGTTGGCCAGAGCGCCTCGTTTACACCGAGGAGGTCGGGAGTTCGACCCTCTCACCGCCCACCACTAGGGTCGGATCTTCGTGGCCGATAGAATCATCCGCCGTGCCGAGGTAGCTCAGCTTGGTAGAGCACTTGACTGAAAATCAAGGTGTCGCCGGTTCAAATCCGGCCCTCGGCACCAGCCCGGCTCTAGTGGATGTAGTCGAAGGCGAGTGAGGCCCCGAACAGGACGAGACCCGCCCAGCCTGCCAGGAATGCTTTGACCGCGAATGAGTCCTTGCGCATTACGGACCAGTTGTTGACCGCGGTCGCCAAGACCAGGTATAGGTACGTGACCTCTGCGGACATGACGAAGAAGTGAAACTGGCCGACGTCGCTCCAGTGAAAGGCGACCGGCATCGACCAGTTGACCAGGTCGAGCTTGGCCTGCATCAGGAAGGCGGCGGTGGCAGTGGCGATGCCAAGGACCATGTAGACGGGCAGGCGCTTCCATGGAATTCCCGGCGCCAGCTGGCGAAGCAGGACGAAGGCCGATACGTTGACGGCGGGGATCAGAAGTCCGTCGCCCAGCACGCCCGAGTAATAGGAGAAGACGGTGTGCTGGTGCCCGCGGTAGGTGAAGTAGAAAGCCCACTGGTATCCAAACAGCAGCAGCCAGCTGAGGGCGGCGGGCAGCGCGGGCACCCAGGCACGATCGCGGGCCAACCGAAGGACAGCGGCCACAACGCGACATACTAACCGGCCGTGAGCAAGCCTCGGCCGTTTCGATTCGCCGTGGAGGAGCACCGTTCCGGAAGCGCCACCGAGTGGCGCGAGCGGGCTCGGCGCATCGAATCACTCGGTTATTCGACGCTATATCTTCCCGACCATTTCGGCGACCAGCTTTCGCCGATCGCGGGTCTCATGGCCGCCGCGGATGCCACCACCAGGCTCCGCGTCGGATCGCTCGTCTTCGACAACGACTACCGGCATCCGGTCGTGCTTGCCAAGGAAGCGGCAACAGTGGACCTCCTGTCTGACGGCCGTCTTGACTTTGGCCTCGGGGCCGGCTGGATGGCGTCTGACTACGAGCAGACAGGCATCCTGCTCGACTCGCCTGGAACGCGCATCGGGCGCATGGCCGAGGCCCTCGAGATCATCAAGAGCTTTTTCGCCGGAGGGAGCGTTTCCTTCGCGGGCAAGCACTACCGGATCAATGGGGTCGAGGCCTCGCCCTCGCCTGTGCAGAAGCCGCACCCGCCGATCATCCTGGGCGGCGGTGGCCGGCGCATGCTGAGCCTGGCGGCGCGTGAAGCGGACATCGTCAGCATCAACTACAAGCTGAGCGAGGGCCGGATCAACCGCGACCTAGTCCGCACCGGGATGCCAGACGCGACTGACGAGAAGCTGGCCTGGATCAAGGAGGCCGCGGGCGACCGGTTCTCGAAGATCGAGCTGTGCGCGACCGTCTTCACCTTCAGCGTGACCGACGATCGAGACGGAGTGGCGGCAGCGTTTGCGTCCAGGCTTGGGTCGGAACCGCGCGAGGTCCTGGAGATGCCGCACTTTTTGATCGGAACCACCGATCAGATGGTCGAAGACCTGCAGGCGCGACGCGATCGGTACGGGATTTCCTACGTCGTCGTTCCCGATTCGGCGTTTGAGGCGCTGGCGCCGGTCGTCGCGCGATTGACGGGCACCTGAACTCCTCCTGTAGATTTGGTGGCGATGGCCACCACTGAGTCGGTCGTGCTCAAGGGCCCCAACGACGGGCGCTCGCCTGAGGTGCTCACGCCGGACGCCCTGGCCTTCGTTGGGCGGCTGCAGGGCGAGTTCGGCGATCGCCGGCTCGAGCTGCTGCGAATGCGTGACGAACGTCAGGCTCGACTTGATGAGGGCGAGGTGCCGGATTTCCTGGCCACGCGATCGGTGCCTGAATCGGACTGGAAGGTTGCCCAGGCCCCGAAGGATCTGGAGGACCGTCGGGTCGAGATCACCGGTCCAACCGATCGCAAGATGCTGATCAATGCCCTGAACTCCGGCGCGCGCGTGTTCATGGCGGATTTCGAGGACGCGAACTCGCCGACGTGGGCGAACCTGGTCGAGGGCCAGGTGAACCTGATCGACGCCATCGAGAGGCGGATCGATTTCACGAGCCCGGAAGGAAAGCAGTATCGCCTCAACGACAGGGTCGCAACCCTGGTCGTCCGGCCGCGCGGGTGGCACCTGGAAGAAAGGCATGTCGAGGTCGGCGGAAAGCCGGTCTCGGGCAGCCTGTTCGACTTTGGCCTCTACCTCTTCCACAACGCTGAGCGGCTCGGTACGAAGGGCAGCGGTCCATATTTCTATCTGCCCAAGCTCGAGAGCCACCTCGAAGCTCGGCTGTGGAACGACGTTTTCAACTTTGCGCAAGATGACCTCGGCATTCCGCGCGGCACCATCCGCGCCACCGTGCTGATCGAGACGATCCTCGCCGCCTTCGAGATGGAAGAGATTCTCTACGAGCTCCGTGAACATTCGAGCGGTCTCAACGCAGGGCGATGGGACTACATATTCAGCATCATCAAGAAGTTCAGGAACCGCCCGGACTTCGTGCTCCCCGACCGGGCGCAGGTGACGATGACGGTTCCCTTCATGCGCGCGTACACGCAGCTGCTGGTCAAAACGTGCCATCGGCATGGCGCTCACGCGATGGGCGGGATGGCGGCGTTCATTCCCTCGCGCCGTGACCCAGAGGTCAACCGCGTGGCGCTGGCGAAGGTAAAGGAAGACAAGGACCGCGAGGCGGGAGACGGGTTCGACGGGACTTGGGTCGCGCACCCCGACTTGGTGCCGACGGCGACCGAGGCCTTTGACCGGGTGCTGGGCGAGCGGCCGAACCAGCTCGATCGGCAGCGGCCCGATGTCGTGGTCACCGCGGCGGAGTTGATCGATGTGCGAGTGCCAGGCGGGAGCATGACGGAAAACGGACTGCGCATGAACGTGGGCGTGGGGATCCAGTACATCGAGTCTTGGTTGCGCGGCGTAGGCGCGGCGGCGATCAACAACCTGATGGAGGATGTCGCGACGGCCGAGATATCACGGTCCCAGGTCTGGCAGTGGGTCAGGCACTCGTCGCGCTTGAGCGAAGGTCCGACCGTGAACGCAGACCTGGTGCGTGAGATCGCGGACGATGAGCTGGCCCAGATCCGCGAGCGGCTGGGTGAGGACGGTTGGGCAAAGAGCCGATTCACCGAGGCCCGTGCAGTGTTCGAGGAGGTGGCGCTGGGCCAGTCCTTCCCCGCGTTCCTGACGCTGGTGGCTCTTCGCCACCTCGACTGAGGTCCCGGGCCTTAACAGGCAGAGTTGCGCTCGGTTTTCTTGAGCTCTAGGGTGGGCGGCGGTGTGCCGGCGGGGGAGGGACCGGCCGGGAGGAGGGAGGGCCCGCCAGGGGAGTGCCTGGTCGGCTTAGGGGCCGACTCTTGGCGTCGCGGGCGGCTTGCCCGGCAGCCGGCGCCACTGCCTCGGACCGACGCCGTTGTTCGGGTTACCAGGCACGAAGGCGACGGCGGACGGTTTAACCATGCAGTTGTCCTTGCGTACGACGCTGCGCTCGCCGCCCTCTTGGTGCTCGATCACGACGGTCCGCTCGAGCACTGCCCGCACGCGAACCTGCTTGCCGTCGACGATCGCATTGAAGCCGCCGCTGACCTCGTGGTTGAGGGGTGGGACGATGCTGGCCAGAGAAACGAGATCAACGATCTTGTTCATATGAGGGCTTCCCTTCCCTTGGGCTAGGCGGCGCTTTGAAGCCGCTGAAATAAAAAAGCCGCCGACCGGCTATCGGCAGCCGCCCACTTTACCAGACCTTAACGCGGACCTGATCTCAGATCGCGACGACCCTACAGGGTCGGCTCAGCGCCGGTTAAGCCGCTGAGCTGTGCTCCTGCATGCGGAGCTGTCGGGCGGCCTCGCGCCCGCGACGCGCCGCTTCCTTGCTCGCCAGGTGACGCACACGGAGATGCTGAGGGTTGACCATCAGGCGGCGCCGGTTGACCAGCACCTTTGGCTCGCCCGGAGCGGGTTCGACCACAGCTGTCCTCTCGAGGACCGCAGTCACCCACACCCGCCGACCATCCACCTCGGCTTCGAAATCGGGGAGGATCTCGTCGTCTTCGTCCATCTCGACGCTGTCAAGCTGCACGAGGTCAGTGCGGCTGCTCGATGGGCGCTCGGTGGTCTTTCGGTTTGAAGCCATGTTCATATGCCCAAATACCCGATCAGGAGCAAGATCAAACCCAGGATCACCCAAGGAAGCAAATGGGCTGGAAACTGGGTGAATAAGGCCCGAACTCGGGGTCCAAGTCTCCGCCCAAGCTCGAGGAAGATCGCCGCCCAGATCGAAGCATAGACGAGTACTCACAGTACAAATACCCTGTAAGGGATGCCAAGTATTCCAGACAAAGCTGAGAGAACGATCCGCATTCCGGGAATGTGGCGCCCGACGATGATCGCCCGCGGTCCCCACCGCTTGAATAAGCGTTCGGCCCGGACGAGCCTCTCGTGGGTCACACCGATATATCGGCCAAAACGCTGGATAAACGGCCGGCCGCAGCGGCGGCTCATGACGGCGGCTACCTCACGACCACTGGAGCCATCCCGTACCCCATGGCTCCTCTTTGGAGATGACGAAGAACAGCCCGCCCGTCTGGTGCTCGAACACGAGCACGCGAACGAAATGCGTCAGGGGCCGCCATCAGCCTGGTTCGCGCAGCCAGGCGGGAATCCAATCGGGGATCTTGTCCGCGAGGAATGCAGCCAGCCAGGGCATGGACTGCGCTCCTCCGACTTCAGCGTGCCGGCGTCGGCAAGACCTTCTGAGCGGAACCCCACACAAGCGCAGTGTCGAAAACGCGCGCGAAGTGCTCGGCGTAAGCGCGCGCCGCATCCGCTGCCTCCACCTTGTGTCCGGTGATCGCCTCCACCGAGGCGGGGCGCTTCTCTGCATGCCCGCACGGGACGATGCCGTCGAAATATCCAAGGTCCGTCGTTAGATTGAGGGCGAAGCCGTGACTGACGATCGACCGGTTCAATTTGATGCCGATGGCGGCAAGTTTCTCGCCACGTGACCAGACGCCGGTGAGGCCTGGCTCGCCCGGCTGAGATTCGACGCCCAGCTCATGCAGGTAATCGATGAGGGATTTCTCGAGTTTTTCGAGGTACTGCGGAATGGTCAGCCCTAATCGAGCGAGGTCGAGGATCGGGTAGCCCACAAGCTGTCCGGGTCCGTGATAAGTCGCCTCGCCCCCCCGATCCGACCAGACCACCTCAACATCGCGCCGCGCCCGCTCGCCTTCGTCCCAAAGCAGGTGATCGGGCGATGCGGCTTTGCCCATCGTGAAGACGTGCGGGTGTTCGAGCAGTAAAAGAGTGCCGGGGGCCGAGCCGTCTCGCAGGGCGCCGACCAGTTCGGCCTGCAAATCCCAGGCCTGCCGGTACCGAATCCTACCCAGCCAGCAGGCTCTTACGGGCTGGGACCTGTTCATCTGCATGGTATGAGGAACGGACGAGGGGGCCAGCTTCGACGTGCCCGAAACCCATCTCGAGCGCCTGCGCCTTCAAATGCGCGAACTCCTCGGGCTTGTAGTAGCGAACGACCTCGGCATGCTTCTTTGACGGCCTGAGATATTGACCCACGGTCAGGACGTCGATGTTGTGCGCCCGCATGTTGCGGAAGACCTCCAGGAGCTCGTCCTCCGTCTCTCCCAACCCGACCATCAGCCCTGATTTGGTCACCATCGACGGCTTCAGCGTTTTCACGTGGCGCAAGAGGGCGAGGCTGTTGCCGTAGACGGCCTTGGGTCGGATGCGTGAGTAGAGGCGTGGCACGGTCTCGGTGTTGTGGTTGAAGATGTCCGGCCCGGCCTCGACGACGGTGCGTACTGCGTCGAAGTCGCCTTGGAAGTCCGGAGTCAGCACTTCGATCGTGGTCCCCGGGCTGTGCCTGCGGATGGCACGTATGGTCCGGGCGAAGATTCCGGCACCGCCGTCCAGTAGATCGTCGCGGTCGACCGAGGTGATGACGGCATGCTTCAGGCCTAGCTCGGCGACCGACTCGGCGACACGCAGCGGTTCGCCCAGATCGAGCTCGGTGGGCCGGCCCGACGTCACTGCACAGAATCGGCACGCGCGCGTGCATACGTCGCCGAGGATCATGAACGTTGCCGTCCGGCGGTTCCAGCAGTCGTAGATGTTGGGGCATCGTGCCTCTTCGCAAACGGTATGCAGACGGCCACTCCGCACCATCTGCTTAAGGTCCTTGAAGTTCTCGCCTTCGGTCACCCTCACCCGAATCCACGGCGGAATTGGCGAGGGGGTCAGGGGTTCGGCGCTGCTCACAGGCGGATGCTACCGGGCGTCCACTCTTCGAGTCGCTTCTTCATCGCCCCGAGGAATTGTCCGGCCATCATCCCATCGATGATCCGATGGTCGAAGCTCAAGCACATGTTCATGATGTGACGGACCGCGATTGCGTCGTTGATCACGACGGGCCGCTTGACGATCGACTCGGTGGTCAGGATCGCGGCCTGCGGTTGGTTGATGATCGGCTGGCTGGCAACAGAGCCGGTGGCGCCGGTGTTGTTGAGCGTGAAGGTGCCACCCTGCACGTCCTCCGGCTTGAGCTGTTTGTTGCGTGCGCGCTCGATCAGGTCGTTGAGCGACCGGACGAGGTCGGTGAAACCACGCTGATCGGCGTCCTTCAACACCGGCACGATCAGGCCGTCCGGGATGGAGACCGCGATACCGAGGTTGACGTAGTGCTTCAGGACGACGCCGTCGGTCGCCCAGCTCGAGTTGAGCCATGGGTACTGCTTGATGACATCGGATAAGACTTGGACGACGAAAGGTAGGTAGGTCAGCGCGACGCCGTGCCTCGCCTTGAAGCTCTCCTTCTCGGCTTCGCGGTAACGGACGAGATTGGTGACGTCGACTTCCTGCAGCGTCCATGCGTGGGGTGATGTGGCAAGGCTGCGGACCATGTGCTCGGCGATTGATCGCCTCATCACGCTGAGCTTCACGAGCTCCTCGCGAGCGCCGTCGACACGGGTCGGTCGCGGTGCAGCGGGCGCAGTCGGAGGTGACGGCGCAGGAGCGGCCGGTGCGGCGTGGCCCACTTCTACCGCGGCCAGGACGTCGTCGCGCGTCACCCGGCCGCCCATGCCCGTACCGCGCAGAGCGCTGGGGTCGATCTGGTGCTCGGCGGCCAGCTTGCGTACAGCTGGCGACAGACGACGGTGTTCGGCGCCGCCGTCCTCCACCGCCGCTGGCACCGCCGCCGGCTTGGGCGCAGGCTCGGCTGCGGGCTCGGGCGGGACCTCGGTGTGCGCCACGCCGGCCTCGCGAGACGGCTTGGCTCGTGTGTCTGGGGCCGCGGCGCCCGCGCCAGGCACCTCGATCTGGGCAAGCACAGCACCCACGAGCACGGTCTCGCCCTCCGGGACAGTGATCTTGACGAGCGTGCCTTCAAAAGGCGAGGGGATCTCGGCGTTGACCTTGTCTGTGACGATCTCGACGAGCGGCTCATCGCGTTTGACGAAGTCACCCTCGTGTTTGAGCCACTTGTCGACCGTACCCTCGGTCACCGATTCACCGAGCTGCGGCATCTTGATCTGGGCCAGGCCCATGCTCAATCGAGTGTAACCGAGCCTAACCTGGTGGCGAAGCAATCGACCCCATGGATTCGGCTGGCTTAAAGCCGTCGATTCAGGTGTATACCCTGAGCATGGCTCCGACCGGCGGCGCACAGATGAGTAACGTCTTCTTCGATCGCCCTGGGGTAGCACTGATGAGGTGGGACCCTAAATCCCGGGCTGTCTGTATCGAGTGGAAGGGCTGGGCGGATCCCACCGAGTTCGCTGCGGCGCTGGAGGCAGGGCTTGGCGCTCTTATCGAACATCGCGGTTCGCGATGGCTGGCTGACTGTCGCGATATGAAGGCGATCCAGCTATCCGACCAGGAGTGGCTCGACCGAAGTTGGTTCCCGCGAATGATCGCAGCGGGTCTGCGCCGCATGGCGGTGGTCATCCCGAAGAGCGGGCTCGTCATGACGAACCTGGAAGACATCATGCGTAAGGTCCCGGGCTCAAAGATGGACGTCGCGTTTGTCGCGACGGTCGCAGAAGCCGAGAAGTGGCTTTCCGCGCCATCCACTAATACTCCGCCCGTTCTGGACGTGCAAAAGCTGTCATGAGCACATCTCGAGTCGAACAGGTTTATGCGGTTGAGCCATGGTTGACCATTCGTTGGGATCGTGAGCACGCTTGCGTACATGCGGAGTGGACCGGGTTTGCCAACAGCGCTCAGTTTCGAGACGGGACGCTGAGAATTCTCGAAGCGCTTAGGGACAAGCAGGCCAGCCTGTTGATCAGTGACAACCGCAAGCTTGAAGGGGTGGTTGATGAGGATCAGCTATGGCTTCGTGATACCTGGGTACCCGTAGCGGTGGCTGCCGGTCTCAAGCGAATCGCGGTCGTTGTAGCGCATCACGGGCTGGGCAAGATCGCAAGCGAAGAGATCATCGGCCGGTTTGGAAAGACGACATTCATGACCAACACCTTCGAGTCCCCTGACGAAGCGCTCAAGTGGGTCGGTGTGCCGACGACCAATTAGCTGGACGGGAGGTCGGTGAGCTCGTATAGATGACCGGGCGCTTGACGGCGAGTCGGATCTACGAAGGTCGACGGCCGCCAGCGTGACGGGTTAGCTTGGTTCCGAAATCCTGAAAGACACCTGATTCGATTGCATGCCTTCCCGCTGCGGATCACCTTCGATCCCGCCTCGGAGCTGCCGCCAGGGGCCGACCAGTTCACCGTCCAGGAGGACGACTTCAAACCCCTTAAGAGTTGGAGGCGACGCCCAGAATCGAACTGGGGATGGAGGTTTTGCAGACCTCTGCCTTGCCACTTGGCTACGTCGCCGCCCCTTCGGAGTGGATTCTACCTTCGCACCCTCCGACCAGCCTCGAGGTTAGGCTGTCGAGGCAGGTGGCTGGGCACGACTTCCGAGACGTCATGGCGCGCATGCCCGCGAGCGTTGTCGTCATCAGCGCGCGCAGCGAGGGCGGCTATCGAGGGCTGACTGCGAGCAGCCTGGTCTCGATTTCGGTCGATCCGCCCATGGTCCTCGTCGGGCTCGAGCGTGAAGCGGCCACGCGATCGGCGGTGGCGGTAACCCGGGCGTTCAACGTCAGCGTGCTCACGCGCTCGCAGGAATTCATCGCGGACCGGTTCGCTGGGCGCGCACCGGCAATCGACACAGCGTGGCGAGACGTGCCGCACCGCCTGGGGGTCAACGGCCTTCCGCTGATCGAGGGATGCGCCGCCTGGCTCGAGTGCAGGCTCGTCGAGATCCACTCCGCCGGAGACCACGACATCTGCGTCGGTGAGGTGACGGCCGCCACCGCCGGCTCAGGCGACCCGCTGATCCTATGGGACCGAGCTTTCTGGACTCTGCGTTAATACGGAAGCTCGTCCTCGTCCATCCCGAAGTGATGGCCGATCTCGTGGAGGATCGTCCGCCGCACCTCGGCGACCAGCTCGTCCATGGATCGCGACGCCTGCTCATGCGAGCGCTTGTAGAGCGTGATGCGCTCTGGCATGCCCTCACCGGCGGCCAGCGCGGTTGAGCCTTCGTACAACCCCAGCAGCCCGTCAGCAGAGCTCTCCTCGACGATGAACACGGTGTTCTCGAGGTAAGGCCGGAAATCCTCTGGGATCGAGTCCACCGCCGCCTGCGCCGCCTCCTCGAATTGCTTCATGCTCACCCGCATGAATGAATTGAAGCGCGTGCTCGTCGTGGGCGCAGGGACGATGGGCTCGCAGATCGCGCTGCAGACCGCGCTCTCAGGCCGCCACGACGTCACCCTCGTCGACTCGGTGCCTGGGCAGCTCGAGCGTGCCAGGGCCCAGAACCGAAGATTGCTCGACCGGTCCGTCGAAAAAGGCCGACTCACTGAGAGCGCCGCAGCCGACGCTCTCGGGCGCATCGAGGACTCGAGCGACCTCGCTGCCTCAGCCCCGGCCGCCAACCTCGTGATCGAAGCTGTGATCGAAGACTTTGACGCCAAGAAGGCTGTGTTCGAGACCCTCGGCAAGCACGCACAGAAGGACGCGATCCTCGCCAGCAACTCAAGCACCATCGCGATCAGCCGGCTGGCCGGTTTCACGGGCCGTCCCGACCAGTGCTGCAACATGCACTTCTTCCACCCGGTCACTGTGATGCAGCTGTGCGAGGTCGTGCGTGGCCCGAAGACGTCAGACGCAACCATCGCAAGCGCCATGGAGTTCGTGCGCTCCATCGACCGCACGCCGGTGCTGCTCCAGAAGGAGATCTGGGGCTTCATCGTCAACCGCATTCTGTTTGCTGCGTCGGAAGAGGCGATGCGCCTGCTCGAGGGTGGCTACGCGAGCGCAGAGGACATCGATATCGCGGTGCAGAAGGGACTCAACTGGCCGATGGGTCCATTCCACCTCCTCGACTTCAGCGGCCTCGACATCTTCTACGGGGCGATGAAGGACCGCCACCGGCAGGGCGAAGGCGGCGACGCGCCGGACCTGCTGAAGAACCTGGTCGAGGCCGGCCACCTCGGACGCAAGACCGGCAAAGGATTTTTTGAATACCCCAAGTAGTCTCGCCGGGGCAAAATCATTCTTGCCCCCGTAGCCCAATGGCAGAGGCAGCCGGCTTAAACCCGGTCCAGCGCGGGTTCGACCCCCGCCGGGGGTACTGCACTTCTACAATCGACTGAAATGGGCCTCCGATCTGAAGAAGACCCCGACGAAGACCCTGACGAGCCGGACCAGCCGAACCATCCAGGCGACGGTGCGGCGGCCTCAGGGATCGTGCCCACCGTGGGGCTGCCCCTGCGCGAGTGGGAGTTCTCGACACAGGTTCTAACCGTGGCCCAGCTGGTTGACGGCGTCACGTTGGTCAAGCTTCTGAAGGAGGCCGGCGCGGACGGCTGGGACCTGACCGACGTGATCGACGGGGGCGAGAAGCGCGTTCTCCTGATGCGGAGACCCAAGCGCTCGGCGCATGAGTCGCGACGGGTAGGATTCGCGCCTCCGAAACCCAACTGACCACCGCGCCCGCGCGCCGCAAGCGGCGCATTCTCGTGGTCGAGGACGACGCTCCAATCCGGATGCTCATCGCCGAGGTCTGCAAGCTCCAGGGCCACGAGGCGCTCGAAGCGGCGACCGGCGCGCAGGCGATCGAGCTGGCCACGAGCACCCAACCAGACCTCGTGCTGGTCGACTGGGTGCTGCCGGACATCAGCGGCACTGAGGTCATCCGCGAGCTGCGCCGTCAGGGGCTCCTCAGCCCGATGGTCATGCTGACCGGCCGGTCGACCAAGATGGACGAAGTCGTCGGTCTCGAGGTTGGCGCCGACGACTACATCACCAAGCCGTTCGACTCGCGCATCCTCGCGGCCCGGATCAACGCGCACCTGCGGCGTTCGGCGTTGGCCGAGGCGGGCGCCGGCCGTGAGGGCGTCCTCAGCATCGGCGCCCTGCAGATCGACAACGCCGCGCGTCGCGTGAAGGTCGGCGACCAGGAGATCCTGCTCACGATGACCGAGTTCAACCTGCTCGCTGTGCTCGCCGCAAATCCAGAGCGCGTGCTGACGCGAGCGCAGCTGCGTGACAAGGTGTGGGGTTATCCGCACGACCTAGACGACCACTCGGTCGATCCGCATGTGCAGCGATTGCGCCGCAAGCTGTCGGACCACGCCAGCTCGGGCGTGAGCCTGGAAGCAGTTCCGGGACTTGGCTACCGCCTCTCGGTCAAGTCAGGTTGAGCGGGGACGCAAGACCGATTGGAATCTTCGACTCGGGTGTGGGCGGGCTCACCGTGCTCAAGGAGATACGTCAAAAACTCCCGCTCGAGCCGACCATCTATGTCGCCGACCTGCTGCATTTCCCCTACGGCCCGCGCTACCAGGACGAGGTGCGCGGCTTCGCGATCGACATCATTCGCTACCTCGAGTCGCGCGAGGTCAAGCTGGTCGTCATCGCTTGCAACACCGCTACAGCCGCAGCGCTGAACCAGGCGCGCGAGCTGTTCGAGCTGCCGATCATTGGCGTCATCAGCCCCGGCGCGCAGGCCGCCGTCGAGGCAACCCGGAACAACCGCATCGGAGTCATCTCCACCGAAGGCGCGATGCGCAGCCAGGAGTACCTCCACGCCATCAAGGAGATCGATCCCATGGTGGGCGTGTACCAGAAGGCCTGTCCCGAGCTGGTGGACATCGTCGAGGCCGGAGACGCGGATTCGCCCAGGGCGGACCGCGT
This sequence comes from Candidatus Dormiibacterota bacterium, assembly GCA_035602315.1. Taxonomy (GTDB): domain Bacteria; phylum Chloroflexota; class Dormibacteria; order Dormibacterales; family Dormibacteraceae; genus Palsa-870. The sequence continues at coordinate 13,067 of DATNML010000076.1, forward strand.
GGTGCGTAAGGACCTGGCCGACATCGTGCGCCTCGGCGCCGACACGCTGATCCTCGGGTGCACGCACTATCCGCTGCTGAAACCGGCGATCAAACGGGTTTATCCGGAACAATTCATTCTCGTCGACTCGGCCACACCGACCGCCGCCAAGGTCGAGCGCCACCTCGACCACTCGCGCCTGCGCGCCACAGAGGCGAATCCAAAGCACGAAGTCCTCGTCACCTCGGTGCCGCGGCAATTCGACGAGATCGCGGCCAACCTTTTTGGCGAGGCGATCGAGGCCGAGGAGGTGCAGATCTGGGAGCGGCAGACGACGTAGAGATCTTCGGCCCGGTGGCCGCCGACCTGGCCGCGGTCGAAGCTGCCCTCCGAGACGAAATCGACGCTGACCCCGAGGAGGTCGCGGCGTCGATGGGCGATCTCTTCGCGGCCGGCGGCAAGCGCCTCCGGCCCGCACTCGTGCTGCTCTCGGCCAGGTGCGGCCGATACGACCTCGAGCAGCTGCTTCCGGCCGCGATGTCGGTGGAGCTGACCCACGCGGCGACACTCGTGCACGACGACGTGATCGATCGCTCGACCGTGCGGCGTGGACGTCCAACGGTGGCCGCTTCGCGAGGCGACGAGCCGGCGATCGTGATCGGAGACTTCTACTTCGCGAAGGCTTACGAGCACGCGGCGCGGACCCGCTCCACTGAGGTGGTCGGAATTCTCGCGCGCGCAGTGATGGAAATCTGCGCGGGCGAGGTGCGGCAGCAGGCCATCCGCTATCTCTTCAGCACCGACGTCGACGAGTACATGCAGCGCATCGAGGCCAAGACAGCAACGCTTCTGGCCGCGTGCTGCGACATCGGCGCACTGCTGGCGGGGTTGCCGCACAAGCAACGCGAGGCGCTGCATACCTATGCGCACCTGTTGGGTCTTGCATTCCAGATTGCCGACGACGTGCTCGACTACCTGGGCAGCATGGATGAGATCGGCAAGCCGATCGGCCAGGACATAGCCGAAGGTTTCGCCACGCTTCCACTCATGCTCGCAATGGAAGACAGCGCCCTGGCGAACAAGCTCAAGAAAATCCTGCATGACGGCCGCAAGCTCAGCGCAGAAGAGGCACGCGAAGTGGTCGAAGCGGTGCGCGGCAGCCAAGGGCCGCAGCGTGCGCTCGACCGCGCGCGCGATTACGCAACGAAGGCGCGCACGCAGCTCGACGCCATCGCGACGGGAGAGGCTCGCCATGCCCTGGCGGCGCTGACCGCCTACGTGGTGACTCGAAAGCTCTAACCTGTCTGCGTGTCCCGGCTGGGGATGGCTACATGAGCCCGGTCAAGCTTGTCGGTGTCGGACCTGGGCATCCTGGCCTCGCGACTCTGCAGGCTGTCGAGGCGATCAAGGACGCTGACGTGATTCGCCACAGCGACGGCTGCGGCGCTGGACTTCTGCACCTTGCATCGGCCGGCACGGATATAGCAGCCCTGCAGTCGACCGAAGAGATCGTGCGAATGGCGCGTGCTGGAAAAAGAGTCACCGTCCTCTTTCCGGGCAACCCATACGCGTTCTCTAACGGCAGCGAGGTCGCCGAGAAGCTCGAGCGCGCTGGAGTGGACTTCGAGGCTGTGCCCGGGCTCATCGTCGAGCTCGCCGCTCCGGTGATGAGCGGCATCCCGCTCACCATCGAAGGGCAGTCAGCCTCGATCGGCTTCGGGCTCGTCAAGGGCAGCGAGACGGTGGTCTTGCGGCTCGCGTCCGGTTGGTGGGAATCCGGGATCTCCAAGCTGCTGGCGGACGGCCGAAAAGCCGACACTCCTGCCGCCCTGATCCTCAATCCCGGACAGTCCGGCCAGCACAGGGTGAGCGCTCCCCTGGGCGAGCTTGCGCGCAAGGCCGCCACCTACGGGCTGCGCGGCGATGCCCTCCTGGTCCTCGGCCCGGGCGTGAGCCTTGCCGAGCGCCTCGACACCATGTCAAAGCGACCACTGCACGGCCGACGCATCCTCATCACGCGTGCTAGGCACCAGGTCGATCCCTTCCGGCGGGAGCTCGTCGAGCTGGGAGCTTCGGTGGTCGAGATCCCGACGCTTCAGATCGAATCTATGCCCATGGACGACCAGGTGACCAGAGCCATCTCGCACCTCGAGCGAACGGCACTGGTCATCTTTGCGTCGGCCAACGCCGTGGACATCTTTTTTCAGATGCTGCTGGCTTCCGGCTCGGACGCACGCGCGTTTCACGGATCGAAGCTGTGTGCCATCGGGCAGGAGACGGCTGAATCGCTCGAGGCGCACGGCCTTCGCCCGGAGCTCATCACCTCCGAGTACACGGCGGAAGGCCTGGCCAAGGCGCTCGAGGGTTGGGAGATGGACGGGATGCGTGTGCTGGTGCCGCGGGCAGAGGTCGCGCGCGACGCACTACCATCCCTGCTTGCGAACCGAGGTGCAGAAGTCGAGATCCTTCCCGTCTACCGAGCCAAGTGCCCGCCCGAGGCGGGCGACGCGCTGCTTCGACTCTTCAACAATGAAGGCGTCGACGTGATCACGTTCACCAGCTCCTCAACGGTCTACAACTTCGTTAGGGCGTTTCCCGAGGACCGCCTCCCGGCCGTGCTCGGCGACGCGGAGATCGCATGCATGGGCCCCGTCACCGCGGACACAGCGCGCAAGCTCGGCCTCAGCGTGGCGATCGTCGCTCGCGAGTACACCACGCACGGCTTGGTTCAGGCCATCGCGGAATCGGCCGCCCGCAAGTGACCAAGGCCAAGGTCGCACCACGCCGGCCTGTCGTCGCGGAGCCCGACGAGTCCGACCTTCCTGAAGCATGGCGCCGGCGTCCCTGGGTGCCGGTTTTGACCGTTGGTGTCCTCGTGGTGGCGGTGCTTGGCACGGGCCTCCTC
>DATNML010000077.1:0-9470 GCA_035602315.1 Candidatus Dormiibacterota bacterium
ACGGATGCGCTCGCTGCGGTGCTCGGCCGCGCCTAGCATCTGGACCACCTGGGCGCCGGATCTCTCGCCTCCCTCCGCCATCGCACCCATCGGCGCCGGTAACTGCGACCGGCGAGCCGCCTCGGGGACCGGATAGAATCCGAAATCGACTGTGCCGGCAGTAAAGAAGCCTCGATACGTCGACGTGACGAACCCTGCTTTGGCAGTCGAATGCCCACGCTGCGGGCTGCTGACCCCTCGGTTTGAGGATATGTGCCGGAACTGCGGCTACAAGCTGTGGCCTTCCAGCCATATGGCGTCGGCGGCATTCAAGGCCTGGCAGGCGGCGGACCCGGAGCACCGCTCGGAGGTGTCCCGGTTCGACATGGTGATTCCGGTCCAGATCGACAATACGGTCGACTATGTCGCTCGGGCACATCAGCTCGGCATCCACCTGTCTCCAAACAGCAACTGGCCCTTCGTCATCTGCTTGGGGTCGCTTTTCCTGGCGCTGGCCGCGATCCCGTTCCCCTCGACCACTCGCATCGTGCTCGCGGTGATCGGCGGCGTGATCTTCCTGTGGGGCGTGGTTGGCTGGGTGGTGGTCGAGGACGTGCAGATGTTCCCGGATGACAGCGCGCCAGCGCACGGTGAGGTGCACCACTGATGGCAGTAGCGACGATGCGCCCGGAGCAGCAGCCACAGTACCCGGCGATCAAGCCCGGGATGATGGGCATGTACATCTTCCTGGCTTCCGAGGTGATGTTCTTCGGCAGCCTTTTCGCAGTCTATTTCTACTTATACGGTTCCCACCTGGTGTGGCCACCGCCGCCACCCAGCGCCAACAACGAGTTCTATGTCGGCTGGTATCCGATCCCGCTGATCAACACGATCGTGCTGCTCTCCAGCGGTGTCACGTGCCACTTCGCGCTCGAGGCCATAAGACACGACAACCGCCGGCGGTTCTTCCAGCTGCAGATCGCGACCATCCTCCTGGGCCTAGGCTTCGAGTTCGGCCAGCTGTACGAGTTCATCAGCGCCTTCGGTCGCGGGCTGGACTTGAAAGTCAACACGTTCGCAAGCGCCTTCTTCACCATGACCGGCTTTCACGGCGCTCACGTGCTGGGCGGCCTTGTGCTCCTCACGCTGATCCTGTTCCGGGCGTACAGGGGGCAGTTCTCGTCCCAACACCATGTCGGCGTGGCCGCGGTCACGCTCTACTGGCACTTCGTGGACGTGGTCTGGCTCTTCCTGTTCGGCATCCTCTACCTCGGCGTGACGGCTTTCCGATGAGAGCGCTGGTTGCGGCCGTTGCCGCGGTGGCCCTGCTCGCCGGGTGTGGTGGTAGCGGCGGCGGCGGCTCCCAGCCGGCCGGGTCGATCAAGGTGACGATGACCGAGTACTCGTTCACACCGTCGACCCTCAACGCTTCGAGTGGAAAGGTGGTCTTTTGGGTGGTCAACTCCGGGACGATCTCGCACGACATGATCATTCGCGACAGCTCGAAGAACAAGGTGGCAGGCAGCGATCTCATCTCCGCAGGTGATTCCTTCGTGTTCACTGTGAACAGCATCGCCGCCGGGTCCTACACGTTCGTCTGCGACCAGGCCGGGCACGAGGCCTCGGGCATGAAAGGGACCCTGACAGTTACTTAGACGGGCTCGGGCTCGGTGACGGCGACGGACTGGGTGAAGGAGACGGACTTGGCGATGGGCTCGGCCCAGGCGCTGTGCTCAGCAGCTCAACCTCGAAGACCAGGACTGCGTTGGGCGGGATGATCACAGCACCGGTCGTCTGATCGGTCTGGCCCGCCGTTCCGTAAGCGAGTGCGGAAGGGATGATCAGCTTCCGCTTGCCGCCAACCTTCAGCCCGGGGATCCCTTCATCCCAGCCTGGGATGACGTTCCCGCGGCCGATCTGAACACTCAACGCTCCTCGGCCGGCTTGCCGGCTGCTGTCGAACATCTTTGCGGTGCTGAGCAGCCAGCCCGTGTACTGGACGTTGACGTTGTCCCCGGTCTGTGCGGCCGCGCCCGTGCCGACCGTGAGGTCGATGTACTTGAGGCCGTCTGGGAGCGTGACGACCGGCAGCCCGGCGCCGGCGTTGAAGTCGTCAGTCCCAGGCGACGGGCTGGCCGCGGCCACCGGAACGGGGCTCTCGTTGGCGACCGGCGCGGTGCTGGCGTACGGATCTGGGTAGCCGCAAGCTGCCACTGCGATGGCGATCAGCGGGATGACGGCTGGAACCAGTCGTGCTAGGGGTCCGCTCACGAGGCGGCGATGTCGATCGAGCTCATCTTGTCGCCGACCTGGATCTTGTCGAGGACCTCCATGCCGGAGGTGACCTGCCCGAAGTGGTTGTACACGCCGCTGGTCTCCAGGAAGGGTGCGTCTCCGATGGTGATGAAGAACTGGGAACCGCTTACGCCAGCCGCGCTCGACGCCATTCCGGCTGTGCCACGCGGCCACTTCGAGGGGTTGTTTTCGTTCGGCAGCTTGTAGGCAGGGCCGCCGGTGCCGTTGCCGAGCGGGTCGCCGCCCTGGACGACGAAGCCGGGAACGACGCGGTGAAAGGTGAGGCCGTCATAAAAGTGGTTCTGTGACAGGTAGACGAAGTTGTTGACCGTCTGCAGAGCCACTTTTGAGTCGACGAACGAGATGACGAAGTCACCCCGCGTCGTGTGGACGGTCGCGGTGTACTTCTTGGTCAGATCGATCACGGTGGGTGGGGGCGTGGTTCGTTGTTCCATACAGGTGACGATTTCATTGTCGCAGCCCGGGGCGTACGAGGTCGTCGGTGAGCTCCCGCCGAAATCGCACCCGACGACCGCGAGCAACACGAACCCCGAGGCGAGAGCCAGCTTCACCCGCGAGACATTACCGGGGTCTTCAGCTCTACTGCTTAAATAGGTATCGCGCGCGTGGGTGGTTAATACCCCTTCAGCGGGCGGGCTCTCGGGCGCCGACTGCGACCAGCACCGCCAGCACCAGGGCCAGTCCCGCGATGACCAGCAGCGCGGCCGGCACCCCCGCCGTCGCCGCCACGCCTCCCCCGATCAGCGGGCCGATGCAGAACCCAAGCGCGACGGAGCTTGCGTTCGCCCCGAAGACGGTGCTCTGCGCCTCGGGCGGAGTTTCCAGCCCGAGCATGCTCGCCGTCGCTGGTATGACCACTCCGCTGAACAGGCCGTTGAGCGCCACGCCGGCCACCACCAGCGCGGCCCAGGGTGCGACTGCAATCAACGAAGCGGCCACCGCGACCATCACTGCGGCGATGGCAGTCGTCCGCACGTAGCCGAGCCGTCGGGTCACGGTGGTGTAGAAGACGGCCGCGCCGCTGCTCGCAACTCCCGCGAGTCCGAACGCGACGCCGGTGACTGCCGCCACCCCGCTGCTCAGCATCTCCAGCAGGCGCAGCACGACGAGCAGCTGGGTGGCTGAGTTGCACACGCTGATCAGGCCCTGCGCTCCGATGAGCACGCCCATGGCGCGGATCGCCCCGGGCCGCTGCCTGATCAGCGCCAGGGTGCTGGGTCGGGGGCCCTCCCGCCGAGGGCGCGGGCTCTCGCGCACCACGAGCATCACCGGCAGCGTCGACGCCAGGAGGAGGATGCCTCCGCCCAGGAACACCAGCCGCAGACCGAAAACCGCGCCGGCCAGCCCGCCGATGACCGGCCCGATTGCCCCGCCGAGGGCGACCGCCGACGTGACGACACCAAGCGCCCAACCCACCCGGCTCCGCGGTGTTTCAGCCGCCACCAGCGCCGTCGCTGCGGCCACTGTGCCGCTGGTCGCACCCTGGAGGAAGCGCAGGATCAAAAGCTCGGATGGGTTCTGCGCGAAATAGATCAACCCGACCGTGATCGCGCCGCCCACCATCGAGCGGAGCAGCATCGGCTTGCGTCCGAAACGATCTCCCAGGATGCCCCAGATCGGACTCGCAATTGCCATCGCCAGCCCTGAGACGCTCGCCGTTGCCGCCGTCCACAGGTCGAGGTCCCGCCCCTGCTGAACGCCAAGGTCGTGGTGGATGAAGATCGACAGGAACGGGAAGGCAAAGCTGAACCCGAAGATCGCCATGAACTCCGCGAACCAGAGCGCCACGAGGTTGCGGCGCCAGTCGATTCCCCCTGGGCCCAGCGGAGGAGGGTTCGTCGCTCGGGGATCAGTGCCCAGGGTGAGCGCTCAGCAGCTCGACGATGCGGTCGGACGTGATCGGCAAGTGGTCGATCACGGCGTTTGGATTGCGCTTGCGCAGCGCGTCTTCGACCGCGTTGGAGATGGCAGCGGGGACCGGGATGGTTCCGCTTTCGCCGGCGCCCTTGAACCCCTCGGGGTTCGTGTCGGCCGGCGTTTCGATGTGGACCAGCTCAGGGAGGACAGCAACTTCTCCGGTGCTGACGATCGTGTAGTCGAGAAAGCTCGCGGTGCGGAACGAGCCGTCGGCGTCGTAAACGGCCGCCTCGTACAGCGCATACCCAAGTCCATGCGCGTAGCCGCCGTGCAGTTGTCCTTCGAGCGTCAGCGGGTTGATTGCCTTCCCGGTGTCATGCCCGATCACATATCGCAAGACCTCGACCTGGCCTGTTTCGGGGTCGACTGCGACCACCGCGGCATGGCACCCGCTGGAGAACGTAAAGGGACGCGTCGGGTCGAAGCTCTCGAATACCTCAAGGCCCTCATCCGGGAGCACCTCGGTCGCGGGAATGCGTCGCGACGGGGTGCCGCGCACTTCGATCACACCGTCTTCCAGGACCAGGTCTTGCACGTCGGCTTCCAGTACCTCGCCAGCGCGTTGGAGGAGGGCCTTTCGCATAGCTGTCGCCGCCTGGCTTGTGGCGCTCCCGACCTGGACCGCGCTGCGGCTGCCGGCCGTCAGAATCGCGAAGGGCACGTGCCGCGTGTCACCCGCGGTGACGCGAATCTTCTCGAAGGGCCAGCCAAGCCTTTCTGCCGTCACCAAGGCAACCATCGTCTCGTGGCCCTGTCCACCAGGGCTCGAGCCGACGTAGACATGGGCGATGCCGTCTTTCGTGACGCGGATCTTCGCCGGCTCACCGCGACCGAATCCCGTCGATTCGACGCAGCACGCCACCCCGACCCCGACCAGCCGGCCATCCGCGCGCGCGCCGCCGGCTGGGTCTCGACCGAGCTTCTCGAGCGTCATCTCGAGCAGGCGCGGGTAGTCGCCGCTGTCGTACACATATCCTCTGCGGCCCGCGGGGAACCCGGTCGTGTAAGGAATCTGCTCGGGTTGGATCAGGTTGCGCCGGCGCAGCTCGGCGGGTTCGAGCTTCAGCTCGCGGGCCAGCCGGTCGATGACCCGCTCGATCCCATAGTTGCCCAGCGGCCGTCCACCTCCGCGTATGAACCCGGTCGGCACTGCGTTCGTGTAGACGAGGTCGTGCGCCACGTCCATCGCCGGCAGGACGTAAGCCGAAATCATGTGGCCGATGATGTTGTATGGCTGGCCCGTACCGGACCCTGCGTAAGCGCCGATGTCGTGGATGAGCCGGCCGCGTAAGCCACGGAGCTTTCCATCACGATCCGCAGCCAGCTCCATCTCGATGACCGATCCGTGTCCCTGAGCAGTGGTCGCGCCGTCCTCGCTGCGGGAGGCGACCCAGCGCGCGGGTCGCTTCAGCCGCCACGCCGCGAGCGCCACGAGAACCTCCTCCGGGAAGACGCTTCCCTTGGCGCCAAATCCGCCGCCCACGTCCTCCGCGAGGACACGAACTGTGCCCGCGTCGAGGCCAAGCGTCGAAGCGACAGCGCCCTTGACGGCGAACACGTTTTGAGTCGACGTCCACATCTTGATGCCGCCGGTCTCCTCGTCCGGGGTGGCTGTGACGGCGCGCGGCTCCATCGCAGCGCCTGCGACGCGTGCCGTCGTCAGGCGGATCGTGGCGGTGATGCTGTCTGCCGCGAATGCGGCGTTGATGTCGCCATAGGTGATCGAGTCGGCCTGGGCAAGGTTGGATTTCATGTCGGCATGAACCGTCGGCGCGCCGGCGGCCATAGCTGAGATGACGTCGCCCACTCCAGGCAACGGGTCGAGCTCCGGGTAGACCTGCTCGGCCGCATCCTGTGCCTGGTAGGCGGTTTCCGCGACGACCATGGCGTAGGCCTCGCCGACGTAGTTCAGCTCTTCCCGATTGAGAATCGGCCGCCCGCGATGTTCGATGCCGGCTGGGGTCGAGTCGCTGAGGCCTGGTGCGACCTCGGGCAGGTCGTCAGCCGTCCAGACCGCGATCACTCCTGGCATCGCCAGCGCAGCGGACCTGTCGACGGCCCGGATCCGTGCGTGGGGCAGCGTCGAGCGGCAGAAAGCGACGTGAGCCAGGCCGTCGAGCTTGATGTCCCCCGCGTAGCGCCCTCGCCCAGTGACAAGTCGCTCGTCCTCGAGCCGGCGCGTGCGCCGGCCGATGTATGGAGGCACGACAACTACAATAATTCGTCACCCGTACAGCCATTCCGCGAAGGGCGGCTAGCTCAGTTGGAAGAGCGCCAGCTTGACATGCTGGAGGTCGGGGGTTCGAAACCCTCGCCGCCCACCACTGGGATGGTTGCCGGGCGCGCGCAGGGCGCACTACAGATTTGCATTTCGGGCACAATCCACAAGCCTGGGCCCGTTCGTCTAGTGGACTAGGACGCCGGCCTTTCAAGCCGGAGATCAGGGGTTCGAAGCCCCTACGGGCCACCAGGCGAATGTTGAAAAGCGGGTGTAGCACAATGGTAGTGCGGCAGCCTTCCAAGCTGTTTACGAGGGTTCGATTCCCTTCACCCGCTCCAACTGCTCGAAAGCATCTGGTCGATTGAGATCAAATTCGACACCGACGTGAGACTGGCTCTGAGACGAGTCCTGCGGATCATCCGTGCGCATGCAGGCCACTCGCATTCAAGGAGTAACCCACATGTCCATGCTCAGACGACTCGCCCTCTCAGTCTCGATGGTTCTGGTCGGTTCGCTGGCCTTGGCCGCGGTCGCAATCGCTGCCGTCGGTGGCCTGGCACCCGGCTCGTACACGTTCACGAGCATGAGCGCAGACGCCTCCTTCGGGATTGCGAAAGGAGGCCCTCCCACCGCCCAGGGCTTCAGCGTCTACGTCAACCGCGGACTGAACTCATTCCAACCTGAGGATGGGAACGGTGAGCGCACCGTCACCAACAGCACGATGGTTCAGTTCTCGATGTTCAGCGCCACCAGTGGCACCTCTGGCTGCTTCACGATCGATCCGTCGAATTTCAAGGTGGGCAAGAATTTGCAGTCCGCCTCCTTGCACACGAGGCTCACCGCCGCCAACGCGTGTTCGGGCAAAGGCGCCCCTGTGACAGGCAAGAGCGACATGGTTCCCCCGCCTGGGACTGGCGGCGGCTTGCCGCTGCCTATCACCATCGACATGACGTGGACTGGGCTCGGCGTGACCACGACCTCTCGCGATACCAGCAGCCTTACCTGTCTCCAGTACTCGACTCAGAGCACCAACGTCAGCCACGGATCCAGCGCCACGGTGCAAGGGACCATCTCCGCACTTAGCGGACCTTTCAAGTCAGATCAGGCCGCCATCATCACGTCCGACACGCGCCTCGACATCAGCGGAACGCCTAATCTGGCCTGCTTCAAGGTCTAGAGCATCACGACGGCGGGCGCATGGGCGTCGACGCCCATCGCCCGCCCCATCCATCCACTCCGAGCACGAGCACGGTTGCCCCGGCGACAGCTATCAGCAAGTAGACGTCGAAGGCGTAGGGAGCCTGGAGCCAGTCGGCCGCTCCACGTGCCATCAACCACACGGCGACCAGGCCGGCTGCCACCACGCCGCGCACCACACCCATGAGCGGTCTTCCACGCGAGCTTGATCGCATGACGAGGCTCGCCGCTACTAGCGCGCCGCCGACCGGCACTGCTAGCACCGGGGTGACGAGCAGAGCTGCGAACCGGTCGTTGGAAAAGTTGCCAAACGTGATGATCGCCAGCACGAACGCGGCTGCCAGCCCGAGCAAGAATGCGCCGAGCCCAACCGGCCCTTCCGCTTTCAACCCAGCAGTCCCACGCCCAACAGCGACAGCAGGCTGGCGCCGAGGGTGAGCAGGTAGAGCAACGGGCCGAGCGCGGAGAGCTCCAGCGCGTCGTTGACGCCAGGGTGAGGGAACAGAACGCCCGGCATGACCCAGAGCGGAACGAGGACTATCGCGAGCCCGAGGAACGAAGCCAGCCGGACGATCATGTGGGTGCTCCGACAGTTTCTAGGGTTTTGAGACGGCCTTTTCGGCGGGGCGGCGGAAGGCCCAGTTTCTGCCCGTCAGGTATCCGCCCAGCCCGATCATGATGAGCGCGTTCACTCCATGCAGCCCTCCCACAACCGGAACGCCAGTGTGAGCGAACACGGACTGGAGCAGGATCTGGATCAGCAGGACCGCGGTCAAGATCGTCGTCCGCCAGGGGTAGCGCGACCCGAAGGAGCAGATGATCAGGGCCAAAATCGTGAGGTACATAACGCCCGCGTTCAGCAGGTGCAAGCCGGTGTACGTGTCCGCGACCTTGAACGCCGCATACACGGACTTGGAATTGTCGTCGGCGCTGTAGATCGTAGTTGCGGCCGCCGCGATGAAGTAGAGCTGGAGCAAGAACTGCAGCATGAGTACCACGCCGGCCACGGAATAAGCCTTTCGGAAAATGCCCATGGCTCCCTCCCTGTGCCCTGGTTGCCGAACTTGACGCGGATACTCTAGGGGCTACAGCCTAAAGCCGCTCGAAGCCGCGGACCCGCTCCCAGTCCGTGACCGACGATTCGAAAGCCGCAAGTTCGATGTCGGCCCGATGCACGTAGTGATCGACCACCTCGTCACCGAAAGCTATGCGGGCCACGTCGCTGCTTGCGAAGAGGTCACGCGCGGATTGCATCGTGTGCGGGACATGCGGATGAGATCCGTCGTAGGCGCTCCCGGTGGTGGCCGGCTCGAGCTCCACCGCAGCGTCGAGCCCGTGCAGCCCGGCCGCGATCATCGCGGCCACGGCGAGGTAGGGGTTGACGTCCGCCCCCGGCAGCCGGTTCTCGAGGTGCAGACCCTGTCCATGCCCGATCACCCGTATGGCGCATGTCCGATTGTCATGGCCCCACGCGACCGCAGTCGGGGCGAACATCCCGGGCACGTATCGCTTGTAGGAATTGATCTGAGGCGCGAAGAGCAGCGTCAGATCGCGCAGGCAGGCCAGCTGGCCGGCGAGGAATCGATCGAACAGCTCTTTGTCCGCAGCAAACGCGTTTCCGCCATCCGCCCGCGCCAGGGAAAGGTGCACGTGGCAGGAGCTGCCCTCGCGCTGGTCGAACTTGGCCATGAAGGTGATGGCCATGCCCTCTAGCGAGGCGATCTCCTTGGCGCCGAATTTGTAGATGGTGTGGTCGTCGCAAACACCGAGCGCACCGCCGTACCTGAAGTTGACCTCATGCTGGCCCAGGTTGCATTCACCTTTCGAGCTCTCGACGTTC
>DATNML010000078.1:0-2586 GCA_035602315.1 Candidatus Dormiibacterota bacterium
GGAGCGCGTGGTCAAGGAAGACATGTACACCTCGATACACATCGAGGAGTACGAGTCAGAGGCCCGCGAGACGAAGCTCGGTCCCGAGGAGATCACCCGCGACATCCCCAACGTCGCCGACGACGCGCTGCGCAACCTCGACGAGCGCGGCATCGTCTACATCGGCGCCGAGGTCCAGCAGGGAGACATCCTGGTGGGCAAGATCACGCCCAAGGGCGAGACCGAGCTCTCGGCCGAGGAGCGGTTGCTCCGCGCCATCTTCGGTGAGAAGGCGCGCGAGGTTCGCGACTCGAGCCTGCGCGTGCCTCACGGCGAGCGCGGAATCGTGGTCGACGTCAAGGTCTTCTCCCGCGACAACAAGGACGAGCTCGGCCCTGGCATCAACGAGATGGTCCGGGTCTACATCGCACAGAAGCGAAAGATCTCGGCCGGCGACAAGATGGCCGGCCGTCACGGAAACAAGGGTGTGGTCAGCCGGATCATGCCAGCCGAAGACATGCCTTACCTGCCCGACGGCACTCCCGTCGACATCGTGCTCAACCCGCTCGGCGTGCCGAGCCGCATGAACCTGGGCCAGGTGCTGGAAACCCACCTCGGGTGGGTCGCCCACACGCTTGGAATCAAGATCGCGACGCCGGTTTTCGACGGCGCACCGATGGAGACGATCGTGGCCGAGCTCAAGCGCGCGGGCCTGCCGGAAGACGGCAAGGTCCGGCTGCGGGACGGCCGCACCGGCGAAGAGTTCGACGAGCCTGTGACCGTGGGCATGATCTACATGCTCAAGCTGGCTCACCTTGTGGAAGACAAGATCCACGCCCGTTCGACTGGTCCCTACAGCCTGGTCACCCAGCAGCCGCTGGGCGGCAAGGCGCAGTTCGGCGGCCAGCGCTTTGGCGAGATGGAGGTGTGGGCGCTCGAGGCTTACGGCGCCGCGCACGTCCTGCAGGAGATCCTGACCGTCAAGTCGGACGACATCGTGGGTCGCGTCAAGGCCTACGAGGCGATCGTCAAGGGCGACAACACGCTCGAAGCCGGCATCCCGGAGTCGTTCCGGGTGCTGGTCAAGGAGCTGGAGGGGCTCGCGCTCGGGGTCGAGATCCTGAGCGAGGACGAGCGCCAGATTGTTTTGAGCGAAGAAGACATTCCCGAGATCCCGCTGGACCTTGGTATCAGCCTCGAGCGCGAAGAGCTCGGGGAGGATTCGGGCGAATGAAGTTCGCCCGAATCACCGTCAACCAATTGAGGGTTCCCGCGAAATCGCAGATTTCGTGGGACCTCGGCGAGTAGAGGAAGAGGAAAGAATTTGCTGAAGCTAGAGAACTTCGATGCACTAAAGCTTTCGTTGGCGTCGCCGGAAACGATCATGTCCTGGTCGCACGGCGAGGTCACGAAGCCCGAGACCATCAACTACCGCACGCTCCGGCCGGAGCGCGACGGTCTTTTCTGCGAGCGCATCTTCGGTCCGACGCGGGACTGGGAATGCCACTGCGGAAAGTACAAGCGCTACCGATACAAGGGCATCATCTGCGACAAGTGCGGCGTCGAGGTCACCCGTTCCAAGGTGCGCCGCGAGCGCATGGGCCACATCAAGCTCGCGTCGCCGGTGAGCCACGTCTGGTACTTCAAGGGCATCCCCAGCCGCATGGGCTTGCTGCTCGACATGTCACCGCGCAACCTCGAGAAGATCCTCTACTTCGCCAACTACATCGTCACCGACGTTCATGAAGAGGTCCGGAAGGACATGCTCGCCGTCCTCAACATGGATAAGGACGAGAGGGCGATCCGCCTGCGCGCCGACATCGACGCGAAGTCTCGGGAGCTGCGCGCCGAGAACGAGGGCAAGACCAAGAAGCTCAAGAGCGAGGTCGACGTAGAGGTGTCGCGCCTCGAGGAAGAGCTCCAGGAAGCGGTCGACGAGCTGACCACGCAGGGCAAGAAGGCGACCGAGGCGATCAAGGCCGGCATCGGCACGAAGTCGCGCCGGACTCTGTCCATCGGCCAGGACGGCGACGAAGAGGTCGTCATCGAGAAGGGTGACCTGCTTTCGCGCGAGACGTCGCGCGGCGTGCTGACCAAGGTCCAGGAGAAGATCGAGAAGCTCGAGGCCAACACCAAGGCCGCACAGAAGCGCGCCAAGGAGAGGGTCGACACCGACCGCAAGGCACTCGAGGCTCAGATCGAAGCCGCGACCAAGACGCAGCGCGAGGGCATCCAGGGTGAGCTGGAGACCCTGCAGCAGGAGATCGAGGCGACGCGCACCGATCTCGAAGCGCTGCACCCCAAGCAGATCCTCACCGACACGCAGTTCCGCGACTACTCGGAGCGCTTCGGGCGTGCCTTCCGCGCCGGCATCGGCGCCGAGGCCGTGCGTGAGCTCCTGTCGCGCATCGAGCTGCAGTCGGAGATGTACAGGCTCCGCGAGGAGTCGAAGTCGTCCAGCGGCCAGCGCAAGCAGAAGGCGATCAAGCGCCTGAAGGTCGTCGAGGACTTCCGCAAGTCGAACGCCAGCCCGACGTGGATGGTGCTCGAGGTGCTGCCGGTCATCCCACCCGAGCTGCGACCCATGGTCCAGCTCGACGGCGGTCG
>DATNML010000079.1:0-2364 GCA_035602315.1 Candidatus Dormiibacterota bacterium
GTCATCTTGACCTGCGCCCCGTCCGACCAGACCTTCTCAAAGCACGGCGTCGTGGCGCCGACGTCATTGCAATTCGTCAGGCCTGCGGCTTGGACAGGGGATGCGACGGCCAATACGAGCGTGAGGGCGGCGACGGTTGTCGTGGCGATGCGGGCGAGGATTGAGCTCACTTTTGACTCCTTTTTTTCTATTGGCTCAAAGCCGCCAAACGCGCGAGGCGCGCACTTGGGGTCAATGCACCGGTCGGAATGCGACAGGGTTTGGCTCGGCTTGTCGGAGCCCGGCCGATGCCGGGCTCCTAGCTATGCCGAGTGGAGGCGTGAGACGTTACCGACCAGCCGCCACAGGGGCCACGGAAGCGTTGTCCACTCCGACAGGTCGGCTGTAAAGGGCGATGATGGCAGAGGGCTTAAAGCCTTTGACGACCAGGTAGACGCCCAGCGAAAACTCCCAGATTGCGATCGGGAATGCGGCCACCCCTACAGCACCGTGCTGGGCAGTGAGACCGAAGAGGACGGCGACGTCGCCGGCGACCAGCAGGGTCGCTCCGACGAATCCGAGGAGTGGAAGCCACCGAGGCACCAGGCGCGACTGGTACAGCAGTGAGCCGATCAGCAGTGCATTGAGTGCCGGAAAGAAGCTCTGGCTGAGCAGGAAGATCCGGTCATACATGGTGATCAGCGCATGGCCGGTGGCCAACCCGCTCGTTCCGACTGCGGACTGCTGCAGGGTTACCAGCGAGAGGACGCAGGCCACGCCGGCGAGGATGCCGGCGCCTTCCAGGGTTCGTGAGCCGACGAAGCCGAGGGCGACTCCCTCATTCTGCCGCTTGACCACCGGGAACAGGGCGACCGCCGTCCCCATACCGGCGACCGCCACGATCACCTCCAGGATGGCGCCGACGATGATGGCGGTGTTCGAGCCATGCCCGAGGACGTAGTTCGAAGCGCGCAGCGGATTGTAGAGAAAGAGGGTCGGGATCGAAACGAAGCTGAGCAGGTAGAGCGCGCCGGCGGCAAACGCTGTCTTTCTAATTGGACTCATCTGAAGCTCCTTTGAATACGGTCATCAACGGGACGACCACGGACTGATGTTCACGGCGAGGGCGGCGTCAACCTGCCGCCATCAACCACCTCCCCATCTGATCGCCTTTACCTGGAGCCCAATCGCGGCGTCGATCCGGTCTTCTCGCCGAGCCGCCGCCTCGCATGCCCAGACGAACTCGATGAGCTCCAACAACTGCGCATCGAGCCCGGCAATGGCTTTCGGTTCGTCGCGCACGTTCTCCGCTTGCCGAATTAACTCGTTCATGGCTTCTCTCCTTCTTTCACCCGTGGGTGCAGTTCAGCCCTGGAAAGCGTCGGCGTGGAGGTCAGGCTGATGACCTCGTAACCGCGGAGTGCTTCGAGAAATGGCTGGAAGCTCCCACAAACAAGACAGCGCAGTCGGCAGCCGTCAAACTCCACCTCGGTGACCCCTATCGCCTGCGCGATTTGTCGCGCCGGAGGTGGGCCGACGAATGTCACCTCTACTCGCTGGGTCGCTAGCTCCTTCGTCATACTGGTCAGCCTGAGGCCGCAGCCGACCGCGCGAATCGTCAGGATTGCGGAGTCAATACGTAGTCATGTCCAGACCTAGGCACCAGTTGGGCAATCTGCCCGCAGAGGCGACGAGCTTCGTTGGCCGCCGCCGGGAGCTCGCCGAGATCAGAAAGAAGCTGACGACGGCCCGCCTGGTCAGCCTCGTGGGGCCTGGAGGGGTCGGGAAGACCCGACTCGCACTACGGACTGCGGCCGACCTGGGACGGGGATTCGCGGACGGCGCCTGGTTGGTCGAGCTTGCCGAGATTCATGATGGCGCCCTGGTGCCCAACGCCGTGCTCGCTGCCCTCGACCTCCGAGACCAGGCCGCAACGAAGCCGCTGCAGATCCTGCTCTCCGACCTGCAAAACAAGCAGCTGTTGCTCCTGCTCGACAACTGTGAGCACCTCCTCGGAGACGTCGCTCCGTTGGTGGCCGACGTCCTTCGCGCCGCGCCCAGGCTGACGGTGATCACAACAACTCGAGAGCCGCTCCAGGTGCCAGGCGAGCACGTCATCCCGATTCCGCCGTTGCAGGTCCCTCCAGGGGACGGAACGCAACCACTCGCTCAGCTGCGACAGAACGAAGCCGTCATGCTGTTCAGTGAGCGGGCGGGAGCGGCATCGGGCACGTTCGAGCTCAGCGCCTCGAACCAGGCACTGGTCGTCGCGCTATGCCGGCGGCTCGATGGTTTGCCCCTTGCCATTGAGCTCGCCGCCGTCAGAACCCGAGTCCTCAGCGTGGGCCAGATCCTCGATCGCCTGA
Source organism: Candidatus Dormiibacterota bacterium (assembly GCA_035602315.1). Lineage (GTDB taxonomy): Bacteria > Chloroflexota > Dormibacteria > Dormibacterales > Dormibacteraceae > Palsa-870. The sequence continues at coordinate 2,346 of DATNML010000079.1, forward strand.
CCGACCGATTTGCGCTGCT
>DATNML010000080.1:0-3831 GCA_035602315.1 Candidatus Dormiibacterota bacterium
TCGTCGCCGCGCTGCACGTTTACTTCCTGGTCCTGGAGATGTTCCTGTGGCGCAAACCGCTCGGACTTCGCACGTTCCGGATGACTCAAGAGGCCGCGGACTCCTCGGCGGTCCTCGCCGCCAACCAGGGCCTCTACAACGGCTTCCTGGCCGCGGGCCTGCTGTGGGGACTCTTCGCTTTCGGGGTCGTCTCGGGCCGCGCGATCCTGACGTTCTTCCTGGTCTGCGTGATCGTCGCGGGACTGTATGGTGCGGCGACAGTGAGTCGAAGAATTGCGCTGATCCAATCGCTTCCGGCGGCCATCGCGCTGGCGCTGGTTTGGCTGGCCTGACCTCGTGATCTCGTTACTGGTCGGCTATTTCATCTTCGGTCTCGTGATGCTCGCGATCATCGCGCTGATGACCGCCTTCTACGTGTGGCGTGGGAGGTCAATCGCCAGCAAGTGGTGGAAAAAGGCAGAGCAGGCAAATGACTCAGCACCCAAAGAACCTAAATAGTTAGGACTCAGAGCGCGGCCAGGTAGATCTCCAGCAGGTCGTCGGCCGGGTACTTGCCCGCCAGCTCTCCCGCGGCCCGGCGCAGCTCCGGCTCGCCGACGCCATACGCGGCGATGTGCTGGGGCAGGCCGAGCGCTTCGATCAAACCTTGAACCTTTCCGGCCGGGTCGGGCCCGGTCGCGCCGGCAAGCATCGCCACGCGCTCCGGCATCCGCCGCCCGAGGTAGCGCATCACGTGCGGCAGCAGCAGGCAGGAGGTGACGCCGTGCGGCACGCCGTGCCGCGCTCCGATCTGCTTGCCCATCGTGTGGCTCAGCCCTGACGCGGACGCGCCCGGCAGCGTGAACGAGAACCACGCCGCGAGCTGGTTCTCGGTCCGCACGCCGACGTCGGCCGGTGCAGCCTTCGCGCGTGGCAGCGACTCGAACAAGCGGCGGATCGCGTCAAGGGCCATGACGTCGTTGAAGGGATGCTCACCCTCCGCGAGGAATCCCTCGACCGCGTGGTCCAGCGCCCGGATCCCGGTCGACAGCCACAGCTCCATCGGCGTGCCCAGGGTCAGCTCTGCGTCGTAGATCACCGTCTCAACGAGCAGGCGTGGATCGCGCATGCCCGCTTTATCGCCGGCCTCGTTCGTGAACCCGGCCCCCGCGGCCAGCTCGGCGACCGAGAGCGTGGTGGGGATGGCGACGTGGGGGATATGGGCGCCGGCGCCGTTCGCGAGCCGGACCGAAATGATCTTGGCCGCGTCGATCGCACTGCCTCCACCGAAGCTGACGATCCCATCGGCGCGTGCACTCAAAGCCTCCTCGACACCCGCGTCGATCTGGGCCATGGGAGCGTGCTGCGCGACGGGGACCGTCGCGACCGGCCGCGCGGAAACCCTGTCCAGCGAGGACAGCAGCGAACGCGTCGTGACCAATGCGATCCGCTCAACAGATAGGCGTTTCAGCTCGGGCTCCAGGTGCGCGACGGAACCAGGGCCCCAGTGGATGATTCGCGGATTCGAGTAGCTGAAGACGCGGTTCACGGCGTGGTCATACTACGAATTGGGTGACCGATCCACACCGGGGCATGCCCGTGCTCGAAGCCGGCGAACCTCTGGCCACGGCGCGCGCCGCCATGATCCTGGTCCACGGCCGTGGCGCCACCGCGGCGGACATCATGACCATCGGCGCGGAGCTGATGCATCCAGGCTTTGCGTACCTCGCCCCGCAGGCGGCGGGCAACCAGTGGTATCCGAATCCCTTCACCGCCCCGCTCGAGACAAACGAGCCGTACCTCGGCTCCGCGCTGGGGGTCCTCGAGGCGCTGCTCGCCCGGGTCGAGGCGACCGTCTCCGCCCAGCGCGTCATCCTCCTTGGGTTCTCGCAGGGCGCCTGCCTCACACTCGAGTTTGCCGTCCGCCATGCGCGCCGTTACGGCGGTGTCGTCGGGCTGAGCGGCGGGCTCATCGGGCCCGATGGCACGCCGCGCGATTACCCGGGTAGCTTCGAGGGCACGCCCGCCTTTCTCGGCTGCAGCGACGTTGACCCCCACATCCAGAAGCACCGCGTCCTGGAGGCGGCCGAGGTATTGACGCGAATGGACGCGCGCGTGACGGCGCGTTTGTATCCGGGCATGGGCCACACGGTGAGCGCCGAAGAGATCGAGTCCGTGCGGGAGATCGTCGAGAGCGTCTAGGCCGGTTCGCGTTTGACCGGCGGCTTCTCATAGAGCGTCGCGATCGCCGACATGTCGAGGCTGCCCGCGGACTTCGCGGCCCGCTCGTAGAGCTCTTTAGTCGCCGCCGCCAGAGGAGTCGTCGATCCCGTCTTCTTGTAGAGCTCGGTCGCCAATCGCAAATCCTTCACCGCGTCGCGCAGGGCGAAGTTGACAGGCTCGTAGCGGTGCTCCACAAGGCCGGCCTTGCGGGTGTTCAGGATGGGAGCCATGCGACTGAGCACCCAGAAAACGTCATCGGCGTTCAGCCCCGCACTCGTCCCGGCCGCCACCAGCTCCGCGGCCATCGCATTGACGCCCGCGATCATGGTGTTGGCGACTAGCTTCAGCGACGCCGCGCTTCCCAGATCGCCGATGCGGCGCACCTCTCCCAGTGCCTCGAGCACCGGGCGGGCGCGCTCGATCGCCGCTTCATCGCCCGCAGCCAGCACGACGAGCGTGCCTGCCTCGACCGCCGGCACGCTGCCGAGGACGGGGGCCTCGACGTAGCGCGCTCCAGCTTTTTGCAGCCTGGGCGCGATCTCGGTTGAAACGTCCGGGCCCGCGGTGCTCATCTCCACGAACACCTGGTCCCTGGCTGCATGCACCGCGCCGCCTGCTCCGAGGTAAGCCGCTCGCACCGCATCGGCGTCGGTCAGCATCGAGATGACGACCTCGGCGTCCTGCGCCGCCTCGGCCGGGGTTGAAGCTACCTTTCCCACGCCGAGCGCCTCAGCGCGCTCCCTTGTCCGATTCCACAGGGTCAGCTCATGACCCCGCGACTTGAGACGGCGGGCCATGGCGCCGCCCATCTTGCCGGTACCGATGATCGCCACCCTCATCAGGACTTCTTCTCGTCTTCCTCGGCTTGCTCGCCGAGCTCGACGATGTCTCCCTGCTGGAAAAGCACGTCCTTGAGCACGGTCCGCCATTTGGGCTTGCGACGGGAGAGAAACTCCAGCGCCATGGCGAAGTGCTTGAACTCCTCCTGCTGCGCGTCGTTCATGATCGCTTTGGCTTGCGGGTCAGGCTCGAGCGAGATCCGCTGCTCGTACCACCCGATCGCCTCCGCCTCCTCCTGCAGCGACGCGATCATTCGGGCAAAGGTCCGGTTTTGTTTGGTCAGCTCGCCGGGCGGCTCGTGATATTGCTCAGTTGTCATTTGGGTTCATTCTGCGACGCGCACGGAATCAGGGCAAGTCGGATTAAATAGCGCAATGGGCGACATTCTGATTTACATCCTCGTCGGGCTGGTCGCAGGGTTCCTTGCCAGCCGGGTGGTCACGGGCAAGGGCGGCGGCGTCTTGTGGGACATCGTGATCGGAATCCTCGGAGCAATCGTGGGCGGCTGGCTGGCCGGGCTGCTCAATATCTCGATCGGGTATGGCCTCCTCGGCCGGATCCTCATCGCTTTTGCCGGCGCGGTTGTCCTGCTGCTGCCCTGGCGATTGGTCTTCGGGCGCAAGAAAAAGTCGAAATAGCGCCGCGTTCCGGCGCCTTCTACTTCTAAATGGACTACGGGCAGCCCGTGCGGTTTGGCGTCTTCCTCACGCCCGATGCGTCACAGCCCGGCCGAGCCCTTGAACTGTCAGGCGCTGCCGACGAGCTGGGGTTCGACCTCATCGGCGTGCA
>DATNML010000081.1:0-6230 GCA_035602315.1 Candidatus Dormiibacterota bacterium
CGGTTGAGCACCGCTGACAGCTTAAAGAGGTTTTCCAGCTCGCGTGAGCGAGCGGCTGACCTCGTCGGGGCGCTCGAACTGCAACCAGTGGCCCGCGCCTTCCAGGATCTCGAGCCTGAAGGCACCCTCGACATGCTCGGCGGTGGCGTCCACCGCGCGCCGTCCCAGGGCCGGATCCTCGTCGCCCCACAGCAGAGTGGTCGGCGTCGTGATCTTCAACTCTTGGGTGAGTGCCGCCCAAGCCCCACCTCCCGCGCCAAGGTTCGCGCGGTAATAGTTGAGGGCGGCGGTGAGCCGTCCGGGGCGGCTGAGTGAGCGGACAAAGTGCTCGACCACGGTGCGCGGCACCGCATCCGGATTCGGACCAAGCGAAAACATCGCGCGCAGGCGGCGATGGTCCTCGTCCGCCAGCACGTGCTCGGCCTTGCCTTCGACCAAGAACAGCGCGACGTAGCGGGAGCGCTCACGCTGGTCCTCGTCGACTCGACTGGCTTCGGCGAGAGCGGCAGGATGTGCGACGGACAAGGCCGTGAGGGTCTTCGTCATTTCCGGATGGCGCGCGGCGAAGAACCAGGCCACGATGGCGCCCCAGTCGTGGCCGGCGATGTGAGCCTCGGACCGGCCGAACGCTTTGATGATGCCCGCGACGTCCTCCACGAGGTGACCGATCGCGTACGGCTCGGTACCACCCGGCGCATCGCTGAGGCCGTAGCCGCGAAGGTCGGGCGCGACCGCAAGGCAGCCCGCCTTCGCGAGCGCGTCGACCTGTTTGGTCCAGGATTCCGCGCCTTCGGGGAACCCGTGAAGGAGGAGGACCATGTCGCCGCCGGCCGGGCCGTCGACCATCGTTCGAAAGCGAAGCCCGTTCGCCCTCACCATGTGCTGCGATGCGGTCATTTGCAGTTGGTAAGAATGAACTCTGCGGCGACATCGAGAGCCTGGTCGAGCACGGCGAGGAGCCCGTGGCCCTGGCCCTTGAAGATCTCAAGCCGGGAGTTGGGGACGAGCTTGACGTACTTCTTCAAGAGCTCGATTCGCGCGAATGGGTCGCGATCGCCGCTCAGGAAGAGCGTCGGGCAGCGAATCGAGGGCAGGTGCTCGATGCGGAGCTGGTCGGTGAAGCCCGGACGGTGCAGCGGATATGAAAAAAGGACGAGCCCACCGAAATCCGCCTCGACCGCAGCCATGCTCGCGACCCTTCCACCGAAGGATTGACCGCCGCCGATGACCTCATGACCTCGGCCGGACGTCTTGATGAAAACGGGAACTGCTTTTTCTGCGCCGCCGCGTGGCAGATCGACCGCGATGGCGTCGATTCCACGTCGCTTGAAGCCGACAACGTAGGGCTTCATCGACGCCGCATTGCCTGATGCTCCATGGCCGAGGACAACTCTCATATGTCTATCGTCTCAAGTCTTTCGACATGTCGTATGAGGTCATGATGGACGCTCATCGCGAAAATTTTTCCACAGGCCTCACCAAAAAAAATTCGCGCGACCCTTGACGTGAGAGGGTTCATTCGAGTATCACAACACTCTGTATGGCGATGCTGCTCGTGGTTGCCACCACAGAGGCGACGGACCCGACGCGAGTCAGCGTGTCATTTCGTACAACCGCCAACGTCTCGGAGTCCTCGTCATTGAGGCTCCGCGACGAAGCCCGTGGGATCAACGGAACCTGTCGGGTCGTATCACCGGAGAAGGAGGTTATGCATCATGGCCGCTAAGAAGAAGGCAGCGAAGAAGACCGCCGCCAAGAAGAAGCCAGCCGCGAAGAAGAAGAAGTAGTTACTACTTCTTCAATCGTTTTGTAGTTCGTTCTGCGCCGGAGTTCTGTGGAGCTCCGGCGCTCTTCTATCCAGGCCCACTCTCTCTTAGCGCTCTAAGAAAAATTCACGCGACCCTTGACGTGAGTGGGTTGATTCGAGTATCACAACGACTTGTATGGCGCGATGCTGCTCGTGGTTGCCACCACAGAGGCGACGCACCCGACGCGAGTCAGCGCACCATTTCGAAAAACCGCCAACGTCTCGGAGTCCTCGTCAGTGAGGCTACGGGGCGAAACCCTTGGGGTTGAGAAACCTCGGGTGCGTATACCGGAGAAGGAGGTAATGAATGATGGCCGCTAAGAAGAAGGCAGCGAAGAAGCCTGCCGCCAAGAAGAAGGCAGCGAAGAAGAAGAAGTAGCTAAAGCTTCTTCAATCTTTTTGTAGTTCGTTCTGCGCCGGGGTTCTGTGGAGCTCCGGCGCTCCTGTTACGAGAGGGCACCAAGGTTCTCTCTCGTGCTCACCCTCTCTCCTTGCGACGCATGGAGGCCTCGGTACAAAGTCGCAGCCGGGATGAACCCGGCTGCCCACGCCACGCTAGCGACATATAAGGATGATGGATAGGGCTTGACTTACGAACATCTGTTCGATATGGTCAGCATGCCTCCACTTCTCCCCTGCGTCTTCTTCCCACGAGGCGGCACAAAAGATGCAGGAGCTTGATGCTGCGATCAACTCGATTCGGGTCCGTTTCGGCAGCCAGGCGCTGACGAGGGCGGCGGAGCTTCCGCCCCCGCAGCCCTGGCCAAGCCGGACCGCGATCGACCGCCTCAGCGGGATCGGCGGGCTGCCACGCGGCCGGCTCACCGTCCTGGCCGGGAGCGGAACGTGCGGCAAGCTCACGCTCGCTCTCCTGCTGCTCGCAGGCGCGACCCGCGAGTTCGCGCACGCGATGGTGATCGATCCCAGCTCGGGTTTCGATCCATGGACGCTCCTTCCCTTCTCCCCTGAGCTTGGTGCGCTGACCGTCGTCAGCGCGCCGGCTCCTGATCTCGCCGGAGAGGCGGCCGCCGCGCTGGCCAGGGCCGGAGCGGGCTTCATCCTTTTAATGGGAGAGGTTCCGGAGCACTGGTTGGGACCGCTTGAGTCTGGGGCCAACCGCTCGGGGACCGTGCTGGTGGGAGTGGTCGACGCTCCGGGCCGGGCGTTCGCACATGCCTCGAGCCTGAGCGTTGGTTTTTCAAGGACCGAGTGGATCTGGGAGCGCGGGCAGCTGGTCGGGCTTCGCGCATCGGCTCGCTGCATAAAAAATCGCGTGGCGCCTCCGCTTGGAGAGACGGAGTTGGAGATCCGCTATCCGCTCGGCGCACAACCACTGTCCGACCTTCCGGTTCACGTCGCCGAAATTCCTCTGGTTCGCTTGGAAGGACTCGAGTGCGCATCTGCTGTGGTCTGACCAACCACCTGGAGCTCGCCAGGCGCCCTGACCTTTACGGGAGTCCAGTCGTGGTCGGACATTGGGAAGGGCATGTGATCGCAGTTTCCGAAGAGGCCGCGCCTTTTGACGTGATGCCCGGCATGGCCTTGCGCCAGGCCGAGCACCTCTGCCCTCAAGCGACCTTTCTTCCACCTGACCCAGAAGCTGCCACGCAGCTGCGAGAGCTGATCTCATCAGCGCTCTACGACCTCGCGCCGACGGTCGAGGTCCGCGTCGATGGCGTCGCGTGGATGGATGTGAGCGGCGTCGTGAGGGCGGGCGAATCGATCCGCGAGTCTCGACGCAGGCTGCAAGCCGCGATCGGTCGCGAACCGCGCCTCGGTCTCGCGCCCGGCCCTTTCTCAGCCCGGCTAGCTGCCGCTCGTGCGCGACCGGGCCGCCTCGTGCAGGTCGACGAGGCACGCGCGTTCCTCGCTCCTCTTTCGTCTCATGAGCTGCCGCTCGACGCGGAGCAGCTGGAACGCCTCGACCTCCTTGGTCTCCGCACGCTTGGTGCGGTGGCGGCGATCGGACCGCGCGAGCTGGAAAGCCAGCTCGGGCACGATGGTCGGCGTGCGGTCCTGCTCGCACGAGGTGCCGAGCCCGACCACCTCACGCCGTGGCGCCCTCCTCTTTTCACATGCGCGCACCGGCAGTTCGAACCACCGGTTGAAGACCGCGAGGCGCTGCTATTCGTCTCGCGCGCACTGTGCGACGACCTCGCCGCCGAGCTCGGCCTGCGCGGGGCGGGCGCCAAGAGCATTCGCGTGCGTCTTTTATTCGAGGGAGGTTCCCCTGAACATCGTGAGTCTGTGGTCCGCCATCCGCTGAGCAGCGCGGCGGAATTGTTCGGTCTCATTGGTTCGTGGATCAAGGAATGGCAGCCACGCGCGCCGATCACCGAGCTGTGGATCGAGCTCCCTGTGCTCGAGGCAGCGGGGCGGCGGCAGCTGAGGCTGTGGGCGGGCGGCGATGGAAACAGCGAGGAGTTGACCGCCGCGCTTGAGCGACTGCAGGAACGATGGGGCGACGAAGTGGTCCACCAACCTCGCCCGGCTCTGCTCTCCTCCCCACTCCCCTCGCAGCGCTTCGCGTGACGCAGCTTCGGTTAGAAACAGCCGTTGGCTGGAGTGCCCGGCTGGTTGGATACCTTCTGGAGCCCGTCCACATCGGAGTAGAGGTAAATGCCCTGCGGGGTGCCGAACCACACCCCATGCTCGTCGGTGATACCGCCCGACAGGCTGGCGGCGATCGCACCCTTGTAAATGGATCGCTGCTTTGCGTCGTCGAGCGAGAGCAGGAGCTCGGCGGTGGGATCGAGGACGTTCCGGCCGTCGTGGACAGCACTGATCAGCGGACGGTCGTGAGTGTCGATCCCGACGACCGCCAGACCCGTTCCAGGCCGATCAAGCCAGATGATTCGGTGGTCCGATTGGAGCTCGAGACGCCAGATCTGATCCGGCAGGATGCGCATGATGCCCTTCACCGGGTTGGGGTCGGCAGGGTTCAGGTCGTCGAACCAGAAGATTCCACGACCGGCGTTGAGCTCCACCGAGACCTTTGTGACCTGGCGGATGGAGCCTGTCGCCGGGTCGAAAAGCCACAAGCCGGGGACAGGGCCTTCGAACGCCTGACCCACGTAGATTCCCTCGGCCGCGTAGTCAAAGATGACTGGTTGGACGCTGAAGCCCGCCGCGCCGGCGTTGATCGGGAATGCATGGTCCTGGCCGCTCGCGACGTCCACGATGTGAATGGCGAACTGGTCTGGCTGCTGGCCGGGATCGGTAAAGGCGTAGTGGGTTCCGTCCGGGGAGACCGCCTGGCGCCCCACCGGCAGCCATCGGGAGAAGGCGCGATCGAAGGAGACACCGCCATTCCCAGTGGGATCGATGGTCACCGACGTCGAGGAGAACGCAATGAAAGCGTTCTTGGTAGTGGTTGTGCCAACCGGAATGGAAATTGGGAGCCGGCAGGAGAACGAGAGCCGGCTCAGAGGCAGGTCGCCTGGAATGGGACTGGGGGAGGCGACAGCGACTGGGCTGGCGGAGCTCTTTGCGGCCGCGGGCTGTCCCGTCTGACCGCACGCAAGAGTAACCAGGATCAGCACCGCCGGCCAGCCTCGCATCGTCTCGTTCAAACGCGGGCCGTCGGGGAACGTTTCTCATGACCCGGCTGCTGTCGCCGCCCGCCGCGGTCGAAGTCACTTTGAGCGAAGCAGGCACGCCCGCCTTCATCTCCGGCGCCTTCAGCGGCTCGCTCGACCCGATCGCACGGTGGAAGGTCGAGGTCGAGTGGTGGAAGCAGCCCGTGGTCCGCGAGTACTGGAAGGCGCTGCTGAACAACAACCTGCTCTGCGAGCTCTACCACGACCTCTCGCGAGACGAATGGTTCGTAGAGCGGGTCTATGACTAGGTGGTCAGAAGGGCAGCGCGACCAGGTCCGGCTCGCGCCACCCCGACCGTGCCTCAGGCCCGAACATCGCCTCGCGACTCCAGTGCCGCAGCGGAGTGTTCTTGTCGAGCAGCAGTGGGTAGGCGGCGAGGAACGCGTCGAAGTTCTCGATCTCGGGCCGGTCTGACACCGCGTGACCGACCAGCCGCACCCAGAACCTGGTCATGGTGTCGTGATAGGCCGGGCCGTGGCTATGGTGCTCAGCGAACCTTTGGATGCCGTTCGTGACAACTTCCTCCGCCACGTCGCTGCCATGACGCCGGACGGCGAGCCAGGCAAGGCGCAGGTGATCGCGGTGCCGGAACTCAGAGTTGGCCAGGGCCAGGCCGAAAAAGGCGTGCAGAAACTCATCGTCGGGGAGCATGTCCTGAAGGGCCTCCTCAGAAAAAGAAGTGACCCCGCCGGATCGCTTCGCTGGCTCCGGCGCCTGCCTTGCGGCTGGTGCCAGATCCCTCGCACGTTTCCTTCGGGGCCGTGGACAAACGTAACTCGACCTTCCAGCAGATGGCAATCCCTGATTTGCGTCGCCTGGCTACG
>DATNML010000082.1:0-5489 GCA_035602315.1 Candidatus Dormiibacterota bacterium
CTCCCACGCGTTCTCGCCATCGAGCGCGATCACGACGAGCGAGTCGCGGTCGCCCTGCTGCTCGCCGACTCGCCTGACGCGTCCCACCAGGGCGCGTGCGGCATCGATCGAGGACATGCGCTGGTAGTCGAAGCCGATGGCGTTGGAGAGCTGTGAGTCGCGGAACACCATGGCCACCGTCTTGCCATCCCGTTCGACGCGCCTGGGGCGGTACAGCTGCTCATCGCGCGACCATGGCCCCTCCAGCGAGCGCGCCAGCACCTCCTCGTCGCTGATCATCCAATCGAGGTTCGCGCCGGTGGCAAGGCCGATCACGTCCTCTCCGACCGCCATCTCGGAGGGCCACATGCCCTTCGGCGTGCGTCCGAGCAGGCGTTCGAACAGGCCCATGCCCAGCGAGATCTGCCGTTCGGCATCCTCGCGATGCGAGAAGTGGCGCTCGGGAAGCTGGATCTGCGGGTTCGCGATGCGCGCGGTGTCGACGTGACAGAGCAGCGGAAGGATCGGGTGGTAATAGGGTGAGAAGGTCAGCTCGGCCTGCCCGCGGTCGGCGAGCTCGCGGTACTTCGGGATGACCTTCCGCATGATCTCGTGCTGCGCCGCGAAGAGAGGCGCTTTGTCTTCTTCAGAAAAGTCGCGATCCTTGCGCTTCAGCTCGGCGAGGCGCTTATCGGACTCGACCCACACCGGGTCGCACCACGCGAGGTTGAACCACACCTGCAGGTCGCGAATCTCGGAGGTCGTGAACAGCGCGTCGGCGGGCCGCGACGCGAGCTCGAGGTAACGCGGCGATTGCTGGACACGCAGCGCCCTGGGCGACTCGCGCATCCAGCGGAGCAGGAACTCGCGCTCTTCCGGCGAGAGCTCGGCGGCATCCCGGCGGCTCAGGTTGAGGAAGAGGTCGACCGACTCCTCCTTTCCGTAGTCCTCGATCTGGGCCAGCAGCGAGGGCACGAGGTTGAAGGTGGCGCGGACCTTGGGGTAGCCCTCGAGCAGGGCTGGCATCTTGTAGTAGTCCTTGGCCGCGCGGAGCCTGACCCAGGGCAGCAGGTACGTGTTGGTCAGGTCGTCCTTGTAGTACGGCTGGTGCATGTGCCAGACGAATGCGACGTGTATGGGCTTCATCGGGGGCGAACCATCATCTCAGCGTGGCAGGGCGGCCGAGTTCACCTCGGCCGCGACCCCGCGTCCTATCTCACAACCCCAGCTCTGCCTGGAGAAACATTCCGAAAATCCGATCCCGGGGAAGGTGAGCAGGCCCGTCGGCGCAGCCGACTGGCCGATGAGCGGAAACCGTCCGGTTTCCGCTCATACCCCGGCTGGTGCATGTGCCAGACGAATGCGACGTGAACTGCCTTCATGTGCTTACGACAATCCTTTCAAGTTGGCTGGGGCGTTATTTTGCGTATTCGTCAAGGGCGCGGATGAAGTTTAAGTAGACGCGCTGCTGCTCGCGAATGATGCCGGCCGCGCCGAGCTCCCACCACTCGTCCGGCGTGAAGTAGGCGCTGACCTCCGCCGCCGATCCAGAACGGCCGAACCACTGGATGAGATGCAGGTTGTCCGACTGCAGCAGCCACCTCGCGATCTCGATCAGCCTGGGGTCTCCAGTGAGCCGCGCCTTCGAGTAAGCGTGGTGCATGAGGCGGAAAAGACCCTGCTGGGCCGAGTTGCCGAGGAAGAACTCCATTCCGCCCTCGCCGGCCCACGTGGTCCCGTACTCGTTGACCGAGATGTCGTATCGGGGCTCGACCAGCTCGGCGATGGCTTCCGACGGGAGCATCATCCGCACCTTTCGTTTCTTGAGCTGCGCGTTCAGGGCGCGCACGAACCCGAAGATGCCGGTGTCCGCTCGATGGTGCTCGCCAAACGTCTCGAAGTCCCAGCCGAGGGTGACCACGTCACCCCAGCAGTCGCGCACCCAACCCGCGTACGTGTCGGGCGTCAGCGGCCACATGCTCCAGCTGCTGTTCGAGAAGCGGTAGCCGACGTCGTCCGAAAGCTCGTGATGGCGCGCGAGCAGCGCCAGGTTTTGTCCGGGGTAGCGAAACACGTGCGCTGGATCCTGCCAGGCCAGCTGCCACGCCCGACCTTCCATGAACGCGCCGGTGAAGCCGCACTGCTTGAGAGCGAAGTACACGTCGTTGGACATGAACATCTCGGTGGTGTCGGTCACGGTGACGGGCTTCTGGAACAGCTCCTCGAGGCGGCGCTTCGCCCACAGCATCGATTCCTTGAACTCGACGATGTCCACGTAGAAGAGCCACGAGTGATATGGCTCCACGCACACGACCTCGACGTTTGGGCTGGCACACAGCCGCTTGAAGGAATCGAGCACCTTGCCGCCCGATCGTTCCGCCTGCACGAGGAACGAATTGCTGAATCCGATTGACATCCGCCACCCGTGCCTGGTGAGGTCGCGGAACATCGCGGTGGCCGGCAGGTATGCGTACTGCGCGACCTGGTCGAAGTACCGGCGGTCCATCGCTTCGTCGAAGAGAAGGGCGTCGAGATCATCGGGCGCCGTCCCGGCCGGGATGACCTGCGCGGGCAACTTCAATCGCCGTGGCTGGTGGACCACGGTGTAAACGACGAGGTTCTCAGCCAACTTTCGAGCCGACCTTTGTGGTTGGCGCTGGCGGAGGCGGTCGCACCGCCTGCTGGGCGGCGGCGAACTCGACCCGCAGGAGCAGCTCCTGGATCACTTTGTCCCACACGTACTGGCGGGCCGTCGCCCGGCCTCGCCTGCGTATGGACGCAGCCAGCTTTGGCCGCTGCTTCAGCAGCGAGAGCTCGGTGACCAGCTCGATGGGATCGTTGGTCTCGACAACCAGCGCGTTGCGGAACGCCTCGGCGTAGTCCTCGCCCGTCGAGCCCGTCACCGCAAGCCCGCCGGCCGCCATCACCTCGAGGCCGACCAGGCCAAACGGTTCGTGCCCTGAGTTGGCCAGCACAGCATCGCTGGCGGAGTAGATCACCGCGAGCATCTCGTCGCTGACAAAGCTCGTGAAGTTAACCGCGTCGGCTTCGGGGTGCTCGCGCAGCAGCGCCGCCAGGCCGGACGCCTCTGGGGGCGCTTTCGCGTCGAGGACATTCAACCCCTGGCGGCGCGCGTGATCGATGACCTCACCACCGTGTGGCTCCTTGCCGCCACGCATCAGCAGCTTCACACGATTTCCGCGTCGCTTGAGATAGGCCGCGGCCGACACCGCCATGAGCCATCTCTTGTCCGGATCGAAGCGGCCGATTTTGAAGCAGAAATGGTCTGCAGCTGCCGCCGCCCTGAGCTCGGCGACCGCCAGCGGGTCGGGGTCGGCGATCGACGAGCGCGGAATTCCATTCGGTATGACGATGGGGTTCTGGCCCGCGTCCCACATCTTGAACTTCATGTAGCGGCTCACCGTGGTGAGGGTCGTGGCGGAGGTGAGGGAGGCCCAATCGATGCGGTGGAAGCCAAAAGTGTTGTTGGCGTTCCACAGCATCACTACACGGTCGCGGAGGCCGCGGATGTAGAGGCTGTTGGAGATCAGCCCCATCGACCACGATGTGTGCCACTCCTCGCCGAGCAGGATCACGTTCTTGCCGGCGGCCGCGGCAGGAGCGATGACGTTGTCGATCAAGCTCTGCGGCAGGCTCGCGTTCCAGTCGCGGACCTTGCCTTCCTCGCCGTCGTACACGCCGCCGCGGTGCTGCGCCGAGATCCACTGGCACCAGCGGTGGTAGTGAAGCTTGCCCGCCTCCTGGGTTTCCTCGCCTGGCAGGTCGGGATCTCCGCAGAAGTAGAGGTGCGTTTCGTAGCCCATGTGCGCCAGGGAACGCGACAGGCCCCTGACGCGCACCCCAAGACCGCCCGCCTGGCTGTATCGGTCTGGCCCTTCGAAGCTGAGCACGACACAGACCGTCACGTCCGGGGTGAAGATCATCCCCTCGCCCCAAGGATCGCCAGCGCCTCGGCGTGCAGCCCTTCGCTGGGCGCGCACAGCAACGTGGTCCGGATTTCAAGCGAGGCCGGCAGCGGCCCGACGCGATTGCCCTCAAGGTCGGTCGCGACGCCCCCCGCCTCGGCGAGCAGCAGCAGGCTCGCCGCCATGTCGAAGACGCGCACTGGCATTGGAGCGCAGAAAACGTCGAAGCCGCCCGATGCTGTGTGCGCGATCGAGAGGGCCATCGAGCCCAGGATGCGGACCTTGTTCGAATGCTCCAACAGAGGTTGGGCGAGCTTCAGCACGCGGGGGCCGCTCTCGAGACCGAGGATCTGAAATCGCTTTCGATCGTTTCGAGGGATCACCGACAGGAGCGCTCCGCCGCGCCAGGCTCCCTGTTGGCGGATCGCGGTCCACGCCTCACCAGTGTTCAGGTTGAGGACGCTGCCGGCGAACGTGTCGTCGATCGTCGGGCCGTCGAGCACGGCCAGCATGAGGCCAAAGACCGGCACGCCCTGCTTCGCGTTGAGGCTGCCGTCCACCGGGTCGACCAGGACAAGAGGGTAATCGGCGCCGAAGCTGCGCAGGCCGGCTTCCTCGGAGAGGACGGAGAACACCTCGCCGCGCCCGGCCACGGCCACGAGCTCGTCGAAGACGACCGCCTCCGCCGCGCGGTCCACCTCCATCGTGCGGTCACCGCCGGCTCCGACCTCGAATCGAACGCCCCCGGCTTCGGTGCCCGAGAGTGGAAGCACGATTTCGCGCACTCCGGCGCCGATCCGCTGAAAGACGTCGAGCCACTCGCGGGGTTTCAGGGCCGGGCGCGCGCATTCAGGGGTCCCCGCGAACTCACGGCGCAGCCTCTGAGTTTGTGGGGTAAAGCGAGCACTTCTAAGTCAGGCCTGAGTCGGTCGACACCTTTCTTCGGCGGCGGCGGCGGCGCTCGACGACGATGGTGATGAGGTAAGGCTGCTGCATCGCCCAGACGCGCTCGATGAGCTGCGGGATGGGAATGCTGTGGGGACCGTCGATGCCCAGCAAAACGAGGGCTTCCGCCACGTGATCGGGCAGCTCGGTCTTCTCGTGAAGGTTGAGCTGCTCGAGCGTCTCCAGGATGTCATCGAGCCGGCGTAGACCCTGTCGCCGGTTCTGATCGGACCGGTTGAGCACCGCTGACAGCTTAAAGAGGTTTTCCAGCTCGCGTGAGCGAGCGGCTGACCTCGTCGGGGCGCTCGAACTGCAACCAGTGGCCCGCGCCTTCCAGGACCTCGAGCCTGAAGGGGCCCTCGACGTGCTCGGCGGTAGCCTCTACAGCGCGCCGTCCAAGGGCAGGATCCTCGTCGCCCCACAGCAGAGTGGTCGGCATCGTGATCTTCAACTCTTGGGTGAGTGCGGCCCACGCCCCACCTCCGGCGGCGAGGTTGGCCCGGTAATAGTTGAGGGCGGCGGTCAGCCGGCCAGGGCGGCTCAGTGAGCGCACAAAGTGATCCACCACGGTGCGTGGCACCGCATCCGGATTCGGACCAAGTGAAAACATCGCGCGCAGGCGGCGATGGTCCTCTTCCG
>DATNML010000083.1:0-3872 GCA_035602315.1 Candidatus Dormiibacterota bacterium
TCAACGGCGGCGGTGATTGACGGTTCTCGAAGTTCTCAAGCTCGCCTCGGACCACTTTCAAAAGCACGGCTCCGACTCGGCGCGTCTGGACGCGGAGGTCTTGCTCGCCCACGCGCTCGGGCTGCGCCGTCTCGACCTTTATCTGAAGTTCGACCGCCCGCTTTCCGAAGGTGAGCTCGCCAAGTACCGGAGCCTCACAGCGAAACGGGCCAAAGGCGAACCGGTGGCCTACCTCGTCGGGCACAAGGAGTTCATGGGTCTCGACTTCACCGTCACGCCGGCAGTCCTCGTCCCGAACCCCGATACCGAGGTGCTGGTGCAGCGCGCCGTGGAGATCGCGCGCGAGGCGGGGCGTCCGGTGCGGATGGCCGACGTCGGCACCGGCAGCGGCTGCATTGCCGTCGCCGTCGCGCACTATGCATCGAACGTCGAGGTCGTAGCCTCGGACACCAGTGAGGATGCGCTCGAGATCGCCGCGCGCAACGTGGCGGCGCATGGCCTGGGCGACCGCGTCCAGCTGGTGTGCGGCGACCTGATGGCTCCGCTGGAGGGCTCCTTCGACCTCGTGTGCGCGAACCTTCCCTACCTACCTAATGATTTGGCAGCCGGCTCGCGCCTGCCGGCCGAGGTGGTCGCCCAACCCGCTCGGGCCCTGTACGCGGGTCCAGATGGCTCGGCCCTGGTGACCCGGCTGCTTGACGAGGCGCCGGCACGCTTGAACCCTGGCGGTCGTGTGCTCGCCGAGCTGGATCCATCGATCCTTTCAATTGTTGTCGACGCTTCGCGCCAACGGCTCAATGGACATCGCGTACACCGCGACCTTGCCGGGCACGAGCGGGTGATCGAAGCGTGGTTCTGAAGCCGACGCGGGCGGGGCTCACCCGCGCCGCGCAGCTGGTTCGCGGAGGAGGCGTGATCGCGTTTCCGACCGACACTGTCTACGGCCTGGGCGCCGCGGCGGATGACGAGGTCGCGAGGCGACGGGTGTTCCACATCAAGGGCCGGCCGGTCGGGCTGCCGCTCATCCTCATGGTGGCAGCCGAATCGCAGCTGGAGGGCTTCGTCCACGTCGACTCGCGGTCCGAGGCGATGATGCGGCGCTGGTGGCCGGGGCCCCTGACTTTGATCCTTCACGCCAAGGGTGGCGGGACGCTGGGCGTGCGCATCCCGAAGCACAAGGTGGCCCTCGACCTGCTCCGGGCGGCCGGGCCCCTGATGACCACGAGCGCCAACCTGCACGGTAAGGACCCGGCGATGAACGCCGGCGATGCGGAGCTGCCGGGCGTGATGGCGGTGCTTGACGGCGGCGCGGCGCCTGGCGGCGTTGCTTCCACAGTGCTCGACCTCACCGGCCCGGAGCCGCATGTGCTGCGTGAAGGCGCGATCGCGACACCTGAGCTGCTCGGGCCGCCTCCTCTTCGCAGCGGCTAGCATTTCGGGGTTGACCACCCCCATCACGACGATGAGTTTTCGGGCCCTCGACCGCGAGGATCCCGAGATCGCAGACCTGATCCGCAAGGAGTACAAGCGCCAGTCTGAAACCCTCGAGCTGATCGCCTCCGAGAACCTGACGAGCCCGGCGATCCTCGAGGCGTTGGGCACCCTGCTCACGAACAAGTACGCGGAGGGATACCCCGGCCGCCGCTACTACGGCGGCACCGGCGAGGTGATCGACAAGATCGAGACGCTCGCCATCGAGCGGGCGAAGCAGCTTTTCGGGGCTGAGCACGTCAACGTCCAGCCGCACGCGGGGTCGCAGGCCAACGCGGCCGTGTACATGGCCGTGTGCCAGCCCGGCGATCGGGTGATGGGCATGGACCTCTCGGCCGGAGGCCACCTGACGCACGGAAGCCCCGCGAACTTCAGCGGCAAGCTGTACGAGATCCACTCGTACGGGGTCGACCGCGACACCGAGCGGATCGACTACGACGCGATGCAGAAGCTGGCCGAGGAGGTGCGGCCGAAGATGCTCCTAGGCGGATTCTCCGCCTACTCGCGGGTGGTCGACTGGGCCCGCATGCGGCAGATCGCGGATTCGGTGGGCGCGACGTTCTTCGTCGACATGGCACACGTCGCCGGCCTGGTCGCCGGCGGGCAGTACCCGTCCCCGATCCCACACGCGGACATCACCACCACAACGACTCAGAAGACGCTGCGCGGCGCGTGGGGCGCGATCATCCTGTGCCGCAACGAGCGGCAGAAGGCGATCGACTCGGCCGTGTTTCCGGGCATCCAGGGAGGCCCGCTGATGCACGCGATAGCCGCCAAGGCGGTGTGCTTCGGCGAGGCGTTGAAGCCGGAGTTCAAGGTCTACACGAAGCAGGTGGTGGTCAACGCCAAAGCCATGGCGGCGCGCTTGATGGAGCGCGGATTGCGCCTCGTCAGCGGGGGTACGGACAACCACCTCATGCTCATCGACCTCAGGGCGCAAAAGCGTACGGGCAAGCAGGTCCAGGACGTGGCCGACACTGTCGGCATCACACTCAACCGCAACTCGATACCCTTCGACGAAGCTTCGAAGTTCAACCCGAGCGGCGTGCGGGTGGGGACGCCGCTGGTCACCACGCGGGGCATGCGCGAAGCCGAGATGGTGGTCATAGCCGACTGCATCGCCGACCTCGTCGAGCGCATCGACGACCCGGCCACGCTGGATTCGGTGCATGAGCGAGCGCTGGAGCTCTGCCGGAAGTTCCCTATCCCATATTCGTTTGACTGACTTCTTCGGCGGCGGCGCCCTCCTCAGCCTGCGCGACCACCTGCTGCCCGGCCTGTGGCCGATGCTGGTGGCGTTCGCGGTCTGCGCGCTGGCCGTGCCGCTGGCGATTCGCCTGTCGCACCGCACCGGGGTGATCGCCGAACCGGGCGGCCGCCACGCGCACGCCTTGCCAACGCCTCTGCTCGGCGGCCTCGCCATGTACGTCGGGTTTGCGGCGGCGGTGCTGATCTTTCTGCCCCACTACGGATTCACGACTGGCGTGCTTGTGGTTTCAGGCCTGGCCGCCGGGCTCCTGATCATCGACGACCGCCGGTCCGTGCACCCGCTGGTGAAGCTCGGCGTCCAGGTTCTGCTTGCCTTCCTGGCCGTCAAGGCGTTCAACATCGAGATCGACTACGTCGGCCTGCCCGGCAACCACATCTTTCACCTTGGCTGGCTCATCGCCCCGGTGTCGGTGTTCTGGCTGCTGGGCATGCAGAACACGGTCAACTTCCTCGACGGCGTCGACGGCTTGGCCGCTGGGGTGATCTTCATCGTGGCGCTGGTCCTCATGCTGGCCGCCGGAGAGCTCAAGGACATCGACGTGGTCAGGCTCAGCGGCGCGCTCGCCGGGACTTGTGCAGGGTTCCTTCTCTTTAACTTCCATCCGGCCAAGATCTTCATGGGAGATTCCGGGTCCCATTTTCTGGGCATCGCGCTCGGCATGATCTCGATGCTCGGGGTGGCTAAGGTCGCCGTCGCCTTCGCCCTCGCGGTTCCCGTGATCGCCCTGGCCCTTCCGATCGCCGACACCGCCTGGGCGATCCTCAGGCGGCGCAGACGGAAGGCGTCGGTCGCCACCGGAGACCGCCTCCACCTCCACCATCGCCTCCAGTCGTTTGGGCTCGACCCTCGCCAGACCTGCTACGTCTTCTACGCCGCCAGCGCCCTTTTTGGCGCGCTGGGGCTCACGCTCTTCGGACACGGGCGGGTGCTGGCGGTGGTCGTGGTGGTGACGATCGCCCTGACGTCGACTGTCGTTGCTGACCTGCTGCAGCACGCCGGCTGGCGGATCCCCGCTCCGTTCATGCGCCGCCTGCTGGCCCTGCCCGGTTCCCGATAGAATTCGAAGGGGCATGGCGCCCCCCTCGAATTCAGGCCCCTCAGTGGCGGATCT
>DATNML010000084.1:0-2921 GCA_035602315.1 Candidatus Dormiibacterota bacterium
GCCGGCGGTGAGGACCAGGATGATCTGCAGGCGCTGGAACCAGTCCAGCGGGCCGAGGATCTGAGGGGTCGTGTTCTGGAAGAGCACTGTGAAGCCGTAGGCCTGACCGGCGCCAAGCAGGACGGTGAGGTAGCGGCTCCATCGCGTGATCCGGCGGCGCCCCGCCTCGCCCTCTTTGGAGATCTCCTTGATCCATTCGGAGATCACCGTCATGAGCTGCATGATGATCGTGGCGTTGATGTAGGGATTCATGCCCATGGCTACGACGCTGAAGCGCGAGAGGCCGCCGCCCGAGAAGAGGTCGAGCAGGCCCAGCAGCGCTTGTGAGTTGAAGAGCTGGGCCAGCGCCGCCTGGCTCGCGCCGGGCACGGCGACGTTGGCGAAGAGGCGGAAGATGACGAGGATCCCGCCCGTGAACAGGATCTTGTTGCGGAGCTCAGGCAGCCGGATGGCGTTGATCAGCGCCTCGAGGAGGTTCATCGCCTAGGCCTCGTCGGGAGGGGTGGCCTCCTCGACTGTTGCCGGCGGGGGCGGGGCGCCTTTCTCTTTTTTCTCACGCTGCGGCTTCGCTGCCTCGGCTGCAGGCTCTGCGGCCCGGGGAGCGTCGGTTGCGGGGAGCGGCTTTGGCAGCTTGGCCGCGGTGCGGCGGGGGCCGATCTTGCGCGGCTCGCCGAGGACTGTGACGGAACCGCCGCTCTTCTCGATCGCCTCACGGGCGCTGGCGCTGAAGAAATGCGCCTCGACCGTCAGCTTGCGCTTGAGGCCGCCGGTGCCGAGGATCTTGACTTCCTTGCCGGGATGAACGAGCCCGGCCTCGACCAGGGCCTCGACGTCGACCTTCGTTCCGTCCTTGAAGCGGCTCAGCTTGGAGAGGTTGACGACCGAGAAGATCCTCTTGAAGGGGTTTTTGAAGCCGGGAAGCTTGGGGATGCGCTGCGCGAGGGGCATCTGGCCGCCCTCGAAACCGACGCGGAAGCCCTCGCTGCGCGCGTTCTGTCCCTTCTGGCCGCGACCGGAGGTCTTGCCGCGTCCTGAGCCGGTGCCCCGGCCGATTCGCTCAGGGCGGCGATGAGCTCCGCGTGCGGGCTTGAGGTCGTGAAGCTGCATTTTTCTCTTCTATTTGCCTCGCTGGTGCTTCTTGTTCGACCGGGACCGCCAGATCTTGTACTGGCTGCGCTTGGGTCGGATATAGGGCGTGCCTTCGACGGCGACCAGGAAGTCGACGGCCTTGAGCATGCCGCGCACGGCGGGGTTGTCGGGGAGCTCGCGCGTCTGGTGCATGCGGCGGAAACCGAGCGACTGCACCGTGGCCTTGACCGCGGGGATCGCGCCGATCGTGCTCTTCATCAGCGTGGCCTTGATCGTTTTGGTTTTCTTGGCATCGGTTTTTTTGGCCTCTGTCACTTCGCCTCCACCGGGGTGGGTTCAGCCGCGACCCCACCGGCTTCCTGCCGGCGGTAAGCGTTGGCCAGACGGCGGCCGACGATCTGCTCGACCTCTTTGCCGCGCAGCTCGGCGATCTGCTGCGCTGTGCGCAGCTGCTGCAGCGCAGCGAGCGTCGCGCGGACCGTGTTAATGGGGTTGTTGGTGCCGTGAGACTTGGTGAGAATGTCCTTGATGCCCGCTGTCTCGATCACCGCCCGCATTGCGCCGCCTGAGATTACGCCGGTTCCGGGAGCGGCCGGCTTGAGCATGATGCGGGCGGATCCCAGCTTGAGGCGCACCTCGTGAGGGATGGTCGTGCCGACCATCGGCACCGTGATCATGTTGCGCTTGGCGACGTCCATGCCCTTGCGGATCGCCTCAGTCACCTCGCGTGCCTTGCCGATGCCCGCGCCGACCCGGCCGTTCATGTCGCCGACCACGATCAGCGCGCTGAACGAGAACTTGCGCCCGCCCTTGACCACCTTGGACACGCGGTTGACGCGAACGACGCGATCAGTGAGATCGGATCGCTCGCCACTGGAATGCGGGTAACGGGATCCCATGTGCGCTTAAAACTCCAGTCCGGCTTCGCGCGCGGCGTCAGCCAGAGCCTTGATTCTGCCGTGATAGAGGAATCCGCCCCGGTCGAAGACCACCGAGCTCACGCCCGCGGCCTTCGCCTTCTCGGCGATCGCCTTGCCGACCTTCGCGGCCTCTTCCATGCCGTTGCCGTTGGCCTTCAGCTCGACGGTCGACGCGGCCGCGAGCGTTCGAGCGGCGCCATCGTCGATGAGCTGCGCGTAGACGTGGTTGATGCTGCGGAACACGGCCAGCCGTGGGCGCTCGGTGGTGCCTGTCACGTTCACGCGCACGCGCTTGTGGCGCTTGCCGCGGTTCAGCTTGCGGTCCTGTCGCTTGATCATGAGGCGGCCTTCGCGCCCTTGCCGGCCTTGCCGGCCTTGCGGCGGATCTTCTCGCCGCGGTACATGACGCCCTTGCCCTTGTAAGGCTCGGGCGGCCTCATCCCGCGGAGGTTGGCGGCGACCTGGCCGACGTCCTCGATCGAGATGCCAGAGACCGAGAACTTCGTCGGGTCCTGGACGTCGATCGTGATGCCCTGGGGCGGCTTGAATCGGATGGGGTGCGAGTAGCCGAGGTTGAGCACCAACTCGTCGCCCTGCTTGGCGACGCGGTAGCCGACGCCGACGAGCTCGAGGTGCTTGACGAAGCCCGTGTTGACGCCGATCACCATGTTGTTGACGAGGCTGCGGACCAGCCCGTGAAGGGCTCGGTGACGGAAGCCGTCGGACGGGCGCTCGAAGACGAGCTGGCCGTCGGCCTGCTTGACCGTGATATCTGCCGGCAGGGTGCGCTCGAGCTGCCCCTTCGGGCCCTCGACCTTCACATGCCCCGGCCCCAGGGTGACCTTCACCGGCGCCGGCAGCTGAATCGGCAGCTTTCCAATCCGCGACAACTCTTTCTCTTGACTCCTAATT
>DATNML010000085.1:0-3370 GCA_035602315.1 Candidatus Dormiibacterota bacterium
ATCCTCGCGGCCGGCTTCCGGCAGGCGGATTACGCGGCGATGCTCGCCGAGGTCAAGGGTCGGTGTCCAGGCCTGCGCGAGGCGCTGGTGCTCGAAGACGGATGGGATGCGCTGAAGCGTGACGCAGCGAAGACGAGCGAAGGGGAGCTCCATGACCTCGAGGCGACTTTGCAGTTCGACGACCCGATCAACATCCAGTACACGTCAGGCACTACCGGCTTTCCCAAGGGCGCGACGCTCACCCATCACAACATCCTCAACAACGGCTTCTTCATCGGCGAGACGCTCAAGTACAGCGAGCTGGATCGGGTCTGCATACCCGTCCCCTTCTACCACTGCTTCGGCATGGTGCTCGGCAATCTCGCATGCACCACGCACGGCGCGACGATGGTCATTCCGGCCGAGGCATTCGACCCGGTGATCACGATGGACACCGTGCAGAAAGAGCGCTGCACCTCGCTCTACGGCGTGCCGACCATGTTCATCGCGGAGCTCGAGCACCCGCGCTTCAAGGAGTTCGACTTCAGCTCGCTGCGGACCGGCATCATGGCCGGGTCGCCGTGCCCGGTCGAGGTCATGAAGAAGGTCCAGACCGTGATGCACATGCCGGAGATGACCATCTGTTACGGCATGACTGAGACCTCCCCGGTCTCCACCCAGAGCGCCACTGACGATCCGCTTGACAAGCGTGTCTCCACGGTCGGCCACGTGCACCCCCACGTGGAGATCAAAATCGTCGACCCCTCCACCGATGCGGTGGTGCCGCGTGGCGCCCCTGGCGAGCTGTGCAGTCGCGGCTACATCGTCATGCTCGGTTACTGGAACAACGAGGAGGCGACCCGCCTGGCCATCGATCCCGCACGCTGGATGCATACCGGTGATCTGGCGACCATGGACGATGATGGCTACGTCAACATCGTCGGCCGGATCAAGGACATGATCATTCGCGGCGGAGAGAACATCTATCCGCGCGAAGTTGAGGAGTTTCTGTACGGCCATCCACAGGTCGCCGACGTCCAGGTGATCGGGATACCGTCGGAGAAGTACGGCGAAGAGGTCATGGCTTGGGTCAAGGCGCGTGATGGCGCGAAGGTCACGGGTGAGGAGCTCGCCGAGTGGTGCAGGGGCAAGATCGCGAGCTACAAGATCCCCCGGCACTGGAAGTTCGTCGACTCGTTCCCTATGACGGTCACCGGCAAGGTCCAGAAATTCGTGATGCGAGAGGCCGCGGTCGAAGAGCTGGGCCTGGAAAAAGCCGCCGGGGTGAAGACGGCTTAGCGCCTACTGGAGGCTTTCATAAGGGAAAGCGGCTGCGAAGGGCTCGTAGAGCAGCAGCACCTTCTCGATCGGCAGGACGTCGCGCATGAAGATCCCGCCCGCCGCCACGCCGGCAAACCCCACGATCCCCAATCCGTCGTGCGGCGCGGCCTGCTCGGCGCTGTCCTGCATCACCCTGAATGACTGCGTGCGCCCTGACTGGTTGGCGGTCGCGATGACTTCCTTCCAGGCGGTGGCGTAGTTCGCCGACGGGTCAAGGCCGGTCATGGCCGCGACGACCGCATTCATGGCCCCGGGGGCGACCGTCCTGGGTCGCTCGCTCAGGGCCTTGGCCACCGCCGCGACCTCGGCCTCGAGTTCGCCTGACAGCGTCGGCAGCAGGCGCAGGAAGGCTGCGATCTGGCGGTCGACCGGCGGAGCCGGCTGAAATCCCGGACCCGGCAAGATGGTCGCGAAGGGCCGGTAGACGGCGTCGAACTGGGACGGTTCGAGCTGCTCACGAACCAGGATCGCGAGAGCGACGATCTGCGCCGACTCAAGCGCCGCCGCGGCGGCCGTCGGGTCAGGCAAGGCCTTGTTGATGGCGAGCTGCGTCTGGGCGACCCGAAACCCCCCGGTGAACGCGTTGACCATCGCTTGATCAGCGCTCGAGAGCAATCCGTCGAGCACCTCCTCGACTGCCGCGCTCGAGCTCCGCAGGCGCGAAAGAATCCGCGCGGTCGCGATCCACTGCCACTGCGGAGTGCTCAGCGACCTACCGGCCGCGACCAGGAACTGTCCCGCTTCCGACGCGCTCAGCGGACTGCTACCTGCTCTGGCAGTAGACCCTTGGCCCGCAACTTGTCGATCGGGTGGTACGCGTCGACGATGCGCATAGTCCCCGACGCGGACCGCAAAACCATCGACTGCGTGTAGGCATAGACATCTTCGTAGCGCACGCCCTTCAACAGCTCTCCAGACGTGATCCCGGTGGCGGCAAAGAAGATGTCCTTGCCGGAGCACAGATCGTCCAGGCACAGGACCTTGTTGGGCTTGTGACCCTCCTTGATCGCGGTCTCCTTTTCCTTGTCGTCGCGAACATGAAGCTTGGCCTGCATGTCTCCGCCGATCGTCTTGATCGCGCAGGCGGCCAGCACACCCTCGGTCGCCCCACCCGATCCCATCATGCAGTGGATGCCGAACCTCGTCTCCAACGCCGCCTCGAGCGCGCCCGCCACGTCGCCGGCGGTAATGAGCTTGATTCGGGCGCCCACGTCCCGGATCTGCGCGATGATCTCCGTGTTGCGGTCGCGGTCCAGCACGACCACGGTGAGCTCCTGAACCGGGAGGCCCTCTGCCTTGGCGATCCGACGCAGGTTCCACTCGACAGGCATCTCGAGGTCGATCACGCCCCGGGCTCTCCGGCCGACCACCAGCTTGTGCATGTAGTGCACATGCGTCGTGAACATCGTTCCGCGTTCGGCCAGGGCAACCACCGAGATGGCGCCTGGTAGGCCTGAAGCGGTAAGGCTCGTGCCCTCGATGGGATCGACCGCGACATCAACCTCCGGTTCGAGGCCGTTGCCGATTTCTTCGCCGAAATAGAGCATCGGGGCCTCGTCCTTCTCGCCTTCGCCGATAACGACCGTGCCCTTCATGTCGACCGCCGCGAGCGCGCTCCGAATCGCCTCGACGGCACGACCATCGGCCGCTTCCTTGTTGCCGCGTCCCTGCAGGGGCGCGGCGGCCAGGGCGCCGGCTTCGGTGACTCGCAGCAGCTCGAGAGCGAGGTTGCGATTGATCTTCGGCTCTTCGATCATCGCGCTCAGGTTATAGGAAGCACCTACACCTAGATGAATCCGCGGCGGCGGATCGGCAGCTTGTTCGCTTCGACCCAGAGGTCAATCTTTCGAGCCAACCGGCGGTCGCCACTCCGATCGACGTAAACGCATGTGCGCTCGAGCACGGCCGTGATCCGCACCTTCACCCCCTCGAGCATCGCGTCGAAGCCGTCGATCAACACCTCATCCTCGTCGAGCTCAACCTCGCTCAGGCGACGAGGTCCGCTCGGCCGTCGCTTGGTCGACAGCTCGAGCTGCGGCCTGGGAGCCAT
>DATNML010000086.1:0-5194 GCA_035602315.1 Candidatus Dormiibacterota bacterium
AGATCTACGGCGGCCAGGTGGTGGGCGCCGGGCAGATCCTGGTCCGGCAGCGCGGAACCAAGATCGCCCCGGGTACCGGCGTCGGACTCGGCCGCGACCACACGCTGTTCGCGCTGGTCCCAGGACACGTGAAGTACGAGCGGGTCGGCAAGGACGGCAAGCGGGTCAGCATCGAGGCCGCCGCGCACGCCGGTCGCGCGCAGGGCGACCAGCACGCCGAACAGCCCGCCGGTCGCGCGCAGGGCGACCAACCGAAAGAGTCGAACGTCCAGAACTGACGGCAAGCGTCAGTTCGTCGACTCGGCGCGCATCGTGGTGCGCGGCGGGCATGGCGGAAAAGGCTCGGCGTCCTTCCGCCGTGAGCCGTTCACCCCGCGCGGAGGACCCGATGGTGGTGATGGCGGACGCGGCGGCTCCGTCTTGATGAAAGCGACCACGGGAGTCTCCGACCTCTCGCTCTACAAGCAGCGCCGGCGCTGGAACGCAGAGCCCGGCGCGGATGGCGCCGGCGGTCGCAAGACCGGGCGCGGCGGAGCAGACGTATCGCTGGACGTCCCGGTCGGCACCGTCGTGCTCGACGAGGAGGGCAGCCTGGTCGCCGACCTGGATCGCCCGGGCGCTGAGGCGGTGGTAGCGAAGGGTGGGAATGGCGGCCGCGGAAACGTCCACTTCAAGAGCTCGACCAAGCGCACGCCCGACTACGCCGAGCCGGGCTTCAAGGGAGACGAGCGGACACTGGTCCTCGACCTCAAGCTCATCGCGGACATCGGTCTCGTCGGCCCGCCCAACGCGGGCAAGTCCTCGCTGCTGAGCTCGCTCACGGCGGCCCGGCCGAAGGTTGCGGACTACCCGTTCACGACGCTCGACCCGGAGCTCGGAGTCGCGGAATCCAGCGCCGGCCGGATCGTTATCGCGGACATACCCGGGCTGATCGAAGGCGCTGCCCGCGGTGCGGGGCTGGGGTTGCGGTTCCTCCGGCACGTCGAGCGGACGAGGGTTCTCGTGTACGTCCTCGATGGGTCCACACCAGATCCGTGGGCGGGCCTCGAGACGGTGCGCAAGGAGGTCGAACAGTTTTCCCCCGAGCTCGCCAAGCGGCCGTTCGTGGTCGCCATCAACAAGCTCGACCTCGAGCCCACTCGACGCCTGAAGACACGAAACCGGCGGAAGAATATCCACTTCGTCTCCGCCCTCAGCGGCGAAGGGCTGCCCGAATTGATGAAAGCGATGGTGCCGGCCCTGGCCGCAGCCCCCGAGGTGAGCGCGCAGGGACGGGCCAAGACGATCAAGCTTCCCGAGCGCACCGCCGTGGCCGGTCTTGCCGTCGAAAAAAAGCCGTGGGGCTTCGCGGTGAGCGGTGATCGCGTCGAGCAGCTGGTCGAGCGCACCGACCTCGACTCAGAGGGCGCGCTGGCTCAGTTCCAGTCGAACCTGGACAAGCTGGGCGTCAACGTCGCGCTCGAAGCCGCCGGCGTCGAGCCCGGCGATACGGTGCGCATCTCGGGCGTCGAATTCGAGTACCAACCGTGAGGATCGGCGTTTTCGGCGGAACGTTCGATCCCATCCACGAAGGGCACCTGGCGGCGGCAAAGGCGGCGACGGAGTGCGCGCACCTGGATCGCGTCCTCTTTGTGCCGAGCGCGCAGCCGCCGCATCGAGGGACAGCTTTGGCTCCGGCGGAGGACCGGCTGGTGATGACCACACTCGCGGTTCAAGACGAGCCGAGTTTCGAGGTGTCTGACGTCGAGGTCACGCGCGGCGGAACGTCCTACACGGTGGACACGCTGAGCGAGCTCCATCGCGAGCATCCGCAAGATGAGCTGTTCCTCATCCTCGGTTGGGATGCGGCCCGCCTGTTTCGCACCTGGCATGAGCCCGATCGCGTGAGCAGCCTTGCCTCGGTCGTGATCATCGACCGGCCCGGCCTGGGACAACCAGGGCTATCCGAGCTCGCCGGCCTCGGGCTTGACCCGGCTCGCGTCATCGAGTGCCATTTCCCGACCCCGGACGTGTCGGGCAGCGAGCTCAGGCGTGAGATCGCCACGGGCCAATCCGTCGCCGGCAAGTTGCCGGCGGCCGTCGAGCGTTACATCACAGAACACCGGCTGTATGGGGATAATCGATAGGTTGGCGCCTAGGAAGGACAAGGGCTTGACGCCGCTGCAGCTGGCTCGCGTGCTGCGCAGCGCTGCGTCGGAAAAGAAGGCGTGGGATCCAGTGGTCATAGACGTTCGTGACCAGACCTCGATCGCAGACTACTTCGTGATCTGTGAGGGCGAAACCGACCGCCAGGTCCGCGCCATTGCGGATGGGATGGTTGAGGCGGCGAAGGCGAAAGAGCTGAGGCCGATGGGTGTCGACGGGTACGAGGATGCGACGTGGATCCTGCTCGATTTCGACTCCGTGCTCGCGCACGTGTTCCTGCCTGGTGAGCGGTCGTACTACGACCTGGAGAGCTTGTGGGCGCCGGCGGCGAAGCGGCGGAAGAAGGCGGCGGCGGGCTAAACCGTGCTGCTGTCCTAGCCCCTCTCCCTGACCGCTGCTGCTTTCTAGATGATTTGGCTGTAGCGGTCGAAGATTTCTCGTAGGTCGGCGGGCGGTTCCACGCGGTGCTTCTTCATCACCTCAAACAGGCTGAGGATGTGCCGGACGCCAGCCAGGGTCACCCCTTTCTCGCGCGTCAGGTGCTGGATGACCTGCACCTTGCTGATGTCGCGCTGTGAGTAGCGGCGGCGGTTGGTGCTGGTGCGATGGGGCTCGATGAGGTTGGCGTCCTCGTACAGCATCAGCGTTCGCGGATGAGTCTCCAGGATCTCGGCGGCAACGCTGATCGTGTAGAGCGGCTTGTCAAGATCGTTGAACGACGGCTGCGCGCCTCGTGGCGCTTTTGTGCTCACGCTCCTAATGAAGCGATTTGAGGATCTGGATGATGGCGGGCCCGAGGAGGACGATCCACAACACCGGGAAGATGCAGCCGACCATCGGGAAAACCATGCGCGACGAGGCCTGGGCGGCGCGTTCCTGCGCGGTCTGGCGCTGCCGCCGGCGCATCTCCGTGGCCTGGACGCGCAGCAGCCGGGCGATCGGGACGCCCATCTGGTCGGACTGCACGATCGATTCGACGAGATGGTGCAGGTCGGGGACCCCGGTGGTCTCTGCCATGTGCTCGAGCGCGCTCATTCGCGGCCGGCCGAGCCGGATCTCGCGGAGCACCTTGCCGATCTCATCGCCCAGCGCGTTGTGGAACCGCTCGGTGATGCTCAGCAACCCCTCGTCGAGGCTCATTCCCGATTCGACGACCAGCGTCAACAGGTCCGTCGCCTCGGCAAGAGTGCGTTGGATCTGTTGCCGGCGCGCCGCGATTCGCTGCTCGAGCCACAGGCTGGGCAGCATGTATCCAACGAACGCCGCGACGGCTCCGGCCAGCGGCGCCACCACGATCACCGGTATGGGTAATGCAACGAGGACGCCTGTGCCCAACCCGACAATTGCCAGCAGGGCTCCCAGGCTGTAGCGCACCGCCTGGAAACCTGCCGGGGTCAGCCCTCCGGGATCACCCGCGCGGCTCAGCTGCGCTCGGACCTCAATGGCCGCGTGCGCAGGCAGATGCGACGTAAACGGCTTGGCCAGCGCTTCGAGCTGCTTGACGAGAGTGGGCCTGGGCGCCTGAGCGCTGAAGTTGCCGTTGGTGGCGGCTGCGGTTCTGCGGAGCTGGTCGATGGCGATGAAGTAAGCCAGGACGATGAAGGCGCAGATGACGCCGGCGATGAGCGCGACGCCGAACATCAAGAGTGTCCCGACGCAGGCTTCAGCGCCGAAGGCGCCCGGCCGACTAGGCCGCGAAGATGCAAGGAACTTCGGGGTCGGGACACTTAAGCTTCGAGTGCGGTCATGCGCTGAATGATGAGGTTGCCGACGATGACAAAGAGCGCGGCGACTCCGAGCAAAATGTAGCCGATGACCGTGGTGGTCATCGGCGCGAAATAGCCCGGGACGAACACGTACAGGCCCAGCGCAAGGAGGATGGGCAGCCCGGTGATGATGGTGGCGGAGGCGCGCGACTGTGCGGTGAGCACGCTCATGTCGCGCTTGGTCTGCAGTCGGTCGCGCAGGGTGTCTGAAATGGTGTCCAGGACCTCGGCGAGGTTGCCACCCACCCTCGTGTGAAGCAGGATGGCGGTCACGATGAACTCGAGGTCTGGGCTGTTGATGCGAAGCAGCAGCGCGCTGAGCGCCTCGTCCACCGAGGTGCCAAGCGTGATCTCGGTGGCGACGCGCTCGAACTCCGTAGACACGGGCGGTTGCGACTTGGCGGCGACCGTTTCGAGGGCCCGGTCTATGGCATAACCCGTCTTGAGCGAGTTGGAGAGCAGCTGCAGCATCGCAGCGAGCTGCTCGTTGAACATGTTCTGCCGTCGCCTCTGAAGAAAAGAGAGCACCAGCGGCGGCGTGACGAAGCCGACCAGGCCAAGAATCAGGGGACCGATCGAGATGCCGAAACGGAAGAGCCCGATCAGTGCTCCCACCGCGACGGCGCCGATCCGGATCAGCAGGTACTCGGCAGGCGTGATGTTCAAGCCGGCGCGCGCCAGGTCCTCGGTCAGGGTCGGCTTTCCGCTGGATCTGCGGCGCTCGCTGAGGTTTTCAGCCGCCGGCCGCAGCAGCTTCTCGACCAGCTCGCGCGGCGTTGCGCGCGGAGGAGCCGCCACCAGTGGTCGCGCGATGCGCTCCTTGCGGATCCGGTCAAGGCTCCAGAAAAAGACCGCGATCGCGGCCGCCATCGGCACAGCGACGATGACCTGGGGCGGCAGGTTCACGTAGTGCTCTAGAAGAGGCCCGGGTAGGTGGCCTGCATGAACGGCAGCGTCACGCCCTTGGCGTCCCCTACGGTGGGGCACTTCGGATCAGGCGTCTCGGCGCCGGTCTGGAGATAGTCCTGGTATGACTCGAGCGAGTACTTCAGCGCGGCATACGTCAGGAACCAGGTGATCACCTCGGCCTCGCACTCGGTTACGACCACAGTCAGGCTGCTCGCGCTCGAGTTGCTGCCGCTCCCCTGCGTCCCGACGCGGATGACGTGGAGGTTGGTGAAGATGGTCTTGGAGGCAACTTTTCCTCCAGCCGCAACAGTGGCGATGACCGAGATGTAGTCGTTCTGCTGGATGAAGTTGGCCACGCCCTGCTGCTCGCTGGT
>DATNML010000087.1:0-8083 GCA_035602315.1 Candidatus Dormiibacterota bacterium
CGTCTGGGGACCAACCTACGGCGACGAGCGCAACTACCTGCGCACCTTCATCCAGCGCCTGCGATCGAAGCTGGAGGCTGACCACAAGAATCCGGAGATCATCGTCACCGTCGGGGCACGCGGCTACCGCTTCGGCCCTCCATCGACCGCGAGTTCCATGCGTCGCATGTAGGCCGGATTTACTCCGGCCGTCCCGAGTGAACTTGAATGTCACCATGCATGGCGGGGAGTAACTACTTGGACAGTCCAATCGACATACCGGAATGGGAGCAGCCTCTGCGGCGAAGCCGCACGGCGATGAGGGAAAACCATCCGGGTTTTCCCTTATGTGTTCAGGCGACCTGAACGCGGACCCAGGTGAGCTTCGGCAACTCCCTCGTGGCGGTGGATTCCAGCTCCCGCGCGATGACTTCGCCGGCGATTCCACCGGGCTCCGTATTTAACTCGACGACCACCAGCGCCCCGCCGTCATCTGCAAACTCGACCCGGCGCCAGCGCCTTACTCGCGGGTCTGCGTCGATGACGCGGGCGAGCGCTTCGGCAAGCCGTGCACGGGACTCGATTGTGCTCTCGCCCAGCACGATCATGCGGTCACCGAACAACCCGTAAACGCGGATTGGCCGGCGGCATAAGCCTGACCGGTGCGCCGTGACTCGTGCGCCGCACTACGACCTTGCGGACGACGCCTCGGCGGCTCCCGATCGCGACTACCGCGCCAAGGAAACGGCCGTCAGTGTCATAGACCTTCTTGCCCCAGAGCTCGCTTGGATTCACGTGCGTGATCAGCATGTGACCCACGCTAGGACCGCGCCCGTCAACGCCGCGTCAACGATCGTTTATACGGCCGCCCGCTCTAAATGTGTTGATCCCCTGTTGATTCCCAGGCGCCTACCATCCCGTTCTATGCCGCTCGATGTATGGATGTTGGCGCTCGTTGTGGTGCTCACGATCGTGAGCCTGCTCTACGTCCGGGGCCTGGAGAAGCTGCCCTGATGCTGCCCTACATCATCACCGGGATCGTCGCCCTGGTCCTCACTCTCTATCTCTTCGCCGCGCTCCTCTTTCCAGAGCGGTTCTGACGATGATCCTCGATATCGCCGGCGTCGTGATCACCTTCCTCGCGGTGGCCGTCGGGGCCTGGTTCCTCGCCCCTTACCTGGTCAAAGTCTTCCAGGGCGAGCGCCTTTTCCTGAGCCCGGTGCTTCGGCCCATCGAGCGCGGTACTTACTGGCTGATGGGCGTCGACGAGACGAAGGAGCAGAGCTGGATCGGGTACGGGGTTTCGGTGCTCATGGTCACGATCGCGAGCCTGATCTTCACCTACCTGGTGCTGAGGCTCCAGGACAGGCTGCCGTTCAACCCGATGGGGTTCGGTCCGGTGCCTGCGGACCTCGCCTTCAACACGGCGGTGAGCTTCACCACGAACACCAACTGGCAGAACTACACGGGCGAGCAGACGATGTCCTACTTCTCCCAGATGGTCGGCCTGGTGATGCACAACTTCCTCTCGGCGGCCACGGGCATCGCGATGGCGGTCGCCCTGGTGCGGGGCATCTCCAGCCGCCAGCTCAAGACGCTCGGCAACTTCTACGTCGACGTTACGCGGGCAACTCTGTACGTGCTGATCCCGATCGCGTTCGTGGCCGCGTTGGTCCTGGCGTCTCAGGGCGCCGTCCAGACGCTGGCCAGCTACCCCGTCGCCCACACGATCGAGGGCGCGGCCCAGACGATCGCGGTGGGTCCCTTCGCCTCCCAGGAGGCGATCAAGGACCTCGGCAACAACGGTGGCGGCCCGTTCAACGCGAACTCGGCCCACCCGTTCGAGAACCCGAACGGCTTCACCAACCAGTTCGAGATCTTCCTCGAGATCTTGATCCCATTTGCACTGGCCCTGATGTTCGGCCGCTGGGTCGGCAACATCAAACAAGGCATCGCGATCGCCGCGACCATGGCCATTGTCCTCTTCGCGGCGGTCGGGATTGCTGCCTGGGCCGAGCAGTCGGGCAACCCCGCGCTCACGAACATCGGCGTCAGTCAGGCCAACACTGCGACCCAGGCCGGCGGCAACATGGAGGGCAAGTCGGTCATCTTTGGGCCCATTTATTCGTCCCAGTTCGCGGCCACCACGACCGGGACGAGCACGGGCTCGGTCGACTCGAGCCACGACAGCTACACGCCGATCGGCGGCATGGTTCCGCTGGTGCTCATCCAGCTCGGCGAGGTCACACCAGGCGGCGTCGGCGCGGGCCTGTACGGGATGCTCGTCTTCGCGGTCCTGGCGGTCTTCATCGCCGGCCTGATGGTGGGTCGCACGCCCGAGTACCTGGGTAAGAAGATCGAATCGAAGGAGGTGCGGCTCGCCTCGCTCGTCATCCTGACGAGCGCTTTCAACATCCTGGTGTGGACGGCGATCTCTGTGCTCGTCCCGGCCGGCTTGAAGGGACCGCTAAACCCTGCCGCCCACGGGTTCACGGAGATCCTCTACGCCTTCTCGTCCACAAACGGGAACAACGGCAGCGCCTTCGCCGGCCTGACTGGCAACACCGTGTACTACAACACTGCGCTCGGGGTCGCGATGTGGACCGGCCGCTACATCTTCTACATCCCCATCCTCGCCCTAGCCGGCGCGCTCGCGGGTAAGAAGGTGGTTCCGGCCGGCCCCGGCACGTTCCGCACGGACACGCCCCTGTTCGTCGGTCTGTTGATCGGCGTGATCATCATCGTCGGCGCGCTCACGTTCTTCCCGGCGCTCGCGCTCGGCCCCCTGCTCGAGCAGTTCCAGCTGGCTGCCGGACACCTTCACTAGAGAGAGATGCAGAACACCATCCAGAAGCGCGAACGGCGGAAGGGACGAAGCAGCCTGGCCGACCGCACGATCCTCGTTCCAGCCATCCGGGCGAGCTTCGCCAAGCTCGACCCGCGGTGGATCGCACGCAACCCGGTCATGTTCGTGGTCGAGGCGGGCGCGGTGATAACGACGATCATCTTCGTCCTCGACCTCTTCAATGGGACTCCGGGCCTGAGCGGGCCCAACAACGAGCTGTTCGTCGGTCAGATCACGGTCTGGCTGTGGTTTACGGTGCTCTTCGCGAACTTCGCGGAGGCGATGGCTGAAGGCCGGGGCAAGGCTCAGGCGGCCGCACTGAGGAAGACCCGCTCGGAGACGATCGCGCGGCGTCTCGTCGATGGTCGGGAAGAGCGCATCTCCTCAACTCAGCTAAAGAAGGGCGACCTCGTGGTTTGCGAGGCCGGCGACATCGTCCCGGGCGACGGTGACGTCATCGAAGGCATCGCCTCCATCGACGAGTCGGCGATCACCGGCGAGTCTGCCCCCGTGATCCGTGAGGCTGGAGGCGACCGGAGCGCCGTCACCGGCGGAACCAAGGTGCTGTCCGACCGGATCGTGGTTCAGATCAGCGCCAACCCCGGCGAGACCTTCCTCGACCGCATGATCCATCTGGTCGAGAGCGCGTCCCGCCGCAAGACCCCCAACGAGATCGCCCTCAACATCCTTCTCGCCGCGCTGACGATCATCTTCATGGTCGCCACCGTCACGCTGCAGCCCTTCGCGATCTACGCGGGAACCTCGGTCACCATCACCGTGCTGATCGCGCTGCTCGTCTGCCTGATCCCCACGACCATCGGCGGGCTGCTCTCGGCGATCGGCATCGCCGGCATCGACCGCCTGATGCAGCGCAACGTGATCGCGCTCTCGGGCCGGGCGGTGGAGGCCGCCGGCGACGTCGACACGCTGCTGCTCGACAAGACGGGCACCATCACCTTCGGCAACCGCCAGGCCTCCGAGTTCCTCCCGGCACCGGGAGTGGCGATGGAGCGGCTGATCGAGGCTGCCGAGCTGGCGAGCCTTGCGGACGAGACGCCGGAAGGTAAGTCGATCGTCGTGCTCGCGAATCGCCTCGGCTCCCATGGCCAGGCTATGGACAAGACGAAGATGACCTTCATCGCCTTCTCGGCGACCACCCGAATGAGCGGCGTGGACTTCAATTCGCGAGTTATTCGTAAAGGCGCTGACGACGCGATGGGTCGCTGGAGCGAGAAGGACCTGCCTCCTGACGTTCGCGCAGGGGTCGATGCCATCGGCCGCTCCGGGGGAACGCCGCTGGTCGTCGGCGAGAACAAGGTCGTGCTGGGCACGATTCACCTCAAGGACATCGTCAAGCCCGGGATCCGCGACCGCTTCGCGGAGCTCCGCCGCATGGGCCTGCGCACGGTGATGATCACGGGCGACAACCCGCTCACTGCTGCCGCCATCGCCAGGGAGGCCGGAGTCGACGACTTCCTGGCCCAGGCCACCCCGGAGCAGAAGCTGAGGCTCATCAAGGACGAACAAGCCCTCGGCCGCATGGTCGCGATGACTGGCGATGGCACGAACGATGCGCCTGCGCTCGCTCAGGCTGACGTGGCGGTCGCAATGAACACGGGGACGCAGGCCGCCAAGGAGGCGGGCAATCTGATCGACCTCGACAGTGATCCCACCAAGCTCATCGAGATCGTCGAGGCGGGCAAGCAGATGCTGATAACGCGCGGCGCGCTCACGACGTTCAGCATCGCCAACGACGTCGCGAAGTACTTCGCCATCATTCCGGCGATGTTCTTCGTCGCGCTGCCGGAGCTGAACGCGCTGAACATCATGCAGCTGCACAGCCCCAACAGCGCAGTGCTGTCGGCAGTGATCTTCAACGCGCTGATCATCATTGCCCTGGTCCCGCTCGCCCTGCGCGGCGTGCGCTACCGGCCGATCGGAGCGGCCGCCCTGCTGCGCAATAACCTGTTGATCTACGGCCTTGGCGGCATCGTCGCGCCGTTCATCGGTATCAAGATCATCGACATCATCGTCACCGCGGTCCATCTGGCCGCCTAGGAGCCTTCGAAAAGAGAATGTTGAAGTCACTGCCAAGCGAGGTCGTGCAAGCCATCAGGCTGACGCTGGTTTTCGCGGTCGTCACGGGCCTCGTCTACGGAGTCGGGATGACCGGCATCATCCAGGTCCTCTTCCACAACCAGGCCAACGGCAGCCTGATCGTCAAGAACGGGCAGGTGGTCGGCTCCAGCTTGATCGGCCAGCAGTTCAGCGCCGACAAGTATTTCCAGGGCAGGTACTCCGCCAATGGATATGCGGCGGATAACTCGGCCGGCAGCAACCTTGGGCCCAGCAACCAGGCGCTCATCGACCGCGTGGCAAGCTCGGCTCGGGCTTTTCGTCAGGCCAATGGGCTGGGCCCGAACGACCAGGTCCCCGTTGACATAGTCACCGGCGACTTCAGCGGCTTCGACCCCAACGTAACTGAGGCGTCCGTGCTGCTGCAGGTCCATCGTGTGGCGCAAGCACGCAACCTGGATGAGACGAAGGTGCGGGCGCTGGTCGAGAAATACGTGCACGGCCGGATTCTGTGGATCTTCGGCGAGCCGTACGTGAACGTGCTGGAGCTGAACCTGGCGCTGGACAACGGAGAAGCGGGCTAGCCTTACCCTGAAGATGCGCCCCCACGCGCAGACCGATACCGCGGCCGTCGAGAAGCGACTCGGTCATTTGAAGGTCTACTTGGGCGCGACCCCCGGCGCCGGCAAGACCTACGCGATGCTCCACGAGGCGCATCAGCTCGTCGCTCACGGCCACGAAGTGGTTGTCGGGTACGTGGAAACCTACAACCGACCACGCACTGTCGAGCTGCTGGCCGGCCTGGAGGTCGTACCGCGGGTCCAGGTTCCTTATCGGGGGACCATCCTCGAGGAGATGGACCTCAACGCGGTGTTGGGGCGCCGGCCCGAGATCGCCCTCGTGGACGAGCTGGCGCACACCAACGTCCCGAGCCTTCGTCACACCAAGCGTTGGGAAGATGTCGAGGAGCTGCGAACGGCCGGCATCGACGTCATCACGACCGTGAACGTTCAGCACGTAGAGAGCGTCAAAGACCTGGTCGAGAAGGTGACCGGGATCGTGGTCCGCGAGACCGTCCCCGACAGAGAACTGGATGGTGCGGACGAGATTCAGTTCATCGACATCACGCCCGAGGCGCTGCGCAAGCGGATGCGGCACGGCAACGTCTACGCGCGCGACAAGGTCGAGACGGCGCTGGCCAACTTCTTTCGACCCCAGAACCTGTCGGCGATGCGCCAGATCGGTTTGCGGTTGGTCGCTGACTCGATGGCTCGCTCACGCCACGTACTTGCTTCGCCGGAGGACGTGCTCGTCGCGGTTTCCGGCAGCGGCGCTTCGGAGGATCTGATCCGGCGGGGTTCGCGTCTCTCGCGACGCTTGGGCGGCTCCTGCATGGTTGTGACCGTCCAGGCTGAGGCGACGCCGCCGTCCCACCTGATGCGCTATCGGATCCTCGCGACGCAGCTTGGAGCCTCGTTCGCTGTTCTTGGCGGCTCGGACGTGGCCGCAGCCGTGATCCAGGCAGCTCGCGACTCTGGGGTGGAGCACGTGGTGGTGGGGGAGATGGTTTCGAACTCGGTTGCGAGTCGATTCCGCCCGACCATCGTCGACCAGATCATCGACCGGCTGCCAGACGCGGACATTCACGTCATCGCGAGGTTGGCGAAGTGAGCAATCGCGATAACGCGCGACCAGACCCTCTGCAGGTACTGCGGCGAGTCTCGGCGGAGACGCGGCGGCGGGTCCTCTTTCGCGTGTACCTGGGGTATGCCAGGGGCGTAGGCACGACGACGGCGCTGCTCGACGAATGCCGCCGCCGGAGCAGCCGGGGAACGGACGTTGTCATCGGGGCGTATCGCGTGCACGGAGATGCGGGACATGAGCTGCGTGACCTCGAGGTGCTTGGGGCCGGACGCAACAGGCCGGCGGAGATGCGCCTGGACATCGACGCAGTCCTCGCCCGCAACCCCGAGGTCGTCTGCATGGACGACCTGGCTGAACCGGAGACCGACGGCCGGCCGCGCCTGGAGGCGGTATCGCGTTTGCTCGCGGCCGGGATCACCGTGCTCGCCACAGTTCATGTGCTGTCGATCAAGAGCGCGGCGACGGCGTTCGCCTCGGTGCTTGGTCGAGAGCCTTCACGCCCGCTCATCGATGACACAGCCCTGGAAGCGATCGATGAGCTGGAGCTCGTCGACATCACTCCCGCCGACCTGCTTCAGCGGCTGCGAGAGCAGCGGGTTCTGTCACCTGCGCAGCTGGCGGTCGCGCTGCAGCTCGACCTACGCCTGGGCACGCTGGAAGCCCTTCGCGAAGCCGCCTTTCGCGTCATCGCAGAGCATGCCGACCGCCAGCTCGTCGGCTTCATGCGCGAGAGCCGCGTCGAGGCGCCATGGGAGGTCCGTGGCCGGATCGTTCTGTGCGTCCCCGCCCAGCGTGGCCTCGAGGCCCGCATCAAGCGCGCTCACGCATACGCGGCCGCCCAGGACGCCAAGTTCAGCGTCGTCTCAGTGAGAACTCGCCAGCTGACCGATGAGGAGAAGGAGTGGATGGGTGGCTATGCCGCGCTGACCCACCAGCTGGGTGGCGATTACGTGCACCTGCATGGGCGGTCGGTCGCGTCAGCCCTGGTCGACTACATTCATGAATCGCTGGCGACCGAGGTGATCCTCGGCCACCGCCGGCGCGCTCGCTGGCTTCCCGGCGATACCACGAGCGAAGTGATCCGCCGGCTTTCAGGCGTTGACGTCCACATCCTCCGAGCCGGGCAAGTGGCCTGAGCCGCCAACAAGATCTAACCCGCCCCCATCCGCTGTCGATCCGTTCGCGCCGCGGGTCAGCTTCGCGATGTTCGTCTTTAGGCGGGGCTCTTGGCCCGGTCCTCTGATAGGTTCCGTCTCCAGAGGTCGAGCGTCCGCTCGAAATGGTGCTCAGCCGCATTACGGTTGTAAACCGGCAGGTCGGCCATTGCGAATCCGTGCATGGTTCCCGGCAACCGCTCCACGACCCCGCGGATTCGATTCCGATGAAGCTCCTCACGAAACTCGTCGATGAGCTCTGGAGTGGCCGTTCGATCGGTCTCGGCAAAGGCGAAGTAGAGCTCGCCGCGAACGCCCTCGAGGTCGTGATGCGGTGAGTCTGGCTTGTCGGTAATCAGCGCTCCCGGATGGATTCCGGAGGCGG
>DATNML010000088.1:0-17871 GCA_035602315.1 Candidatus Dormiibacterota bacterium
GCGGCGTACACAGCCCGCTTTGGCAGCTGCGGATTTTCGGAGGTCGCGCTGTAGGCCAGCAGCGACGAGAAGCCGACCACGGCTCCCTTGCCCCGCTTGACCATGCCTGGAAGCGCGGCGTGGATCATCCGCACCGGCGCAAGTACATTGAGGTGAACCAACTCCTGGGCCTTCTCGGGTGGGAGTTCGAGGAACGGCATGTAATAGGCGAGAGCCGCGCTGTCGACCACCACCTCGAGGCGCGGCTCTGTGGCTACGGCATCCACTGCGCGCTGTCCAGACTCGGTTGACAGGTCGGCGACGAGAGTTTGAACCGAAACGCCGTGTGCCGATTCGAGCTGATGCTTGACCTCGTCGAGTCGTTCTTTTCGCCTCGCGACGACGACCAGATCGTAGCCATCCGAGGCCAGGCGCTCGGCATAAGCCCGGCCGATACCGGCCGACGCCCCTGTGACAAGCGCGAGTGGGCGGCTCGATGACTTAGCAGATGATGTCATTCGATGTCTTCCTTACGGAGCTGAGCCGCTCCAGGAGCACGCCGGCCTGCCTTGACGCACTCGCAGTCTAGATCGTTTGTGTTGATGAAGACCCCGCCGTCGCCAAACGCAATCGACGATCGTCCGCTCAACGCGTGGAAGAGCCGATCATCCCCTCAAGCCCGCGGATCGACTCGATCATCCCGAGATGGCGGCTCAAGTGTTCGAGGTAGATGAGGACGTTGTCGAGTTGCGTGTCGCCATCCGGATCATCCTTTGCAACCGCCAGCAATTGACCATCCGGTAGTAGCTCGATCCCCTCCTCGGCGTAGGCGAACGCGAGTCTGGCGTAACCGACGACTTCCTTCTGGTCCGGGAACCGAATCTCTTCCGCCGCCTCGTTAGACATTTCGGTTCCGGTGTCGCGCCGGCCCATCGAGCCAGGAGCCAGGGACCATCGATCCGCCAGCGATTCTCTCTCCCATACCTGTGTACGAGGATCCCGAGCCAAGGCCCTGTGAAAGTAAGAGGCGAGAACGTCGTCCCAGCGGGCGGCGTGCCAAAGCTGCCAGGCGACCGAGTGAAGGCTCGGACCGGCGCTCCACGTAAATTGCTCGGGAGACACTTCCTCGGCCGCCGTCAACAACCGTTCATGCGTGAGCCGGTAGAACCGCAAAAGCGTTTCCCCAAGAGAACGCGGATGCGCCGCCATCAGTCGGTTAACTTACCGTGCCTGGCGGCCGGGGAGCTTGTCAGCGTAAGCCTTGAGCGCCAGCAACGTGCGTCCGCTCTCGGTCCGAAATTCGCGCTCCAGGAGCGGCTGGAAGAGCCTCCGCGACCAATGGGATCCCGAGTGTCAATTGATTCGCAGCAGGCGCCACGGAAGCCCCGGCGGATCGAGTGAGCCGGCGGTGACCAGGGGCACGTCGAGCTGCTGATCGCCCAGGACGATGTGGAGCTTCCCTCCGGAGGTCCCACTTGCGACCGGCCCGTCGATGACGAGCGGCTGGACGTCGAGCGACCGTCGCAGGATCA
Source organism: Candidatus Dormiibacterota bacterium (assembly GCA_035602315.1). Taxonomy (GTDB): domain Bacteria; phylum Chloroflexota; class Dormibacteria; order Dormibacterales; family Dormibacteraceae; genus Palsa-870. The sequence continues at coordinate 1,512 of DATNML010000088.1, forward strand.
TGCCCGGCCACTCAACCAGCGTCACGTCCGCGGTCGCCAAGAGGTCCGCGCGGCTTCCCCACGCGGTCGAGTAGGCGCCGACAACGTCGTGGCGAGCGATGATCTTTTGCACCTTCAGCGCGGACTGCATTGCGCCGATGAGGGCCTTGGCTCCGTTGAAGGCCGCCTCCAGTGTCGGTTGGCCCATGACCGAGCCATACAGCGTCAACGGGTGATCGTCGACTGTAGCCGCGGCCGCGAACAGGAAGTTCGCGCCCGAATCCAGTCCGGAGCCGGTCTTGATCCCGATGATCCCGCTCTGACCGAGAGCGGCGTTGACGTTGTACACGGTGCCGACCACTGGCAGCGTCGTCTGAGCCAGGTTGACGATCTGGGCGAGAACCTCCTGCTGCATTGCGGCCATGCCGAGCGCGAGCAGATCGGTGGCCGTGGTCACGGTCTGCAGCGATACGCCGGCGGGGTCCGCGAATGTAGTGCGTGTTAGGTGGAGTGAAGCTGCGCGCTGGTTCATCTTGGCGACAAATGCAGGCACTGAGCCGGCATCCCAGCGGGCGAGCGTTTCCGCGATGTTGTTGCCTGACGGGATGAGCAACGCCTCCAGCGCCTCGAATTCGCTCATGCGCTCACCGGCGGTGACCTGAACGACGGACTGACCTTGAGCCAGGTCCGCCATGTAGATCGCCACATCCTGGTCGGTGATGGTCAGGAGCGGCCCCGTCTCGTTTTTCGCGAGCGGTTTATCGGCAAGCAGTACCAGTGCCGTCATCACCTTCGCCACGCTCGCCGCAGGTGCTGGAGGTAGGTCACTTGAGACAGCTATCAAGCCGAGCTCCGAAACGCCCACCGCCGCGGAACCCACGCTTGGCCAGGGCAGGTTGGGCGGAGTTCCGGTGATAGCGCTTTGAGCAGGAGTCGAGATGGTGGCCGCGACTGCGGGAATCGGTCGCAGGTAGTTCCACGCGCCGAACGCAATGAGCAGTACGGCCAGCAGGAGCCCGAGTCGTCGCAGCAAGCCGGCGGGCACAACGGCCGAAACGAACGGCCGCCGCGCGTAGCTGCGAGACGGCGGCCTTGGTCTCCGAACGTACCCGCCGGCGGCGGCGCGTTTCGCACGGACTTCAACTGTCAATCGGAAGCGTGCCAATTTCTGCCTATCTTGTAACGGAGATTGATGCCCAACCGCTTCGGGTTGGAGTCTGCAATTCTCGGGCTAGACTGGTGGGCCGTGATCTTGATGCGGAGAGGCCAACTTGCCTGCCGACGCTGACCTCTACCGAGTCCTTCAGGTGGATCCGACCGCGGATCCCGACGTGATTGAGGCGGCGTACAAGCGCCTGGCTCGTCGATACCACCCTGATCACAACAGGGGAGACGCTTCAGCCGAAGAGCAAATGAAGCGGATCAACGAGGCCTATCGGGTGCTTGGTAAGCCGGGCTTGCGTGCGGATTACGACGCACGCAGCGGCGCTCGCCTACCACTACTGGAAATCGTCCCCTCCGAAGTCGTGCTGCGGGCCTTCGATCCTTCGATTCGCGAGATCAACTTCTCGGTGCGTTTGAAACAAGCAGGCGGCCCCTCGTTCGATCCTGCGATTCATCGGATCGACCTCGCGCTCTCGCCTCCCTGGCATCAAGCCGAAGTTCACTGGCACTGGAGCAACGACCACCTGCCTGCAGACATCGACTTCACGCTTGCGGTCGACGATGGCCTGCTCAAGCCTGGCGCCACGCTCAGCGGCGACATCGAGCTGACCGTGACGGCAAGGGAGCGAGCGTGAGCAAGATAGTGCCCACCCCGTCTCGCTCGGAGATGGGGGTACCGAGTGAAGCAAAAGTCGTTCGGATGGAGATCGGCCGGGACTCGGCGAAGGCGCGCGCGGACCTCGTCTTCGTCATCGATACGACCGGCAGCATGAACGACAAGATCGACGGTCTCATCGAAAGCTGCGAATCCTTTGTCGACAAGCTCGCACGAAAACGCATCGATTGGGTAGCAGCTGTGGTCGGCTTTGGAGACCTCACAGTCGAAGGGGACAGGATTGTTGCGACCCCCTTCAGCTCCAGCGCCGACCGCGTCAAAGCGCTCCTTCGCGGCCTGCCTCGCTATTCGGGCGGCGGCAATGAAGGGGAATCGTCGCTGGAAGCCTTGCAAGCTGCGCTGGACCAGCCGGGTTTCCGGCGCGACGCAGTGAAGGTTGTGGTTCTGATCACAGATGAACCAGCACTGCAGCGCCGGCTTCGCCCTACAACCGTGACGAGCAAGCTGCGCGAGGCCGGTGCCATTGCCTTTGTTCTGTCGCCAAAAATCAACTACTTCCGTTCCATGGCCACCGAAACCGGGGGCCAATGGTGGAACGTCGATTCTGGAGGCGATTTCTCGCGGATCCTCGACGTTTTCGACAAGATCGCGACGAAGGTTGCCTCGACGGTGGCTGCCGTGCATAAGCTCGCGGGGGGAAACGTCAAGGAGTACCTGGGCCTTCCGGCATCGACCAGGGAGGAGTAGTTACCCCGGCGCCCAGGACGGGAACGAGCTCGGAATCTGCTTCGGGGCGGAGCCGATCACCACGGCGATCTCCTTCCGATTCGTCAGCGAGATGTCCGCCAGGTTTCCGGAGTAGCGCTGGCCGTCCACATACACCGCGATTGGTGTTGCAGGTGAGCAGTACTTACCGACGCATGCTCCGCTCAGCGCGACGTTCCACTCCGTGAAGAATTGGCCCAGCCGGTTGGGTGTGCTGTTGGCGGACTCGGTGTGGATGACGCCCGACTCGTCATGAGTGTGCAGAGGTGAGATGCAGGGCTGCGAGCACCCAGCAATCCCGCCGTACGCCGGGTCGCCGTTCCACTGGCCGTGCTGGACCGCTGGGTCAGAGATGTTGATGCCGATGCCGGCTGGGACGAGGACTGCCTGCCCATCGATGAAGACGTCGAGGTGGGCGTGCACGTGGAAAAGGAGCGTTTCCTTGGTTTCCGGCTGCAGTCCCGCGCTCACGGTGAGCTCCAGCGGGTTGCTTGGCGCCGACCAGGTGACCTGTCCTGGAGCTGGCGGGGTCTGCGCTTGCGGTGTCAAGCCGCAGGCCGTGAAGACCGTGGCCACGAATGCACTCAACAAGCCCGCGAGATGCTTTCGAGGCGCGCTCATTGCTGCGATTATGGCTGCGCCGCTGCGAACCGGTCGATGGCGGTGATCACCGCAACCTGGATGCCGAACTGGCCGGTGCCATGGCCCGCGTCGTCGATCACGATCAGCTCGCTGCCGGGCCACACCTGACTTAACTGCCGAGGGACGTCGAGAGGCGAGCTTAGGTCCAACCGGCCGTGGATGAGGACTCCTGGGATCCCGGCCAGCCGGCCGGCGTCGCGCAAGAGAGCGCCGTCCTCGAGGAAGCCCGCGTGGTGCCAATAATGCGTGACGAGTCGTGAGAACGCCATCCGAAACGCTGGGTCGTCGTACCGCGGGTTGGGCCGATGATTCGACCGGACGGCCACGTGCGCGTCCTCCCAGAGAAACCAGTCGCGAGCAGCCCTTTCGCGGACGCCGGGATCCGAATCGTGCAGCAGACCGTAGTACGCGGCGACCAGGTCGCCATTGCGTTCGGTCGCCGGCACGCCGTCCCGGAATCGGGCCCACTCCGCCGGAAAGTAGAGGCCCACATCCCGAGTCACCCAACGCACCTCCTGGCGCGAGGTCGTTACGACACTGAACAGCACCATCTCCGACACCCGCTCGGGACAGCGTTCCGCGTAGGCGATGGCGAGCGTTGAGCCCCACGAGCCGCCGACGACCAGCCAGCGCTCGATCCCTAACCGCGCCCGCAGCTGCTCGATGTCCGCGATGAGGTGTTCCGTGGTGTTCGCTGCGAGGTCCACCCCGGGATCGGCGGCGTGCGGGGTGCTTCGGCCGCAGCCGCGCTGATCGAACAGCACGACGCGATATGCGCCGGGATTGAAGTACCGGCGCCAGCTCGGGACGCAGCCCGAGCCTGGGCCGCCGTGGAGCATGACGGCCGGCTTTCCCGCCGGGCTGCCACAGACCTCCCAGTAGAGGGCGTTGCCGTCGCCGACATCGAGCATCCCCTTCTCGTAGGGCTCGATCTCCGGGTACAGGACGGCGCTGCCTAGACCTTGCGCCATTGAACAGAACGATGGGAAAGGCGTTCGAACAGCAGGTCGTACCAACGGTCTCTCACAGCAAGATCCGGTCGAAGCTTGAGGACCATGGCGATGACATCGCGAATTCCGGGTGAGGCCATGATGAGTGGGGAACGATCACCCTCCACGACGATTCTCTTGAGGCCGACACCAAAAGGCCGAACCGGGGTCTCAATCTCCTTGAGGCTCGACACGGGGATTTCGCGGCATCTCGTGACGGTGCACCACCGCAGGGTCGACGTGTCCGTAACTCCAACCTCGTATGCGAGGCGAAACAGGAACCAATACGCATTCCAGGCGTAGGCGGCGAGCCAAAAGAACACGAACCACGGCCCCGGACCCTCGCCGCCGGAAAGCAGGTTCAGGACAAGAGCCACCCCGACCAACCCGAGTGCCGGGAACAAGATGAATATCAGTGGCCGGTAGCCGACCAGGCGATAGGTGACGACCCCAAGCGTTGGGTCAGTCACTCGATCGGCCCGTCAAATTCAAACGCGATGACGTTGTGAACCAGGTCATATCCGCCATGCTTCGACGGCGGAGACTGTAGCGCGATGATCTTGGTGACCGGAGCGAGCGGGTTCATCGGAGCCCACGTCGTCCGCCGCCTGCACGAAACCGGTGCCGGCCCGATCCGGGCCATGGTGCGCAACCGGCCAAAAGCAGGCGCCCTCGAGGGTGTGGAAGTGGTCGAGGCCGATCTGACCCGACCCCAAACACTGCCCGCGGCTGTGGCCGGCGTCAGCGTGATCATCCACACAGCCGCGATTACGGCCAATCTCAAAGAGCCGTACCCCGGAGCGTATGAGGCGATCAACCGAGGGGGCACCGAGAACCTAATCGCCGCCGCAGCGGCCGCCGGGGTCAGTCGTGTGGTTGCCATGTCCGGCCTTGGCACAAAGCCGGCGCCCAAAGGCACCTACATGGCCACCAGGTGGGGTTTTGAAGAAGCCGTGCGTAACGGCGGAATCCCATACGTGATCCTCCAGCCATCGGTTCTCTTCGGCGATGGTGCTGAGTTCATCGCGGCGCTCAGCCGGCTGGCTCGCATCTCACCAGTGCTGCCTCTGCTAGGAGGCGGCAACGTCCGATTCCAACCCCTGTGGGTCGAGGATCTCGTCACCTGCCTCGCAGCGTGCGTGAAGGGCGGTCCACCCCTGAACAGTGCAGTCCCGCTCGGCGGGAGCGAGTACGCCACCTTCAAAGAGGTGATGCAAACCATCTGCTCAGCGATGTCTGTGCGCCGCCTGATGGTCCCGCTGCCGCTGCCGATTGCGCGAGTTCAGGCGAGGCTGATGTCCGCGGTCCTGCCCAACCCGCCGCTGACCCCGGCGACGCTCGAGCTGTTCAGCTTCGACAACTCGACTGACCTGGATGCCGTGGATCGCAACTTCGGATTCCATGCCCGTGGATTCCGCGACCACCTCCGCGCGCACGGCATCGCCGGATGATCGACCTGAGGCGGTGCCTGCTGATACAGTCCCGCACGTGCCCCGCCACGACGCGGATGACCAGCGGGCCTACCCCCTGTCTTTCCGGATTGAAGCCGGCGGAGCCGGCAAGGCACGGGAATATCGCGTCGACCTGACGCACCCTTATCAGGTCGTCCGCCAAGGCGCGCTTGGCCGAGAAGAGATGGGCACGTGCACGATCGAAGGGACGGCCGGAAGCTACGTCGTGCTGCCGCACTTCCACATCGAGTCCGATCCAGCCAACTCGTTTTTCTGGGCGGTCTGGGAGACAGATGAGGCGGGGGTCGCCTCGCTGGAGCACGTGCTCCTGACCGTCGAGGCGTTCAGCGCCAGCTAGCGACCTACACGCCGATGTCTTTGCGGACAAACCGAAGCGTGCCCAGGCCCAACGCCAGGGCGGCGACCGCGAGGACGCCTAACACCGACGTCACCTGCAGCCCATGCAGCAGCGGCGTGCCGTAGTAATAGAAGGCGGAGAGCCGCAGCGTCGCATCCGGCAGCTTTAGCTCTGGTCCGATGAAGCTGATGAAGAACCAGGCCGCGAGCACGAAGCTGAGGAGCCCGGTGTCGGCCGCCGTGCGCATCCAGCCCGACGCCAGGTAGCCGATCGCGGCGATCAACAGGCCGAGCGGGATCATGCCCAGGGTCGCCGCGGCCAGGTGGCCGGAATCGAGATTCAACCCTGCCGCCGCGGCAGCGACGGCTGACGCGAGCAGGGTGATCACGCTGATCGCGACGGTGGCCGTGGCCAGTGCAGCGAAGCGACCCAGCAGCACCGCCCTGCGTGACTGCGGCGTCGCGAGGACGAGCTCCAGCCTGCCGTCGCCTTCGTCGGCGGACCAGCGGTTGACCTGGGTGACCGCGAAGGCCATCAGGAATAGAGGCAGGAAGAAGAACATCGCGCTGAGGAATCCGGCGTTGACGCCGACGTCGCCTCCGCCAAGATTCTTGATCAGGTTCGTCATCGTGGGCGAGCCGGACAGCAGTGCGGACAGCTTCGACTCCATCAGCTGGACCACGTAAACCATCCATCCCGCGAACGCCGCGATGCCCAACGTCCACCAGAAGGCCGGCACCGCGATCATGCCGAGGCCGCGCGTGTAGACCGAACGCAGCGACCAGTCGCCGACGGGCAGGGCTCGGCTCGTCTGGCGCTCCGGAAGCCTGAGCCAGCGTGGCAGCGGGACGGTGCCTCCGACGTCGCGGCGGACGAAGAGCCACACCGCAACCCCGCCAAGGATCGCGGCCATCGCAAGTAGGACGATCATCGCGCCGGGGTTGACGCCGTAGCCTGGCACGAGCGGTTTGCTCAGGTTGTAGTAGTAGATGGGGGAGAGGCGTGAGACCCACTCGCTGTTGGGAACGACGCGATGGACCATGTCGAGGACGACGAAGACCAGGAGCAGGCCCGCGGTCCAGCCTGCCGCCGGTCCACGCTCCTCGGTGAACTGCGAGATCAAGAGCGCCAGGCCGCCGATCACCGCGCACACCAACGCGAGATTCAAGCCGAAGAGAAGGGCGTCTCCCAGGCCGAAGTCGCCGCCGAACTTCTTGCCCCCCGCGAATGCCAGCAGCCCGATCAGCACGCCCATCGCGAAAAGGGCCGTCCACATTGCCGCCAGCTTCTCCAGCGCCACGCTCAGCCTGGAGCGCGGAAGTGACAGCAGCACGTCGAGCGAGCCCCGGTCCTCCTCGCCACGAAGCATCCGGCTGCCGGCCAGCAGCGGCCAGATGGCGATCAGGAACATGAAGATGCCGATTTTGAACGTCGCGTAGCCACCGATGGTGTCGACGGCGACCGGGTCGGCGTTCCAGGCGAAAGTGGCGGCCAGGCTGATCAACTGCTGCCGGGCCTGTGGTGTCGTGACCAGGGCGGCCACGCTCGCCATCGGGGAGATGACCACCAGCCCCATCCCGATGCCCCAGCCCAGGATCGCGACGCGGTAGTCGCGGAGCGTTTTGAGAAAAATGCTGCTAAGCCACACCCTGAGGCTCCTTCACGGGCGCGCCGTCCGCCTCGTAGTAGCGAAGAAAGATGTCCTCGAGGCTCGGCTCATGACTGGTCAGAGAGACGACCGGGTAGAGCGCCGCCGCCTTGATCACCGCATCCGTGGATCCCTGCATCGTCAGCCGCACGCCATGGCCGTGGTTCAGCGACTCCACCTCGGCCACACCGTCCAGGGTCTTGAACGCCTCCGCGGGAACCGGTTCGGCGAACGTGATCGTGATTTCGTAGCGCTTGATTGCGCTCACCTCGGACACGCCCCCGATCCGCACCAGACTGCCATCACGGATGATGCCGACTCTGGTGCACGTCTTCTCGACTTCGCTCAGCACGTGCGATGACAGGAAGACCGTCCGCCCTTCATCGCGTGCCTCGATGACCATCCTTTCGAACTCCTGCTGGTTCAGCGGATCGAGACCGCTGGTCGGCTCGTCGAGAATCAGCAGGCGGGGGCGGTGCATGAAGGCCTGGATCAAGACGACCTTGCGCTTGTTGCCCGTGGAGTACTGGCGGAACTTGCGGCTGGTGTCGAGCTCGAAGCGTTGGATCAGCTGCTTCAAGTAAGCCTGGTCGACGCCTCCGCGCAGGTGCGCGAAGTACTCGAGGATCTGTCCGCCGGTGAGATTCGGATCGAGCGCCGGCTCGCCGGGAATGTAGCCGACCAACCGCTTGATCTCGAGGGATTGCTTCCAGCAGTCGAGGCCGGCAATCTGGGCCCGCCCGGCGTCGGCGTGCAGCAGCGCCATCAGCAGCCGGATGGTCGTCGTCTTGCCCGCGCCGTTCGGGCCCAGGAAGCCGAAGACCTCGCCTTCCTCAACCTGGAACGAGACGTCGGCGATGCCGCGCTTGCTCCCGTAGCTCTTGGTTAGCCGTTCCACCTCGATGATCGCTGGCATGTGAGTACCTCTTTCTTTAACCGAACCAAAAATGCAGGGTCTGCTCCGACGTGAGCGTCAGCGATCCCTTGGGTACCCCGAGGATTCGCTCGAACGCCTCGGTGTTGGCCGCGACTGATCGCCGCACTTCCTCAAACGTGACGGTGCCGGCCTGGCGGGCGATGAAGAGATCCGAGGCCTGCTGCTGGAAGCCCTCCATGAGCGACACGAGCACCGTCGCGGTCTCGTTGGGCGAGTCGACCAGGAACGCTCCCTCGTTGACGCCTTGCCTGACGACCGCTGAGAGGAGCGGGACCATGATGCGCTCAGTCAGCCGGCGCAGCTTCTCCCGGACGATCGCGTTGCCGTCTGAGTTCCAGACCTCCATGATCGCCAGCACCAGCTCTTTCTGATCGGCTTTCCAGCGGGCGATTCCGGCGAACACTTTCTCCAGCTTCCGCAGGGCAGGCAGATTTGGGTCGGCCAGCACGGGGGCCAGGCCGGCCATCGCGCCGTCGGCGAACCGCTCGACCACCGCCTCGAGCAGCGCCTGCTTCGAATCGAAGTAGTGGTAAAAGGCGCCCTTTGACGCCTCGAGCTCGGTGAGCACGTCCTGGATGCTCATCGCTTCGTAACCCTTGGTCTGGACGAGGCGCTGGGCGACGTCCAGGAACGCGTCGCGGCGCACTGTGCGGAGAGTCGCGTTCACGGTCCGGGCCACGCCGCGACTATAACAGACCGACGGTCGGTTTGTTTATCGGCCGGACTTGACGGCGGTCCATACACTGAGGTCGATGAGCCGTTGGCCCGAGCTGCCCTACAGCGCGTGGAAAGACACGCTCGAGACGCTGCACATGAACATGCAGATCGTCGGCAAGGTCCGGCTTGCGCTGACTCCGTTTGAGCCGAAGTGGGCGAACGTCCCTCTCCACCTGACCGCACGCGGACTGACCACGACACCGATGGCATACGCCGACTTGAGCTTCGAAATCGAGGTCGACCTCATCGACCACGAGGTTGTGATCCAGACCACGCAGGGCGAGACTCGTCGGGTGGCGCTGACCGCTCGCCCGGTCGCGGACTTCTACGCCGATTTCATGTCCAACCTGAGCGCGCTCGGCATCAAGGCCGACTTCCGGCCCGTTCCTTCCGAGGTCGATGATCCGATTCCTTTTGCGGAGGACACCGTCCACTCGACGTATGAGCCGGAATGGGCAAATCGTTTCTGGCGCGTGACGTCGCAGGTCGATCTGCTGCTCAAAGCACACCGGTCCAGGTATCGCGGCAGGACCTCGCCGGTGCATTTCTTCTGGGGCAGCTTCGACCTGGCCAACACGAGATACTCGGGCCGTCCAGCCGAGCCACCACCGGGCGCTGGACTGATCGCGCGACTGTCCGAAGATGCCGAACAGATCTGCGCCGGTTTCTGGCCAGGAAACCCTCGGTTCCCACAAGCCGCCTTCTTCTCGTACACGTATCCGAAGCCGGACGGAATCGAGCAGCAGGCGATCGAGCCGGCGGAGGCCGGCTGGAGAGCGGACCTGGGCGAGTTCGCGCTGTTGTACGACGACGTCCGCAAGAGTGCGTCGCCTGAAGAAGCGATCCTTCGCTTTTTCGAGAGCACGTATGCGGTAGGCGCGCGCTTGAGCGGTTGGGATCCGAGCCTCGTGGTCGGCGACATACTTCGCCCATGGAACAGCGGATCAGTCTCGTAACCCTTGGCGTTAACGACCTCGCCCGCGCGCGCGCCTTCTACGAAGCTCTCGGATGGAGCAGCGCACAGCAGCCTGACGACGAGATCGTCTTCTTCCAGGCCGGAGGAATGGTGTTCGGCCTGTGGACGGCGCTCGGCGGGCACGGCGCACCCGGCATCGAGCTGGCGCACAACGTCCGCACGCCCGTGGAAGTTGACGCCGTGCTCGCGGCGGCGGTGCGGGCAGGTGCGACGATCGCCAGACCGGCGGCTCGCGCTGACTGGGGCGGCTACACAGGCGCGTTCGCTGATCCCGACGGTTACGTGTGGGAGGTCGCGCACAACCCTGAATGGACGCTGGCCGCGGATGGCTCGGTCCGCATCGCGGAAAGTAGGTGACTGACCGGCGGGTTGGATTCTTCCTTCTGCTGGCCATCGTCCTGGCTGCACTCGCACTCGGACTCGCGCTCGCCTGGAATTCGTACCAGCACTCGGTAGCCACTCCGGTCGCGGTGGCCGTCACCACCCCGACGGCGGCCGCCTGTCGCTCCATCAACGGGCTGCCCGACCCGACCTGCACGCCCGGGGTCGCCGATCCGCGTGTCACGCAGGGCAACATCCGCTCCACGATCTGCGTGACCGGGTACACGACCACGGTGCGGCCACCGTCGAGCTATACCGACAACCTCAAGCGACAGCAGATCACGGCCTATGGCTACAGCGACTCGAGGCTCGCTGACTACGAGGAGGACCACCTGATCCCGCTCGAGCTGGGCGGCTCGCCGACCGACCCGAAAAACCTGTGGCCAGAACCTCGAAGCGGAGATTTCCCAGCGTCGAGGAAGGACGGGGTGGAGAACTCGCTTCACGCCAGGGTTTGCGCGGGCCTCACGACGCTGGCGGCCGCGCAAGCCGCCATCGCGACGAACTGGGAATCGGCGTGAGGGGTCACGTCGGCTTGATCGTCTCGTCCCACGTCTGCAGGTCCGCGCCGCCGGGGTGGTCGTTGACGAAGTCGAACGGGCGCACGAGCTCCCGCAACGCCAGCTCGTAGTGGAAGCTGCCGGCGTCCTTCGCCGTCCCGACAATCATGTAAGTCGCCGTCGCGCCCGCACCGAGATCGCCGCAGTCGAGCGCCGATGCATCCGGCGCCACCGTGCACCCACCGAGGTCCGAGACCGTGTGGTGCTCGTACCACTTGTCGGCCGTCATGAAGACAAGGCCGAGGTGGAAGATGGCGGGACCCGTGTTGGTGAGCTGGACCACGAGCTGAGCCCGCCCTCCAACCGCCACATCCTGAGTGGCCGCCGTCTGGACCGCCACAGTCAGTGGTACCGGGTTGGTGCAGCCGGAGACGGCGAGCACCATGGCAACCAGGCTTCCCAGCCTCATTCCCCTTCCTTAACCTGTCGCTAACAAAATCGGTAAGCGACTATTCTGGGCGCCTTGCCTGAGACCCGGACACGCGTAACGTCAACCGGCCGGGAGGCGTTTCAACCTGGTGTGAGGAGGGGGTTGGTACTCATAGGAGTCCTGCTGGCCGTCGCCGGCTGCTCGGCCAACGGTCCAGCCGTCGCCCACACGAGCCCCTCCGTAGCGCCCTCGGCAAGCCCGACTCCGACTCCCACGCCGAGTCCGACGCCCAGCCCGTCTCCGAGCCCGTCGCCGTCGCCGATCGCGTCTCCCAGCCCGATCGCCGTCCCGGCCTGGGCGGCCATGCACGCCAGCTGTCCCAGCGCGCCGGCCACCCAGGAAGCGCTGCTGGTGATGCAGGGTGCGACCGCTCCGGTTCTGGCCGACGTCTCCGATGCGCGCAGCCCGCGCACGATCTGCACCATCACCGGCAACTGGTTGCCGCAGCTTGTGACGCAGACCATGATCTCGTGGTCTGCGACACAGGGGGGACCCGGCACGTTGGGGGACAGCCTCGTCGGCGTCCTGGACCTGTACACAGGCACCTCGACGGTGGTCGCGACCTGGTCGGGCGGCGCCACGATGGACGGGCTGCACGCGTGGAGCCCAGACCGCGGATTCCTCGCGTACGTCACCTCGGATGCCAACGGCGTCAACCTGCACCTGTTGAGCGGGGGTGGCGACCGCGTCGTCTCCACGATGGGTCCGGTCCCGGGACGCGGCAAGAACCCAAGCGAGGACGATGCGTACCTCGGCTTCTCACCGGACGGCGCTTACTTCGCGTTCGTCCAGACCTACACAGCTTCCGGCGACCACCTCCAGGTCCGTCACACCACCGACGGCAGCCTCGCTTACTCACAGGCGTCCGGCACGATGGCCACATGGGGCAGCAGCGGCAGCCGCCTGTACTTCCGCGCGCCGCTTGGCTCAACCGTCAGCCTGTGGGACTCGAGCGGCGGCGCCTCTCAGGCATTCGGCCAGCCGCTGCAGTGGATCCGGCCGCAGGCCGACGCCGGCGACGACAACCTCGCCTTCACCGTGCGCGATGCAGCCGGTGTGCCACACGTCTGGGTGTACGGCCACGGGGGCCGCAGCGGCGGCCAGCTGCCCAACGTGCGCTCATCACCGGCCTGGCTCAACACGACAGCGGCTTTCTATGTGGAGGAAGCGGCGTGCGGGAGCACCTGCGGCCCGGGACCGTCGACCCAACCGGACGGCAAGACGTTCACCTACGACGTCGGGACGCAGGTGGAGACCGCCTCGCGGATCAACCAGGTGCTGGGGTCGTGGCCGAGGCCTGGCCAGATATGACGAGGGATGAGATCATGACTCCAGCCATGGAAGTCACTACCCCCTCGACCGAGGAAGCCAATCAAGAAACCGCGCTGGCTCCGGCCGAGCCGTACTCGTCGCCCTTCGAGACCTCGCCCGTCAGGTCGCAGTGGGCGCCAGTCAACGTTGCCCGCTCGCGGCGGTTCTGGACGATCGCGCTCGCCGCGGCCCTTCTGCTGACCGCCGGCGGCGTCGGGCTGCTCTACGTCGACGACACCAGCAACCAGAATGCCAACCGCGCTCTGACGAGCCAGAACGAACAGCTGACCGGGCGCACGCAGAACCTCACGACGGCGCTCACCACGACGCAGAACAAGCTCACTGCGTCGCAGGACCAGGTCAACACCCTGACCGGTGAGCTTGCGCATCCAACGCTCGGCATCTGGAACGTGCCGCAATCGATCAGCGGGCCCACCTACTACCTCGGCGCCGGCGTCCCCGACACGTTCACGTACCACCTGAAGCTCAGCTCGACGGGTCAGATGTCCGTGAGCATCCTTTCCATCCATCAGTTCAGCGACGCTGTCCAGTGCGTTCAGAATCGGGCCGGGAACACGAACTACTGCATGCACCACTCAGGAAGCGCAAACGGCTGGCTGGGCGTGACCAGCGTCGACTTCGACTTCCACCTGGCGGAAGGCTGCGCGGCTTACCTCCTGGTGATCACTGCCGCGGGGCCGGTCACGGTGACCCCAAACGTGAGCGTGACTTACAACCCCGCGTCTTCCGCCACCGGCGCCTGCGTCTGAGCTCAGCCGAACAGAACACTTAAGCAGAGCGCTGTAGCCGAGAGTTAGGCTATCCTATCTTTTGTGGTAGGCGAGCCCGCGATCGAAATTAGGGAAACCTAGGTCGATGGTCGAGCAGCTCGAGCGGCGCAGCACCTTCACCCGATCCCAGCAGGATTACCTCAAAGCCCTCTACCAGCTGCACGGCGACCAGCGCGCAGTTCCGACCCGCGACCTCGCTCAGCGTCTCGGCATCTCGTCACCCAGCGTCAGCGAAATGGTCACGCGCCTCTCCGCTCAGGGCCTTGTCGTCCACGACCGCTACCGCGGACAGCAGCTGACTCGTGAGGGCCGCAAAGTCGCCCTCGAGCTCGTTCGGCACCACCGCCTGCTCGAGATGTTCCTCGTCCAGGTCCTCGGCTACAGCTGGGACGAAGTCCACGACGAAGCCGAACGTTTGGAACACGTGATCTCCGAGCGGATGGAGCAGCGGATCTTCGAGCTGCTCGGCCGCCCGGAGCTGGACCCTCACGGCCACGCCATCCCCACGCTGAAGGGCAAGGTCCGCCCGGTGAGCAACCGGCCTCTGAGCGAATCACGCGCCGGCGAGAAGCTGGTGGTCCAGGGCGTGTCCGACGACGACCCGGTACGCCTTCGCGAGCTGGAGCGGCGCGGCCTGCTGCCCGGGATCCGAGTCGAGATGGTGGAGGAAAGCAAGTTCGAGGGCCCGATCAGCGTTCGTATCAAGGGCCGCCGCGTGAGCATCCCACTCGGCCTGGCACGCGCGATGTTCGTCGAAGGGGTTCGTCAAGGTGGCCGTTAAAGCTGTAAGAGCCGCGGTTGGCACCGCCGAGCGGCAGGTGCTCGGCGTCGAGAACGCGCTCCCAGGCGAGCTTCGGGTCCTCAGAGCCGCCGAGCGCTCGCTCAATGGCCAGCAGCGCGGGATTCGAGCTGCGCTGCCCTTTCTTGGACCGGCTTTCATCGCCGCGGTGGCCTATGTCGACCCAGGAAACTTCGCCACCAACATGGCCGGCGGCTCGCAGTTCGGCTACATGCTGCTGTGGGTCGTGCTGGGTGCCAACCTCATGGCGATGCTCATCCAGTCGATGAGCGCCAAGCTCGGCATTGCGACCGGCCGCAGCCTGCCCGAGGTTTGCCGGGACCGCTTTCCGTTCCCGGTCGTCGTGTTCCTGTGGATCCAGGCGGAGTTCATCGCCATGGCGACCGACCTTGCCGAGTTCGTCGGCGCCGCCGTGGGGATCAACCTCGTCTTCGGCATCCCCCTCTTCGCCGCCGGGCTCCTCACCGGGCTGATCGCGTTTGCGATCCTCGGCCTGCAGGCTTGGGGCTTCCGGCGCCTGGAGTCGACGATCGCGGGTTTGGTTGGCCTGATCGTGATCGCCTTCGGGCTCGAGGTGTTCCGCGCCAGCCCGTCAGTGCCAGGGATCCTCGGCGGTACATTTATCCCGCAGCTGGACGGGCATGCATCGTTGGTGCTTGCGGTCGGCATCCTCGGCGCCACCGTCATGCCGCACGTGATCTACCTACACTCGGCGCTCACGCAGAAGCGCGTCATCGGCGCCAACCCACACGCGAAGCTGAAGATCTATCGGTTCGAGCTGATCGACGTGATCATCGCGATGGGGATCGCGGGCCTCATCAACATGGCGATGCTGATCATGGCCGCCACTGTCTTCCACGCGCGGGGGTTGGTCACGGTCGGCAACGACTTGACGCAGGTTTTCCACGGGCTCGACCAGTATCTGGGGGCGCACAGCGGCCTCATCTTTGGCGTCGCGCTGATGGCCTCCGGCATCTCGTCGGCGAGTGTCGGCACCCTGTCCGGCCAGGTGGTGATGCAGGGCTTCATCCACCGACAGATCTCGATCTTCCTGCGCCGGGCGATCACCATGGTGCCGGCGCTGGTCGTGATCGCGGTTCACTTCGACCCGTCGCATACCCTCGTCGTGAGCCAGGTCTTCCTATCGTTCGGGATCCCGTTTGCGCTGATCCCGCTGGTCATCTTCTGCCGTGACCCCAAGCTGATGGGCAACCTGGTCAACCGCCGCGTGACCAACTGGGCCGCCTACGGCGTAGCGACCCTGATCATCGTGCTGAACGTCTTCCTGCTGCTGCAGACGTTCTTCTAGGTCTTCCCGCCGCCTCCGAGAAGATCCCTTGCGCGTTGGTACTCTTCCGCGGTGATCTCGCCGGACGCAAAGCGGCGGGCAAGAATCTCGAGAGGAGTCTCGCGTGACGCCGGTGGTGGCACCGCGCCCGCCGGGTAAGCATTCCTGCTCGAAGCCCTGACCGCCAGGACGATCAACAGAACTGTCACCACGACGACCGCGAGCAGTCCCATCATCCAGAAGAGGTGAAATCCGAACGGAACGAATCCCGGCCCGTGTTCAACCATGCCACGACAATACACTCGTTCCAGCACATGAAATTCACAGCCTGGGTTAGAGGCCAATGAAGCTTGGCGTCAGTGTCGGCTACTGGGGTTTTGGGCTGACCGCCGCGCACCAGCTCGAGATCGCGCGCACCGCCGAGGAGCTCGGCTACGACTCCGTCTGGACCGCCGAGGCTTATGGCTCTGACGCGGCGACGGTGCTCGCCTGGCTGGCTGCGGGCACGAGCCGGATCAAGCTCGGGGCGGGCATCTTCCAGATCCCCGCCCGCAGCGC
>DATNML010000089.1:0-12120 GCA_035602315.1 Candidatus Dormiibacterota bacterium
TTGCGGCGCCTCGACCTGGCGGTAGAAACCTTCCTTGCCGATCCTCAGTGCGTAGGGGCTGAGCTTGGCGAGCTCGTTGACGAGCGCCATGACCTCTGTGTCCAGCTGAGCAATCGGGACCGCCCTGTTGATCAGGCCCCACCTCTCGGCTGTCGCTGCGTCGACAAATCGCCCTGTCAGCAGCATCTCCATCGCGTTCTTGCGTCCCACGTTGCGGGCCACGGCCACACCGGGGGTCGAGCAGAACAGGCCGTACCTGATCCCAGACGTGGCAAAGCGGCAGTCGTCGCCGGCGATCGCGAGGTCGCACGTCGCGACGAGCTGGCATCCCGCGGCGGTGGCGATCCCATGAGGCGCGGCGATCACGGGGACCGGAACCGACTGGACGGTGGCCATCAGCTTGTTGCAGACGGCGAAGATGTCCCGTTCCTCGTCCAGGCCCTTGTCCATCATCTCTTTGAGGTCGTGCCCCGCCGAGAAAGCCCGGCCGGCTCCTTTCAGCACGATCGCGCGTACCTCAGGCCGCGCGGCCTGACGTTCGAGCTCGGAAGTGAGCTCCTTCATCAAGCCGGTGGACAGTGGGTTCAGCTGTTGGGGCCGGTTGAGAGTAATGATCGCCGCTGGGAGCGCATCCTCCACCAGCAGATATTCGAGCGTCTCTGTCACTTCGCCATCCTCCTTGCCTGGGTTCAGTCTATGCGCGGCCCGCCTGCTCGTCGTCGGCCAAGAGGATTCGCCGGAAGGCGCCGAGGTAGCTCTCGTCCCCGGCCTGCTGGCGCAGCAGCCAGTACTCCGCTCCCCAGAACAGGTATGCGTCGAGCGAACTGCCCGCTTCGCGAGCCAGGCGCAGGCATCGGTTGTAGTTGTCGATCACCCGCTCCGGTGGACAGCTCGCCATCACCCGCCCCGCGGGGTTGGGCGGAGTCGTGACCGCCTCCCATGGTTCGGCCTGACCTTCGCTGATCCAGAGCCGCGGGCCCTGCGTGGCCGCACGCTTGAACAGGCGCGGGGCTCGGTCCCGCCACGCATGTTCGGGGGCGTCCAGATAAGCAGTCCATCGGCCTGCGGCCCCAAGCGCGTGGCACGGGTAGAAGTCCACGCCGATGATGTCCGCTGCCTCCTCGGCGAGCGATAACGAGTCGCCCTGGTCGCGGGTGCTCCGCCACTGCTGGGCGGCGACCGGCATTGACATCGGGAGGAAGCCGTTCAGAAGGATGGGCCGTTTCGGATCCAGCCGCCTCACCTCTGCGACCTCCCGCTTGACGAACGCAGCCGCCAGCCGCCACGAGTGCTCCACGCCCAGCGGATCCACCGCCTCGTGCTCGATCTGCCACGCGATGACCGACTCGTGATCCTGATAGCGATCCACCACTCGCGCCACGAACGCCAGGGCTGCGGCGAGCAGCTCGGGATGAGACGCCTCGCTGATCAGCTTGCCCTCCGGAAGCGGAAACGGGAGGTGGTGCTTGGGCGCGAAGAACTCGGGGTAGCCGAAGTTCTTAAGCGCGCCGAGACCAATGATCAGCTGTTTTCCAGCGCGTTCCGCGACCTCGACCTGCCAATCCAGGGCCGAGGGGTCGAAGACACCAGGCGCCGGCTCCATCCGGTCCCACAGCGCCGCCAGCCGCACGAAGTCGTACTGGTAGTCGAGGAGCGCAACGAGTGCGGCGCGTGGCTCCAATCCCATCGCCTCGGCCTGGAGCGGGCGGAAGCTGATGCCAAGGCGCGTTGCGCCGCGTGGTTCGACCGTTACGTGACGCCAACGATCGGTCAACGGCTGGGAAGCCCGCGTGATCCGGAGGCTCATCGTTGCAGCCGGACGAATTCAGGCCTGTGCGGAGGCTGCGAGGAGCTTGACGCTGCCGTACAGCGTCTGGAGGTGCGGGACCGTCAGGTCGAATCGCCCGGCCAGCTCCACCACCGAGCCGACGATGGCGTCGATTTCCAGCGGCCGGCCTGCCTCCAGGTCCTGGAGCATCGACGTCTTGTGGGCGCCGACACGAGCCGCGCCTCGAATCCGCCGGTCGATCGAGATTGGGATCTCGATCCCGAGCCGGCGCGCCACGCTGTCCACCTCTTCCATGGCGGCACGCACGATCGGCGCTACCAGCGGGGACTCGGCCATCTCGCCGAGGGTCGCCCGGGTCAGCACGCTGAGCGGGTTGAAGACAGCGTTGCCCAGCAGCTTGAGCCAGAGCTCCTGCCGGATTCTCGATTGGACGGGCGCTTTGAGCCCGGCGCTGACGAGCAGGTGTGAAAGCGCGACGACGCGCTCGGTCTGGCTGCCGTCCAGCTCTCCGAGCGAGAATTTCTCGCCCTCGCCGTGGCGCACGGCGCCTGGCGCGACGACGGCGGTCGCCGGGTAGACGATGCACGCGATGACGCGCTCGGGGTCGATCGTCCGCGCCACCAATCCTCCAGGGTCGACGGTTTCGAGGTGGGCTCCTTCCATCTCGCCACCGTGGCGCTGGAAGTACCACCACGGGATTCCGTTTTGCGCGCTGACGACCACAGTTTCCGCTCCCAGGTTTGCCGCCAGGCGCTCGGCGATCGCTGGAAGGCTGTGAGCCTTGAGCGTGACGAAGACGGCGTCGACGCCACGAATCGCGCCGAGGTCATCAGTCGCCTTGACGGGCACGGTCGATTCGCCATCCGCTTCGATCAGTCGCAGCCCCACGTGCCGCATGGCCTGGAGGTGGGCGCCTCGCGCGATGAGCACGACATCGGCGCCGGACTTCGCCAGCCGAGCACCGAGGAAACCTCCCGTAGCGCCGGCGCCGAGGACCGCGACCTTCATCGCGCAGCGAACTGTTCGGCGACGAAGCGGCGCTGGATCTTGCCGGTCGGGGTTTTCGGAATCTCGTCGACGAAGTAGAGACGACTCGGCACCTTGAAGTCGGCGAGCCGCGATCGACAGAAAGTCAGCAGCTCTTTCTCCGTGACAGGCTCGCTGACGACGAGCGCTGCGGCGACCTGCTCGCCCCACGTCGGGTGCGGAAAACCGAAGCTCACGGCCTCTTTGACCGCGGGGTGAGTCTCGAGCACCTCGTCGATCTCGCGAGGAGCGATCTTCTCGCCGCCACGGTTGATCAGCTCCTTGATCCGGCTCAGCAGCGTCAGGTAGCCATCTCCATCGAGCACGCCCAGGTCGCCCGTGCGGAACCAACCTCGCGTGAACGAGCTCGCGTTGGCCTGCGGATTGTTCTCGTAGCCGTCGATCACGTTCGGGCCGCGCACGGCCACCTCACCGCTTGCGCCGGTGGGCAGGTGAGCTCCCGCCTCGTCGAGGATCGCGATCTCGACGCCTGTGCCGCGCCCGACGCTGCCCGGCAGCCGGCGCTCGGGCGGCAAGGGATTCGAGGCCATCTGATGGCTGGCCTCGGTCATCCCGTATGCCTCGAGCACCGGCACGCCGAAAACGTCTTCCATCTGCTGCATCTGAGCCGGCGCCAGCGCCGAGCTGCAGGAGCGGATAAAGCGCAACCGCTCAGCTCCCGGCGGGCGTCTGTCCTGAAGACGGGACAGGATCAGCTGATGCGGCGTGGGCGAGGCGCTGAACCACGTCGGCCGGGTCGCCTCGATCAACGGTCTGAAGCCAAGCGGGTTGAACTTCCGCGGCACGACTACGGTGCCGCCTGAGCCCAGCGTCGCCAGGGCGGAGGCAACGAGGCCGTGCACGTGGAACAGCGGCATGATGCATAGGGAGACATCGTCGGGAGTGAGCTCGTACGACGAGATGATGTTCTGAGCCGACGTGACGAGGTTGCTGTGACGAAGGGGCACGCGCTTCGGCCGGCTCGTGGTGCCGCTGGTGTGAAGGACCAGCGCCGTGGCCTCGGAGGCTGGCGCATCGAGTGAGCCGGCCTTGCTTTCGGCGTGGTTGCTCATGTTCAGCCGGCCATTCTGGTCCAACTCGGCCTCGATCACCGTCGCGCCTTTGGGCAGCGCCTGGCGCGCTGCGGCCGCTTCACCTGGCGGCACGAGCAAGAAGCGCGCGCCCGTGTCCTCGAGATAGAACCGGAACTCGTCTTCCTTGTAGCCAGGATTGAGCGGGCAGCTGACTCCGATCAAGGAGCTGGCCAGGAAAAGAAGGATCGCCTCAGGGCCGTTCGGAAAAACCACGGCCATGCGGTCGCCAGGCCCGACGCCCCTCGACAAGAGCGCCATCGCCGCCTGCTCGACGTGGTCGCGCAGCTGGCTGTAGCTGAGAGTCGGGCCCTCTGGGACCACGAGCGCGGGCCTGCCGGCCACGCCGCCGGCGAGCAACGCCGTGATGTTGGAGCTCGGGCTGACGCTCAAGTTTTGCACGATAGCCGAATCAGTCTTCCTCGCGCGTGCGTCTCTGTTAATGCCGGCGTGGTCGCTCCCTCCCCCGGGTTTTCAGCGTGGCTGCAGCCGCGTCGTCGAGCGCCTGGAGTGCCTCACGGATCTCAGCCTTCGGCATCCGCAGCGCTCCCTCGACCTGCTTGCGTACCACCTCCCAATGCTTGTTCGCCCGGGCGTGGGCCGCGACGCCTTTGGAGTTGAGGGCGAGCTGCACGGCGCGTCCGTCATCGGGATGGCGGCCGCGATCGAGGTGGCCCGCCGTATCGATCGTCTTGAGGTAGTCGAGCACCGTGGTGAGCGGTAGGCCAAGCTGCCGGGCCATCTCCGTCGCGGTCATCGGCCCATACATGAAGAGCAGGCTGTAAACGGCGTACTCGTCGGCGCGCATCCCTGAGCCGGCCATGCCGGCGGCCAGTGCGCGGCGGACTCTCTGGCTGACGACGAACAGGTCGTAGAGGAGTGAGACGTCAGCACGACGCGGCATCCGCACGGGCACTCTAACGGTTAGCACGACGTCGTGATAAATACCACGAATCCGTGGTATTCTGCGACCGCCATGCGCGCGATCGTCGGGGCATCGACGGCGCTGCTCCTGATGCTGGCCTGCGCCCAGCCCGGCCCCAATCCGGCCGCTGTTCCCACGCCGATGGCTGCTGACCCCGCTGCCCTCGCGTCATTCTTCGGCAGCTACCGCACCGGCGATGGTCGAGTCTTCGTCATCGCCCGCCTGGGCTGGTTTTTCGACGTCCAGGAAGCGACCTACCGGATGATTTACGCGGGCGCGGCGCCTGATCGCTTCACCATCGGGCCGGCGTTCGCCGTCGCGCTACCCAAGTTTGCGGACCTCGCGTTCGCCGGGTCCACGCTGACAGTGACAAGGTCCGGCGCAGCGGTTCATGCCGACCGGGTGCAGTACCGGCAGACAGACGTCAGCATCCCCGCGGACCGGGCCGTACTGGCTGGGGCGATCACCGAACCGCTGGGAGGTGGGCCGCACCCAGGCATCGTCATCGTCCATGGCTCCGAGCGTGGCGAGCGGTTCTACTACGACATCTGGGTCGGGATCTACACCGGCCTCGGTCTCGCGGTGCTCACGTACGACAAGCGCGGCGTCGGCTCGTCGACCGGGCGCTATCCGGGTGAGTTCCCGACGGACGACTCGCTCGCCATGTACGCCGACGACGCTTCGGCCGCCCTTGGCTTCCTCGCGGCGTGGCCTGGAGTGGATCCGAAAAGAGTGGGCTTACACGGCGGCAGCCAGGGCGGCTGGACCGTTCCGCTGGCGATCAAGAGACGCGGCCGTGCCTCGTTTGCGATTCTTGTTTCGGCGCCGGCAACCACGGTCGGGCAGACCGATCTGTGGAGCGGTTTCAGCGGTGGCGGCAGCTACGCGCCGGCAACCTCAGCGGCTGAGATGGACGCCGCGGTACGCGCGGACCACTCGGGCTATGACCCCGCTCCGGCGCTCGCCGCGCTGAATGTCCCCACGTTGTGGTTGCTCGGCACCAACGACCGCACGGTCCCAACTCACATTTGCGCGGAGATCCTGGCCGGCATGAACAAACCCAATTTCACTGTTCGAATGCTTCCGACCGGGCACGGCCTGCTGGTCAACTCCACCGGCTTGCACGCAGACGATGAGCATTCACCCGGCCTGGCGCCAGATCTTGTACCCGCCATCACTGACTGGCTGAAGGCCCACGTCTGAAACGGACGCTTTCAGGAGATACGCTTGTTGTGATGGCGATCCCCGTCGACGCTTTTGGACGCACCGGGCATCAAAGCACCCGCACGATCTTCGGTGCCGCGTCCCTGTCGCGAGTGAACCAGGACGTCGCCGATCGAACGCTCGACGTGCTGCTTCGCCACGGCGTCAACCATATCGACACGGCGGCGAGCTACGGCGATGCGGAGCTGCGCATTCGTCCCTGGATGAAGCGCGAGCCCGGCCGGTTCTTTCTCGCGACCAAAACCGATGCCCGCACCAAAAACGAGGCGCGAGACGAGCTGCACAGGTCTCTCGACCGCCTCGGGGTCGACCATGTGGACCTGTGGCAAATGCACAACCTCGCCGACCCCATCGAGTGGGACACGGCGCTCAGCCCCGGCGGCGTGATCGAAGCAGCTGTGGAGGCTCGCGCGCAGGGCCTCGTGCGTTTCATCGGCGTCACCGGCCATGGAGCGCAGATCGCGGCCGCCCACCGCCGCAGCCTGGAGCGGTTCGACTTCGATTCCGTCTTGCTCCCTTACAACTTCGTCACGATGCAGCTGTCTTACTACGCGGAGAACTTTGAGATGCTCCTCGCGACATGCACCGAGCGCAAGGTCGCAGTGCAAACGATCAAATCGATCGCTTTGCGCCCGTGGCTCGGACGAAAGCACACGCGGACCACGTGGTACGAGCCGCTCGAAGATCAGAGAGACATCGATCTCGCGGTGTGGTGGGTGCTCGGACGGTCGGGCGTGTTCCTCAACACGGTGGGCGATGTCGAGCTGTTGCCTTCAGTGCTGGATGCAGCGGAACGTTTTGAGAAACGACCCGATGACGATGCGATGATCACGATGCTGGACCAACTAAAAACGGCGCCGCTGTTCGTCTGACGCTTCACATCGAGTCGCCTTCACTTGTGTGTATCGGCACAATGGTGCACAATCAATGTTGTCGTCTCACGCGTGAGACGGATCGCGCGAAATCAAAGGACCACTCGGGTCCAATCACGAAGCGAAGGAGGTATGCATATGGCAGCCAAGAAGAAGGCCGTCAAGAAGGCCGTCAAGAAGGCCGTCAAGAAGGCCACCAAGAAGAAGAAGAAGTAACGACTTCTCTTTCGGCTTAGCATTTGCGCCGAGGCTCTCACGAGCTTCGGCGCAGTCGTTTCATCTGGAAATCAAACTGTCAGACGAAATGTGCCCTGACAAGCGTTATGTGAGATAGGGCTCCTGAACGGCGCCATCTGATATACCAAGCATGAGAACCGCCGACTGATGAACAACCCGCCTCCCGCCGAAGAGCACGAGACGAGCGAGCCGCTCCCGGGCGAGCGCCAAACCCGGCTGAGCGGAGCGTGGACCGCCATCGTTGTCGGCCTGGTCGCGCTGGTGGTGATCCTCGTCTTCATCCTCCAGAACCAGCAGAGCGTCGAGGTCACCTTCCTCGTCTTCAAGGGCCACCTTCCGCTCGCGGTGGCGCTGCTATTCGCCCTGATTCTCGGGGCGGTCATAGTGTTCGCCTTCGGCGCGGCTCGCATCCTGCAGCTGCGCATGGTGGCGGGGCGGGCTCGCCGGAAGGTGCCAAGCTCGAGTCCGCCGGCCGAGTGACCGGACCCGGTGGCAAGGCTGCCAAGAAAGCGGCGCCACGCGCAAGCAGGCCCGCGCGCAAGCCGAAGGCCGCCGACCCCGAGGTCACCGACACGAAGGCCACCGAGCCGGCCAGCGCGCCGGTCGTCGAGGCCGGTCCCGTCGCCGTGCACGTTGACGCCGGCGATGTCAAGGTGGTGGTCGCGCCTCCTTCCCGCGGCGGGTTCGACCGTCAGCTCTTCAGGGCGATCAACGAGCTGCCCCATAACACTCAGAGCGACCGCTATGTCAGCGTCCTCTCGGATCTGGGCGAGGGTCTTGGGTGGGTGGCCGGAGGAATGGCGCTCGCGATCCTTGGCGGCCCCAAGGGCAGGCGGGCCGGCGCAGCGACGGCGGTGGCGTCCTTGGCGGCGACCTACATCGTCCAGACTCGGGTCAAGCCTCTGTTCCGCCGCGTGCGGCCCTTCGTCAATCGCGAAGCCCGCGTGGTCGGGATCCGTCCGCCGGACCACTCATTTCCATCCGGCCACACCGCTTCATCCTTTGCTGCTGCCACCGCGCTGGCGATCTTCTATCCGAGGGCAGCTCCCCTGGCCTACGCGGTGGCGACGGGCGTCGGCATGTCCAGGGTGCACCTTGGCGTGCACTTTCCCAGTGATGCGGCGGTCGGCGGAGTGATAGGCATCGGGATCGGTACCTTTACCGGCTGGTTGTTCAAACAGCGCCGCTAGCTCGGCGGCGCAGGCCCTAACGCGCGGAGCCGCTCATCGTTGATGCCAGTGTGGTCCCGTGTGGTGAGCCAGTGGAGCAGGTAGTACTCCGAGCTAGGCCGGTCATCGGTGATCACTGGTCCGGATCCCACGAAGGTGTCCACCTGGGCGTCGTTCAACCAGTTGTCGGCGGCGATCTCTCGCGCCCACCCTGCTCCGTCAAGCTTTGGATCGTCCGGCGCGGTCGCAAAGTCCGCCATTGCATTCGGCGAGCCAAGCAAGGCCTCCAGGTTCGCTCGATCGAAGACAAATGGCATGTCGGAGCCCAGCAGGTAGGCTCCGTTCTTGACAGGACTGAGGACTACGTCGACGTGGGGAAAGTTCGAGCGGAAGGTACGCAAGAAAGTCTTGAACCCGTCCACAGTCGTGAGATACGGGATCCACAGCAGGAAGATTCCTCCTGGGTTGAGCCTCCGGCGTGCTTCGCTGAAGAACTCGGACGTGTAGAGGACTACCGTCCCAGCCGATTCGATCGGCGGCGGTGGATCGACGACGATCACGTCGTACCGAGCGGTGGCCAGGCGAACGTAGTTCCGCCCGTCGGCGATGATGATCCGGCCCCGCGGATCATGTACGAAGCGATCTGCGTCCGAGAAAAATGTGCCCATCTGTCCTGGCACGGAGGGTGAGAGCTCGACCGCATCGGTACGCATGCCGAGGATCAACGACGAGCGATATGTGGAGCCCATTCCGAAGCAGATGTCCAGCATGCTGCTCGCGTCCGGTCGCAGGGCTTTCGGCAGGTAGGCCATGAGCTTGGTGCTGACAGTCAGAAAAGTCATCGACACACCCGTGACGTAGAGCTGCCGCTGAGCGGGCGGCCCTCCCTCGGCGTCGACGGTGGCGATGTTGTCCTCTCGGTGCGCGACCAGGGTGCCAAGCTTCGACAGGCGGTTCTCGGTGGCGGTGCGCGTGATGGGCAAGCCGGCGATAGGGGCAACGATCGCGACGAGCGCGAGTGTGGCGAACGCCGCCGCCAACCTGGGCGACCCTCGGCGTAACGGCCGGCCGACGAGGACAAGGGCGGCGCCAAAGCCCAGCTCGACCGCCGCGAGGAGAAGGATCGATGTGTTGGTACCGAGCGTCGATGCGAGGACGAAGGCAGCCGCAAACGAACCCAGGATCGAGCCGGCGGTGTTGCTTGCGTAAAGCGTCCCCACGCTGTTGGCGGCCCCCGCAGCCGATGTGGTGACAAGCCGAACCGCCAGCGGAAATGCGTATCCCATCGCCACCGTGGCCGGAATCAGGATGAGCGGTCGGACGCTGTAGTAGCCGTCACCGAGCGGACCGCTCGTCACGACGACCGTCGCGCCGGCCGCCAGGCCGATTGCGCCAAGGCACACGCCAAGGGTGCTCAGCGTGTCCCTTTCAGGGCGGCTCCTGGATCCGAACCACGCGCTTCCGACGGCAATGCCAAAGAGGTAAATCGCGAGGATCGCGGCGAAGAGATAGATGCTTGAACCGCTGCCCTCAGCCAGCAGCCGGGTCCACAAGACCTCGAAAGCGAGCGCCGCGAAACCCGACACGAACGTGGCCACGTATACGAGCCTCCGCATCGGGGTCCGTGGCATCCCCTGGGATGAAGGGGCAGGGACGGGAGGCGTGGTACCGGCCGGCAGCGCGGTGTGCCGGCTCGCCGCGAGCGCCACAGAGCCCGCAATCAGGTTCAGCCCGACGGCCATCAGAGCTGACCGGCTCAGTCCGATCAATTCGATCAGCACATAACCGGCGATGATCGTCCCGAGCACTGCGCCCAGCGTGTTGGCCGCATAGAGCTGCCCAAGGCTGCGGCTCGCGCTCTCCATCGACCTCACGAAAAAGCTGGTCAACGCCGGCAAGGTCATCCCCATCAGGAACGTCGCTGGTGTCACCGCGACGAAAGCAAGGCCGAAGCGGATCAGGCCCAGCTGCTCGGCCGAGGACGACGTGTACGCGGAGCCGTAAACCCCGCCCAGCGCTGGAAAGAGGGTCGGGAGCCCGACCGCCAGCACCGCCACGCCGATCTCGATGAACCCGTACAAACGCAGGGGATTGCGGCTGCGGGAGGCGAGCCCGGCCCCAACCAAGGCGCCGCCACCTAATCCAGCGAGGAACGCCGTGACGATGGTCGAGATCGCCTGGCTCGTGTTTCCGAACAACAGCACGAGGTCTCGCGACCACACGACCTGGTAGATGAGACCGGCGGCGCCCGACGCGATGAAGAGTCCGAGCACCAATTGCTGCAGGCCCCGGTCGGCTGGGGCGGCCGGCGTTGCCGTCTTTGACATCGCGCGGAATCATGACGCAAGGGCGTGGGATTCCATCTCGCTTCAGGAGAGATTCGGGGTGGGGGGTTAAGCGCGCACCCTTCGAAACCAGCGGAAGCTCGGGGATGGCAGCCATCGCTCGGGCAGCCAAAGCACGAAAGCCGACCAGCCGACGCCAAGCAGCACGCCGCCGAGGACGTCGCTCGGCCAGTGGTCGCCGGCCCACACCCTGGCGAGGCACGTGAGCACGATCACCACGGCGGCGAGGATCCAAAGGATCGGTCTGAAGCTGGGCCTGATCTTGGGAGCGATCGAGACGGCGAGCATGAAGCTCATCCAGGTGAAGAACACCGCATGCCCGCTGGGGTAGCTGAAGCCGGTCGTCGGCGACAGGATGTGGACGAGGTCGGCGGGTGGCCGCTGCCGGGAGATGATGAGCTTGATGATGTTGTCGAGGAGGCTCGAGACGCTTCCGATCAACATCAGCCAGCCGGCGCGGCGTTCGAAGATGAAGAGCGCAACCACCGCGACGGCGCCGAGCAGCACCTGCCAGATGCCGGCGCTCGCGTTGATGAGCTGCATCGGGTAGACCAGGGGGCCCCAGTTGAGCTGCTGGACGAATCTCGCGATCGGAACGTCGAACGGAAGCACGTCGTTCTGCACCACAAGGAATGTGTCGATCGCGAAGAGGATGAAGACGACCAGGGCGGTGGGACCGAGCCAGCGCCTTGCGGTCGGCCCGGGTCGTCCGGCGAGGACTTCCGCCGCGGCCTGCTTGGGTTCGGCGAGAGGCGCCGAAGCGTCCTTGTGCAGCGCGCTCATCTGGGGAGGATCACCTGTAGGGCGCTGAGCTCGGCGCTGATGGAGGCCGGCGTGCGGCCCAGCTGGGCGTTGTCCGCGTAAACGCGCACCTTAGGCTTGGTGGTCACCACGAGCTTGCGGAACTTGAACACCTGGCCAAGGCCGCCTTCTCTGTGCTTGGAGAGAATGGCGCGGGCGAGCACCCGCTTCACGATATCCGTGCGACTTCCCCCTGCATGCACAGACAACTCAAGGTAGGGATCCTCGGGCGTCTTATCGCTGACGGGCATCTGCGAGCCGATCGAGGTGGTGTTGGTGAAGACCAGAGACATGGCGGTGCCGCTGCCCCGGATGTCGCCGGTGAGCTCATACGTGAACGGCCGCGCCTCGGCGATGTGCTTCACGTCTTCGGCGAACGCGCCGAAGGCTCTGTCCTTGGCGGATTCGCCTGCAGCGATGGTCTCGCCGAAGAGTCCGATCGCGGCAGCTTCGAGGAAGATCTTTCCGTTCAAGCAGCCCAGCGTGATCGGATGGGGCTTACCGGTCTTGACCACGCGGATGGCGGCATCGACGGTTGTCGGCAGGTGCAGCGACTTCGCGAAGTTGTTGAAGGTGCCCATCGAGAGAATGCCGACCGGGTGTTTGGTCTCCGCGAGCTTGCGGACCACCCAGCCGATGGT
>DATNML010000090.1:0-39818 GCA_035602315.1 Candidatus Dormiibacterota bacterium
TAGCGGCGGGCGCTTGGGCTCTTTTTGAGCTCCGCCACCTGGCCCCTCAGCTCGTCGTCCTTGGACGCCTGGTCCTCGAGGAAATCGATCACGTCCTGGTCGCTGGGCTCCAGGTTCTCGCGCTTGGCGAACTCGGCCAGCACCAGATCGATTTTCAACCGTGCCTCGGCGTCCGGCCTCTCCTCGGCCATCCACTGGTCCAGCGTCTTGCCCACGTACTCGAGGTAGCGGTCGAGCTTCAGGCCCTGGCGGTTCAAGCTGCGCTCCATCGATTCGAGCTGGCTGGTCAGCTCGCGGTCGACGAGGGTTTGCGGCACGTCAACCGACGAGGCTTCGACCAACGCCCTTACGACTTCCTGCTCGCGTTCGAGCTTCTCCATCGCCCGAACCGACTCCTCCAGCTCGAGACGGATCGACTCGCGATATGACTCCACGGTCTCGTGCGCACCGTTGCTGAGGATCTTGGCCAGCGCGTCGTCAAGCGGGGGGAGGATTTTCTCTTTGACCCCCCGCAGGGTCACCCGGATGGTGGCGTTCTTGGCGGCCAGCTTTGGATCTGAGTAGGTCTCAGGAAAAGTGACTTTCGCCTCTCGCGTCTCGTCGACAAAGGTGCCAGGCAGCACAGCCAACAGCTCGGGCAGAAGGACTCCCTCTTTGAGCTCGGCTTCCATAGCCTTTTGCGTCTCCGATTCGATCACCTCGCCGTCCACCTCGACCTCGACGTCGATGATCGCGATGTCCCCCGACCTAGCCTCACGCTCGACCGGTGTGATCTCCGCCATCGGCTGCCTCGCGTCCTCTAGCCGGCGTTCCAACATCTCGTCGGTGACCTCGTGCCCGTGAAGGTCAGGATGCAGAGTCGCGATGTCCGCAAGCGTTACCTCGGGCATCACGCTGACCGTGGCCTTGAGCCTCGCGGGCCGGCCCCGCTCCAGCTCGAGCACCTCGACGTCGGGGTTGTCAATGGGATCAAGCGATTTTTCTTCGAGCGCCTGACGGATCACCTCGGGGACCATGGTCTCGACGACCTCTTCGCGCACCACGGCCGGGCCCAACCGCGCCTCGACCAGTGCGCGCGGGGCACGGCCGGGACGGAAGCCCTCGATCTTCGCGCGAGACACCAGGCGGTTAAGCACGCGCTCGTAAGTCGCGTCGACCACTTCGGTGGGAACCTCGATGGTCATGCCCACCTGGCTCTTCGGCAGTTGCTCCGTGACGACGGACAGTGCGGCGGGCATCACCGCAAGTCTAGTGACGCCCGGCGGCGGGCTTACTCGGGACCGGTTACGGGCAATGGGCTGGCGGCGGCGCCGCCGGCGTTGGGCACGGGCTCGGGCTCGGGCTCGGGCTCGGGCTCGCCAGCACGGGGCCGGTGCCCGGGTCGGGCGGGACGTTGTAGTCGACCGGCGCCGGGGTCGGGCTCGGCGGGTTGTCACCCGGCAGCTTGGCGACGCTCGGCGTGTCGCCAAGGAACCAGCTGTTGCCGGCGCCCGCGATCACTCCCGGAGGCGCCGTGTACCAGCGGTTGCCCGGCACTCCCGACAGCGCCTGCGAAACGAACGAGTGCACTCCCGGCGAGGCGACGAACACGCCGTCGGAGCCGTTCACCATCGTGTAGTTGTTGCTCAGGATGTCGCCGACCCACAGGCCGACCGCCAGGTCGGGGGTGAAAGCAATGGTCACGGCGTCCTTGAAGTTGTCCGTGGTACCCGTCTTGGCGGCGACGGTGCGATCCGTCCAGTGAAGCGCGCTGTTGCAACCGAAGATCATGCACCGGTTCTGGTCGTCGGCCATGATCTGGGCCATGATGAAGGCGACCGCCGGGTCGAGCGCGGGCCGCGCCCGCTGGTCGGCGTGTGTCTGGTAGAGGATCTTGCCGTGTGAGTCGGTGACTTTCAAGATCGACTCCGGCGAGTGGTAGACGCCCATGTCCGCGTAGGTCGCAATGCCCCCGACGTGCTCGAGCAGGGTGATTGGGTAACCGCCGAGCGTGAGTGAAGGGCCGTACTCGTCGAGGTTTCCGATTCGGTAGCCGCCGGTGTCGACCGGAATCCGTGGGTTGACGTTCAGGTTGCGCATGTACGAGAGGACCGCTGGCACTCCAATCGAAAGCTCGACCTTGACCGCGGCGATGTTGAGCGAGTTGCCCATCGCCTTCTTCAGCGGCTGCACGCCATGCGTCTTGCCGTCGTAGTTGTAGATCTTCGCGGTGGTGTATGCGTCCTTATAGATCAGCGGGCTCGGGCCGTCGTAAACGGGAGTGTCGACCGTCGCCGCGCGCGCGTTGATCACAGCGCCGTACGTGTACGGCTTCATCGACGAGCCCATGTTGCGGGGGATGGTCGTGAAGTTGATCTGGCCGCCGTTTGCGTTGTAGTCGGGCGACCCGACCATGACCAGGATCTCGCCGGTTTTCGGATCCTCGGCCAGGAGACCGGAGGACAGCTGTCCGCGTCGGTCGCGCCACAGGTTGGCCGAGAGGTTGCTCGAGACGATGGCCTCGCCGATCTGCTGCATGTGATAGTCGAGCGTCGTCTGCACGTTCAGCTGCTGAACCCCAGGCTGGAAACCAAGCTGCCTGAGCTCCGCCAGCACGTAGTCGACGTAGTGGGGCGCGAGGAAGTGGTTGATGGGGGCCTGATAGACAAGCTTTTCGGCCACGGCCTTGTCCATGTCGTCTTGGGAGATGTAGTTGGAGCGGACCATCGCCTGCAGCACCTCGGTCTGGCGCAGCTTCGCTGCGTCCGGATGCAGCACGGGGTTCCACTCGGTCGGCGCCTGCGGCAAACCCGCGATCACCGCGGCCTGCGCCAAGTCGAGCTTGGAGGCCGTGATGTGGAAGTAGCTTTCGGCCGCCGCCTCAACCCCGTACGACTGCGAACCGTAGAAGCTCTTGTTCAGGTAGAGCTCCATGATCTGGTCCTTGCTGTAAGCCTGCGCGAGCTCATAGGCGAGGGCAAGCTCCCTGATCTTGCGGCTCACCGTCTGGTCGGGCGTCAGGAACTGCTGCTTGGCCAGCTGCTGGGTGATGGTGCTGGCGCCGCCTACGATGTGGCCTGTCCGCAGGTTGTCGTACGCGGCCCGAACAATGGCGGCCGTGTCAAAGCCGGGGTTGGTGTAAAAACCCTTGTCCTCGATCGCCACTGTGGCCTGGACCATCACGGGAGCGACGTCCTTCAGCTTCACGGCAAGCCGGTGGTCGCCGTGGTTGCCGACATCCGCCAGCACGACGGTCCCACCCCGGTCGGTGACGATGGTGTCGCCGGCGAAGGCGGCGCTGTCAAGGCCCTGGATCGAGGGCAGGCTGTCGAAGAAGGATTGCGCGTACGCGTCGGCGGCGAAGCCGAGCACGAGCAGGATCGCCAGCATGGCGCCCAGGCCCCGCAACATCGTGGTGCGGCGCATCTTCTGCCCGATCGGCGACCACGCTGCGTGAATTCGAGCTCGAGGGCGGTGGCCCCCCTTGGTCGTGATCTTCTCAGGGCTGTTTCGAGACATGTTTGGAGGCGCGTAAATTCTACGGCCCACACTCCCAAACGGCCAATGGCCGCCCGGGGTTACGCGGCCGGGTTTCCAACGTTTCTTTGCTAGCGTCGCATGGGCGGCCGGGCTTGGCCAGGTCGCGACTTTGTCTCTGTGCCACCAAATCGTGGCGAGTAGTAACTCTCAAGAAATCCCATCGCTATACCGGAGGGCGAGCAGCCCCGTCGCGAAGCGACCGGGCGATGAGAGGGAACCATCCGGGTTCACTCTCATATTTCTGTTACGCGGCCCGGCTGCGCCTCAACCGGGAGAGCAGCCCGTCGCGGGCCAGCCGCCACTCCTCTGGTTCGATCGCCCGGATCAAGAAGATGGCGACCAGGTAAACCAGCCCGCCCGCGGGGAGGCTGATGAAGATCGAATAGCGGCGCAGCGGGTAGAGCACCGCGCCCATCACGGCCCCGGCCACCAAGACACGCCAGCTCAGCCGGATTACGGGAAGCCTCAGCTCAGGTAGGTTCCTCTGCACGAACCACCAGCCGAAGATGCAGAGCGCCGCCTCCGTCACCACGGTGGTCGTGCTCGCGGCCAGATAGCCGAAGAGCGGGATGAAGATGAGGTTGAGAACGATATTGATCGCCGCGGCGAGCCCGGTCGCCCACGCGTTGAGGTGCTGCCTGTTGATCGCGTTGAGCATCGCGTAGAAAGCCGAGTTCGCGAAGAGGAAGACGATGGCGAAGGCCAGGATCCTGAGGGCGGCCTCCGACTGCGCGAACGCCCCCGACGGGCTGAACACGCGGATGATCGGGTGGACCAGCACAAACGTCCCGACCGTCAGCGGCCAGCCGAGCAGGACCAACACTTTGAAGAAGCGCTCGTAAGCCACCTTCAGGCGTGAGACGTCGGTGACGAAGTAGACGCCGAGCAATGGATAGACGACCACCTGAATCGCGAGCGGAATGAACTGCAGGGCCTCGAACGGCTTGTACGCGAACGTGTACCAACCGACTTCGGCGAAGGTGCGGAAGTGCTGCAGGATGGGCACGTCGGCTCGGAAGTAGAGGTTCGTCAGAAAGAACGTGAAGGCGAAGGGCAAGGCAAGCGGAAACCAGCGTCGCACGAGATTGACGTCGAAGCCGAGGCGCACCCGTCCGAGACGAAAGACCCGGATGACGACCAGCGAGTAGACGATGGTGAAGAGGAAAGACGCGACGTAAGCCCAGACGTAAAAGCTCACGCCGGCGTTGTGCCGCGCGCCGTAGAAGATGAGACCGCCCTGGATGGCGATCTCGGCGATGATCGCCACCGCGTCGAACTCAGCGCGGCCGACTGCATAAAAGGTATTGCGCAGCAGGTTGGCGTACGCGGTTGCGATCAGCAGGACGGCGCCGGGCAGGATCAACGAGCTCAGCCCTGCCCCCAGGCTGAGGGCGATGGCCAGGATCACGCTGGCCGCGGCCGCGAGGGCGACCTTCAACACCAGGAGCGTGCCGAGATAGTCGCCCAGCTCCTTCCGATTGCGCGCCGCTTCTCGCGTGTAAAGCGGGTTGAACCCGAGGTCCGCGATCACCGACACGAGGGCCAGGTAGGCGATCAGGGTCGTGTATCGACCGTAGTTCGTAGCCCCAAGCGCATTCGCGAGGACGATCACGACGACCAGCGAGACCAATCGCGAGACGACGCGGGCGGCAAGAATCACGAGGGCATTGCTGACGGCGCGGGTGCCGAGCTCGGCGGCGGCGCCGGCAGCCTGCTCCGCCTGGTCGCTCATTGGCGAGTAATCCTAGTTTCCCTGCGCCGCATTGGCGACCGGGAGAAAGCTAGAGGTTGCCGGGGCGTGCCTTCACGGGCTTCTCGGGCGCGAGAAGGAGCAGGACCTGGCCTTCGTTCAGGGCCGGGTGATGCTGGTCGAGCGAGTCAATGGCGTGGGCGAGCTGTGCGTAGCTGATGTGGTAGCCCCGGCCCCACGAGATGCCTGGATCGTTCAGCCAGACGCCAGTGCTGTCGTAGCCGACGATCAGGATGAAGTGCGGCACCGACCACCCGTTCTGCTCGTAGTGGCTGCTGTAGCCGGGATAGTGCGCATTGCCAAGGGCGTGCGTGCGCACCTCCGCGATGAGCGGCCTGCCGGCCGACAGCTGCTCCGCGATCACCTTCGGATCGTTCGGCACGAGCCGGTAGGAGTATCCGAAATGCTGCCAGGCGAGGTCGCCCATCATCACGTCGTTCAGGTCGGGCTGAGGCTTCCACGCATCGATCTGACGGATGGACGCGTCAGCGGCATGCGGATCGAGCACGACCGATGAGTTGTGCTGCCAATAGCTGACGAGCATCGTCAGGGTGGCGGCCTCGCAGCTTTCTTGGTGCTGCGCCCAGTTGTTGAGCGGCGCCTGCGTGGTGAACGGCACCTGCAGCAGGACCTGCTCGGGCAGGGGCGTCGGAGTCGGCATCGTGCCAGGCCCCACCTCGATCGATTGGATCGGCTGCGCGTGCACCTTGGTCACGCCCGCAAGCGGCCTCGGGGCCTCGCGCTGGTTCAGGTAGTGGCGGGCGACCACGCCCGAACCGCTGCCCAGGACCAACGCCGCCATGACCGCGATCACGACCCCACCCCAACGAACCGGCCGCCGGGGCCGGATGCCACCGCGCCTGACTAGAACTCCCACTGCGTCTGCCCTCCGATCCTCAAGCGACCTCTAACCTCTCAGTCGCTACAGAAACGCCGAGTCGAGGGCGGCTACTGATTTGGGTTTAGCGATGTAAACCCCGCCGGTATACTGCGGACGATTCCCAAGCAATGGAACCCAGATTGCCCCTCCCCGCACCGCAACCTTTTGCGGCCCGTTTGAGTTCTACCTAGCGATGTTTGGCGCCCTCAAGTGGCTGCTCGGACTCGGCCTGGTGGCGTCGGTGGCCATCGGAGCCGGCATCTACTTCGCCTTTTTCGGCGCCGGGCCGCAGATCTCGTACGTCACGCCGGACCTCGTCCCGATCGATATCAGCGTCTCGGCTCCCAGCCAGGCGCCGGTGGTCTTGCCTGCGGCGGTCTTCCTCCCGGTCCCGTTCACATCGCAGGCACCCCTCAACAACTGGGCGGCGCGGCAGCACACCTGCGAAGAGGCGAGCCTCCTTATGGTCGACCGCTACCTGCATGGCGATCACTCCGGCAAGCTGATCGACCCGCAGACGGCTGACGCCGGGATCAACCAGATCACCACGTGGAAACCCGCGGTGGACCTGACCAGCCAGCAGGTGGGCGAAGTCGCCCAGCGGAACATGGGTTGGGGCTACAAGCTCCTCGAGGCCAGCCGGGAGAACATGAAACAGCAGCTGGCGCTTGGACGCCCGCTGATCGTCGGTGTGCGAACGCACGGCCTCGGCAACTCCAACTACCCCGGTTACAGCTCACACTTCGAACAGGCCGGCTGGTCGGTCTCCCACTACCTCGTGGTGGTGGGCTACGACTCAGGTGATAACTACGTTCTCAATGACCCCGGCCTGACGCGAGGACAGGGGTACCACATCAGCTATGACCAGCTGATGCATGCGATCGACGACCTGGACCAGGCCTACCCCTCGCTGAACAGCGGCCGGATCTTCGTGGTCCTCGCTCCCCTGGTGACAAGCTAACTCCGCCGAATTCCCCGGCCGGAGCCGGCACTCGCCGCTTCCGACGTCGTTGAATGCGTTACGCGAAGACGATGGCTTCGTTGAAGTCCGAGTAAGACGCCTGGAAGGCACCCTTGCTCACCCAGTACTGGCCGCGGAGGGGATCGTTGACCAACACCGAGCCGGCGTTGATCCCAACCACCGTGTAGACGTGCGACGCCTGGGACGGACCGATGAACGGAATCCACTGGCCGTCGAAGCTCAGATAGTCGTGACGTGGGTGCCACGCCCAGTCCCAGGTCGCGAATACGACCACCGGGTGGCCTGCGATGACGCGGGCATAAATGGTCGCCGCCGACATCGAGCCGTACGCGATGAGACGCGCCCCATGCGCCTTGGCGACGCGTACCAGGGGCGGCCAGTAGGTGCCATAGCCCGTGAGGTTGTACTCGCTGCCGTTGACGCTGCCGACGAACGTCTGGTACGGGTTGCCCCAGCGCAGTGTGCCCGATGAATCCGTGTACGCCGCGCGGCGGTCAGCCCCAAGCTCCGCGAGGATCTGGTCCTGACTCAAGTTGATGCCCTGATGAGTCAGCGCCATCGACATCGCGGCTTCCTCGCAGCTCAAGTAGTGGGTCTGGTAGTAGAAAGCAACGCCAGAGATGATGTGCGTGGCATTGAGCGCGGCGCCGATCGCGTTGTCGGCGACCGACGAGATCTGGTTCAGGTCGGCGGTGATCCGGCCGAACTCGGCCGCTGTGACGGAGTCGGCGTAGGCTCCCCGGTTGCCGTCGATCCGGCCCTGGTAGGTCGACAGGTCGATGCCGTAGAGGCTTGCCACGGAAATCTGGTTGTTTGCGTGATCGAAAGCCTGCTTCGTGACGGCGGCCGCGTCCAGCCGGCCCTGAAGGTCAGCCCCGACCGAGATCAGGCTCCGCGTCAATAGCTCGGCGCGGGCCATCCGTCCCTGGGCGTCCATCTGGCTGTATCCGTCCGCCCGGGCCAGGAGGGCGGCCGACGGGTCGCTTCGAATGCCGAGGTTCTTGGCCTGGAGCGCCTGGTTCGCGATCGTCGCGGTCCCCCGCGCGATCCTTGCGTCGATCGGGAGCAACCTTGCCTCCAGGCTCCAGTCCGTCCTGAGCGCGGCGTAGTCGGCGGGCGTCGACGCCGCGGCGAGCGCGTCAAGCCTGGCCTTCCATTGAGTCTTCGGCTCGGTGCCGAGCGCCCGGTGCAGGTTCTGCTCTGCCGCCACCGCGCCCGCGCGATCCTGGCCCAGGTCGCGCGCCCAGATCGCGTCACTCTCGGCCTGCCAGCGATCGATGGTCGAACCGGCGCGAGGCGACCAGAAGACGGCGCCGACGCCGAGCAACGTCGTGCTCTGGCTGAAGGCCCATTCCCGCTCGAGGGTGGCGAGATCAGAGTCGGGGATTCCGTCAAGTCGCATGGCGGCCCAGTGTTGATGCAGCGCGGCCGCGCGCCCTTGAAGGCCGAATGCAACCGTCGTATCGAGGACCCCGAAGCCGCCTTCGGCGGCGGCCAGCAGCGCTGCGACGATCACCAGCGCAGAGACCTTGCGACTTAGCCGCCCTACTTTGGGTCGCGCGCCCGCCGGCGGTGCAGGCGTCGGGGCAGGTTCGGCGGGCACGAGCGCGAGCTCGGGGTCGTCGGATTCGGGCGCCGGCCGCTCAACGGCGATCATCTCAGTAGCAGCCGATGCTACGGCCGAATGGCCCTAGTCGGGCTGTTAAGGCGCGGAGTCTTTTCATCTGATCCCTCAAACGCCCTCCCCCCCTCGCTCGGTCGCGGGGCGAGCATACACCTCGTTTGCCGGGACCAAACGCTCCTGGCGCGTGCCCGGAAAATGAACCCGTACTCCAGGCCGGCCGGGGCTGCCGAGCTCCCAGCCCGCCGCATACAGCTCGGCCGCCTGCCCGAGGTCGCCTGCCTGGGCGATTTTGGCGCCGTCTGTGAAGCTCACACTCTGTAGACGCGCGCCGGGAAAGCCTAGTTTCACCTCACCGCCGGTCTTCAGGTTGTAGACGTAGTCCTCGAGCGACCCCGAGTCGCTGGCGGCGATGAGCTCCGCGACGGTCGGAAACTGGCCCCCTTTCATGGCCGCCTTGAGGTCGGCCCGGGACGTCCGCTGCGCGATGCGCTCCCGCCGCCTGATCTCGGTGAGCACCACGTCGCGCTCACCCCGCAGCGCGGCGACCTCCAGCTCGAGAGGTCGCATCCGTTCCTTGATGGCGGCCACGCGACGCTCGAGCTCGTCGCCGTCAATCCCGCCCAGGTCGTCTGGCATGCGCAGACCCTACCGTTCGTGATCTGCCTTTCGGCGTCGAAATGCTCCGAAGAGAGCGAGGTCGTAGAAGATCTTGAGCCCTCCGGCCGCGAAAAACGGCACGCCGAAGGCGGCCGTTCCGATCGCGATCCCCGCCAGCGCCGGACCAAACGACTGCGCCACCCCACGCACCGCACCGGTCATCGCCACCGCGCCCGCGCGCTCCGCCGGCGGGACGATCGAGACGACATAAGCCTGCCGCGCGGGTACGTCCATCTGCGACAGCGCAAAGCGCGCCATCAGCAGGCCGATCGCCCAGGCAAGGCTGGGGCTGAATGGGATGAGCAGAAGCAGCAGGTTGCTGGGCAGGTGCGTGAAGACCATCGTGTTGATCAGGCCGAACCGGCTGGACAGCCGCCCAGAAACCTCATACGAAAGCGTCTGAAGCAAGGCCACACCGGCGAAAACGGGGCCGAGCAACCCGGCGCCCACGCCAAACCTGACATGCAGCCAGTACGCGATCACGGCGTTGGCGACGAAGCCGCCGCCCAACGAGTCCAGCGCGAAGAGCGCCGCGAGTCCGATCAGCGGCCTGAACGAACCGAACGCAGGCGCGACGGCCGGCGCTTCGACGCGCTGGCTCATCAGCATCGGCAGCGCCGCCGTCAACAAACCGAGCGCTGCATAGACAAAGAAGAAGGCTTCAGTCCACGTCAGGCTGTTCGCGAGCGTGGCGCTCAAGCCGCCGGCCGCGTTGAATAGACCGCCGGTCAGCGAGTAGCGCGCGAAGGCGACGTTCCGTGCCGCGGGCGGAACGGCTTCCGCGAGCACCGCCTGCTCGACGGAAGCGAAAGGTCCGAGGTCAACGCTGGCCGCGCCGAGCATCCCGGTCAGGCCCGAAAACACCAGCAGTGCCGGCTGCGTGGCCAGCGCGAGGTCGACCCCGGTCAGCGCCATGAGGACTCCCGAAACCGCGAGGGTCCAGCGCCGTCCGACACGGGCGGCCAGCGCCGCAGTGGCCAGGCCAGACAGCGAGGCGGCCGCCAGACCCAGGCCGACCGTCAAACCGATCAAGCCGGCCGGCAGGCCGCGCTTCTCAAGATGGACCCCGATGAGCACGGCGGCGAAGCCGAAGCCAAACGCGCGCAGGCCGCGCGCCCCCAGCAGCAGGGCGCGATCCATCGAACGGCGGCCTAGCGGGTCAACGACGGCGCCGGCGGATGGCCGCCTGGACGCCGACGGCCGCGACCAGCGCCACCAGGAGCAGGAAGGCGATCGCAGGCATACCCCACTGTCCGGCGAATGCCGCCAGCTGGGGCGGGAGGCCACCCGAAGGTGTGGCGGGCGCGGACGGCGCGACCGGGCTCGGCGGGGCCGGGCCCATGGTGAAGGCGAGGTGTCCTTCCCCGTGCGCTTTGGTCGTGGTCGCGACCACCGAGATCACCGTGCAGGACGCTTCGCAGTGCACAGCGACCAGCGTGGCTCCGCCCTCGGTGGCCACGAGCAGATCGCCGTCCTGGACGCCGGCCGCGGCCAGCTGGGCTGACGCCAGGCGCAGCAAGCTGTCCGTTCCGGGATGCGGATTGCCCGCGGTCAGCCGGTCCGCGTAGTAGACAAATCCGCCGCGCGCCATGAAACCTGCCGGCACGAAACCAACGCTCTCGACGCCGATGTCACCGCCGGTCGGCAGGGCCGGCTTCGCGACCAGGCTCACCGTGCCGCTTGCAGTGATCGCGTACACATTTCCGCTCAGCTCGTCGGGTGCGATCAGCGCGCCACCGAATGAGCCAAAGGTGCTCGGCGCCACTGCCAACCCGCCCTCGAGCACCGGAGCCGAGGAGGTGATCGTCTGCACCGCCCCCGTGCAGTCGATGGCGAAGATGGCGGTCTTGGTGCCGGCCGGTCCGCTGACCAGCAGCCGGTGATCGAACGCTCCCGTGGTGTCGAACGCGATCCCGTTGAGCGAGGAGGCACCGGTCACGTTGACGAAAGGACCAGATTCATCGCCGGCCGCATTCACGCGGTTGACCCCGATCGGCACGTGCAGGCGCAGCAGGTACGTCTCGTCAGGGGCAAAATCGCACCCCGTCGCAGCGACGTGGGCCGCTGTCGACATCGCGAGGTAGGCTTCGGCTCCGGGGTCTTCGTGATAACCGCCCGGCCCGCGCGCAAACGGGTTGACCGTCCCCGCGGGATCCGCGAGGTAGAGGGCTGCCGAGCCGGCGACGATGAGCGTCCCGTCGCTCCGCGGGCCGTCCACGTCGAACACCCCGCTGATCGGCTTCCACTGCTCCCATGACGCTCCGACCGCGTAGGCGGGGGCCGGCAGCACTGCCACGTGAGCCGCGACCAGCACCGCCAGGAGGCGCCGCATGGCCGGAGCGTATCTCGTCCCTTGGCGGGTATTTCAACATGGGTGTTGAAAAACTCGTAGGATTGCTTCGTGGATACCAGGCGCCAGACGATCCTCGCCTTCCTCAAGACGCGCGGCAGCGCCACGTTAGGCGAGGTGGCCTCGCACCTCGAGGTGTCCAAGCAAGGCGCCCTTCGCCACCTGGAGGCCCTCGAGTCGGCCGGGCTGGCCACCGTCGCCTCCGCTGAGCCCCACGGCCGCGGCCGCCCCGAAAACATCTACCAGCTGACCGCCGCGGCCGGTGAACACTTCCCCGACGGCCACCGGGAGTTGACCGGACAGCTCGTGGAGTTCTTGTCCGAAGAGCAGCTGAAGGACTTCTTTGCGCGGCGAGCGGCGAAGCTCGAGGCCGAATATGCCTCCCGACTGGCGGGGCTAGACTTTGAAGCGCGCGTCCGCGAGCTGGCCAAGCTCGCCACCGAGCACGGTCATATGGCCGAGGTGGTCGAGCTGGCGGAGGGTGGGCTCGCGATCCGTCACTGCAATTGCCCCATCCAGGACGTCGCCGCCCGCACGGGCCTGCCCTGCATGAACGAGCAGCAGATGTACGAACGGCTTCTGGGTACCCCGGTCACGAGGTCGACCTGGATGGCCGAAGCGGCGAACGATTGCACCTATGAAGTCAAGAAAAGCGGAGGTAGAGTTGGCTGATTTCGAGATCAAAGACCTGAGGGCAAGCGTCGAGGGCAAGGAGATCCTCAAGGGCGTCACGCTGGCGATCAACAAGGGCGAGGTTCACGCGGTGATGGGGCCGAACGGCTCCGGCAAGTCGACGCTCTCGCACACCCTGATGGGTCATCCCGGCTACACGGTGGACGGCGGCGAGGTCATCTTCAAAGGACAGAACGTGCTCGCGCTCGAGGTCGACGAGCGGGCGCGCCTGGGCATGTTCCTCGCGCTGCAGTACCCCGTGGTCGTGCCCGGCATCTCCATGACCAACTTCCTGCGCACCGCGCTCAACGCGAAGCGCGGGTACGACGGCAAGGACAAGTCGAAGCAGATCTCCCCCAAGGAATTTCGCTCGATGCTCAAGGGTGAGCTCGAGGTGCTGCACATGGACGACTCGTTCCTGCCGCGCTACATCAACGACGGGTTCTCCGGCGGCGAGAAGAAGCGCGCGGAGATCCTGCAGATGGCGATGCTCAAGCCCGAGATCGCGATCCTCGACGAGACCGATTCGGGGCTCGACATCGACTCGATCAAATTCGTCGCCGAGGCCGTGAACCGCATGCGCGGTCCCGAGCTCGGCGTCCTGATCATAACGCACTACACGCGCATCCTGGAGTTCATCAAGCCCGACTACGTTCACGTGCTGGTGGACGGGAAGTTCGTGCTGTCGGGTGGTCCCGAGGTCGCGGCGCGCCTGGAGAAGACGGGTTACTCGGAATGGGCGGAGGCTGACGAGCCGGCCGTGCTGAAAACGGAGGAGGCGAGCTGATGGCCACGGTACCTAAAGTCGACGTCGGCTCCGACTACAAGGAGAAGTACGGCTTCTTCGTCCCCGAGGACTACATCTTCAAGGCCAAGCGCGGCCTGAACCCCGAGATCGTCAAGGAGATCTCGTGGATGAAGAAGGAACCGGAGTGGATGTTGAAGTTTCGGCTTCGCTCACTCGAGATGTTCCGCAAGAAGCCGATGCCCACGTGGGGCGCGGATCTCTCGGTGATCGACTTCGAGAACATCTTCTATTACCTCAAGGCGTCGGACAAGCAGTCGACCACGTGGGAAGACCTGCCGCCCGACATCAAAAGGACGTACGACCGGCTGGGCGTGCCCGAGGCCGAGCGCAAGTTCCTCGCCGGCGTCTCAGCGCAGTACGAGTCGGAGGTTGTCTACCACTCGTTGCACGAGGAGCTGTCTAAGAAGGGCGTCATCTTCACCGACACCGACTCGGCGCTGCGCGATCACCCGGAGCTCTTCAAGGAGTACTTCGGCACCGTCATCCCGCCCGCGGACAACAAGTTCGCCGCGCTGAACAGCGCGGTGTGGTCGGGCGGTTCGTTCATCTACGTCCCGAAGGGCGTGCGAGTGGATATCCCGCTGCAGGCTTACTTCCGCATCAACGCGGAGAACATGGGCCAGTTCGAGCGGACGCTGATCATCTGCGACGAGGGCTCGTTCGTGCACTACATCGAGGGCTGCACAGCTCCGATCTACACGACCGATTCGCTGCACTCGGCGGTGGTCGAGATCATCGTCAAGAAAAACGCGCGCTGCCGCTACACGACGATCCAGAACTGGTCGACCAACGTGTTCAACCTGGTGACGAAGCGCGCTCTGGCGTACGCCGACGCGACCATGGAGTGGGTCGACGGCAACCTCGGCTCGCAGATCACGATGAAGTACCCGAGCGTCTATCTCATGGAGCCGGGCGCGAAGGGCGATGTGCTCTCGGTGGCGTTCGCCGGCAAGGGTCAGCACCAGGACGCCGGCGGCAAGATGATCCACGTCGCGCCGAACACGACGTCGACCATCACGTCCAAGTCGATCTCCAAGGGCGGCGGGCGCACGTCCTACCGCGGCCACATCAAGATGTACCCGGGCGCGAACAACAGCAAGTCGTTCGTCAAGTGCGACGCGCTGTTGCTCGACGACGAGTCTCGCTCCGACACGTACCCCTACAACGACGTCGACGCGGAGAACGTGACCCTTGGCCACGAGGCCACGGTGAGCAAGGTGTCCGACGAGCAGCTCTTCTACCTCATGAGCCGCGGCATCACGCGCAGCGAGGCCGAGACGATGATCGTCAACGGCTTCATCGAGCCCTTTACCAAGGAGCTTCCGCTCGAGTACGCCGTGGAGCTGAACCGCCTCATCCAGCTCGAGATGGAAGGCTCCGTAGGCTAAGCATGTCGTTTACCCTCGAAACTCTGGAGAAATCAGTTCTCCAGGGGGAACCCGACTGGCTGCAGAAGCGCCGGCTCAGCGCGCTCGATACGTACGAGCGCCTGCCGATGCCGAGCAAGACGGATGAGGAGTGGCGCCGCACCGACATCAGCGGCCTGAAGGCGACTGACTTCTCGGAACTGGAGCACCGCAACGGTTTCAAGCTGGGCGGGCTGGCAGCGCTGCCCCGCGGAGTCATCCTCGAGCCGCTGCGCGTGGCCGCTGAGAAGCACCGGCAGCTTGTCGAGCCGCTTCTCTTCTCTCTTGCGCGGGCCGACCGCGACCACTTCACAGCGCTGCACGCGGCGTTCTTCACGGGCGGGACGTTCCTCTACGTGCCGGACGGCGTGGTGATCGACGAGCCGATCGTCGCGGTGCACACCTCGCACGCCGGCGGCGCCGCTCTGCTGCCCCACACGCTGATCGTCGCCGGCCGCGGCGCTCGCTTTCACTACCTGGACGAGTATGTCTCGGAAGGCGATGACGAGCCCGGCTATCGCACCGGCTCAGCCGAGATCTTCGTCGGTGAGGGCGCCGAGGTCGGCTACGTCTCGCTGCAGAAGTGGGGACACAACGCATGGCACTTCGGCGACCAGCGTGCACGCCTCGAGAAGGACTCGAAGCTGAAGCTCTTCAACGTCACACTCGGCGGGCGCTTTTCCAAGACTCGCGTCGAGGCATCGCTGGTTGGACAGGGGTCGGAGGCCGAGCTGAAGGCGATCTACTTCGCGTCCGGCCAGCAGTTCTTCGACTTCCACACTCTGCAGGACCACCAGGTCGGCAACACACGCTCAGACCTTCTGTTCAAAGGCGCCCTGCAGGACACTGCGCGCACGGTCTACGCCGGGCTGATCCGGATCGAAAAAGGCGCGGCGCGCTCGGACGCCTACCAGGCCAACCGGAACCTCGTGCTTTCGGATCACGCCAAGGCGACCTCGATCCCGATGCTTGAGATCGACAACAACGACGTGCGCTGCACCCATGGCGCCACTGTCGGTCCAGTCGACCCGATGAGCATGTTCTATCTTCAGTCGCGCGGTATTCCAGCAGCGACCGCGAAGCGGATGATCGTGCAGGGCTTCTTCGGCGACGTGCTGGACCGCATCCCGTTCGAGCACGCGCGCAACCTGATCGAGGCCGACCTGGAGGCGCGGCTTGGCTAGGTATCGCGTCGCCTCGGTCGCGGAGCTTCCCGACGAGACGATGAAACAGGTTTACCTCCCCGTCAGCGGGGAGGTGGCGCGCAGCGCCGGTGGGGGGATGGGAATTCCGATCTGCCTCGCCCACGCCGAGGACGGAAACTTCTACGCCCTCAACGACGTCTGCACGCACGAGGAGTTCAGCCTCTGCGACGGCGAGCTCTGGGGCATGGACGTCGAATGCCCGCAGCACGGATCTCGCTTCAACCTCGTCACCGGCAAGGTCACAGGCCTGCCGGCGGTGATCCCCGCCCAGACATATCCCGTGTCGGTGGAAGGCGACGACATCTTCGTCGAGGTTCCCGAATGATCAAGACCTTCGACGTCACCGCGATCAGGAAGGACTTTCCGATCTTCGAGACCGGGATCGCCTACCTGGACTCGGCGAACACGTCGCAGCGGCCGCGCCAGGTGACCGGGGCGATGATGGAGTACTTCGAGAAGTACAACTCGAACATCCACCGCGCCGCCTACCGGATCGCAGAAGAG
The DNA here is from genome assembly GCA_035602315.1 of Candidatus Dormiibacterota bacterium. Taxonomy (GTDB): domain Bacteria; phylum Chloroflexota; class Dormibacteria; order Dormibacterales; family Dormibacteraceae; genus Palsa-870. Next base: position 16,358 of record DATNML010000090.1, read on the forward strand.
GCGACCGTGCGCTACGAAGCCACGCGCGAGAAAGTCCGCGAGCTCATCAACGCAGCCTCGACCAAGGAGATCATCTACACGCGGGGCACGACCGAGGCGATCAACCTCGTCGCGTACTCGTGGGGCCGCAAGCACATCCACAAGGGCGACCTCATCGTCCTCACGATCATCGACCACCACTCGAACATCGTCCCGTGGCAGATCCTTGCCGCCGCGACGGGAGCGGCGATCGAGTATGTCGACATCGACGAGCGCGGCGAGCTGCGTTTGGACCAGTTCCACAAGCTGCTCGAGCGGTCGCCGAAGCTGGTTGCGTTCGGCCAGGTGAGCAACGCACTGGGCACGATCAATCCGGCGAGCGAGATGGTATCCGCGGCCAAAGCGGCCGGCGCGACGGTGCTGGTCGACGGCGCGCAGGGAGCGCCTCATCAAGGCGTGGACGTGCGCGCTCTCGGCTGCGACTTCTACGCGTTCAGCGGGCACAAGATGCTGGGGCCGACCGGCGCGGGCATCCTGTACGGCCGCCGCGAGCTGCTCGAAACGATGGACCCGTTCATGTCGGGCGGCGACATGATCAAGACCGTCCGCGTCGAGGGCACGACCTACCACGACCTGCCCTGGAAGTTCGAAGCCGGTACCCAGGCCATCGCCGAGGTCATCGGGCTCGGAGCTGCGGTCGACTACCTGAGCGCGCTGGGCATGGACGCCGTCCGCGCGCACGAACGGGAGATCACCGAGTACGCCTACGAGGCGCTGAGCGACATCGAAGGGCTGACGCTCTACGGCCCACCGCCGTCGCGCCGTGCGGGCGTGATTTCCTTCGACCTGAAAGGAATCCACCCACACGACCTGGCGACCATCGCCGACCGCGACCAGGTCTGCCTGCGGGCCGGCCACCACTGCGCGATGCCGCTCATGACGCGGCTCGGAGTCGCCGCCACCGCCCGCGCCTCGTTCTACGTCTACACACAGAAGGATGAAGTCGACCGTTTGGTCGGTTCCATCAAAGAGGCCCAGCGGATTTTCAAGTGAGCATGGGAACGGCGGCCGATGACCAGTTCTATTCACCCCACGAAATCTTCGATTTCGCGGGGACCCCGAAAGTTGTCTCCCAGCAATGAACGTGCGAGCAGGCACCGCTGCCGATGATCAGTTCTATCGCGAATACATCCTCGACCACTACAAGAACCCGCGGAACTTCGGCCGCCTGGAGAACCCTGATATCAGCCACGAAGAGGACAACCCTCTGTGCGGCGACGTGATCGGCATGGACTTCCGGGTCAAGGACGGGGTGATCGAGGACGTGAGGTTTCACGGACGCGGATGCGCCATCTCCCAGGCGTCGGCCTCGCTCCTGACGGAACGCTTGAAAGGCCTTCCCCTGGAAGAGGCCAAGAAGATCGGGAAGGCGGACGTGCTCGGGGAGCTGGGGATCGACATCTCCCCCGCCCGCATCAAGTGCGCGCTGCTGTCATTGAAGGTGCTGAAAGTGGGTGCTTACGGATTGGCCGCTAATGAAGAGGACGAGGAATAGGAGATATGGGCATGACGAACCAGGAGGCGACGTATCGCGACCTGAAACTCGATGACGTGAAGAAGCTGATCGACGAGGGCTACGACATCGTCGACGTGCGTGAAGACTGGGAATGGAACAAGGGACACGTGCCCGGAGCGCGGCACGTCGTGCTCAACACGCTCCTGGCCAACCCGACCGCGCAGAAGTTCCGCGACCGCACGATTTTCGTGTGCGCGATGGGCGAACGGTCCTCCGTGGCTTCTGAGATGGCGGTGGCTCTCGGAGTGAAGGACGTGGTCAACTTCCGCGGCGGGACCAAGGCGTGGCGCGATGCCGGCCTGCCGCTGGAGACACCATGAGCCCATTCGCCCCCACCACTGAGGTCGCACCGGACGCGACGGTCAAGCCTGAGGACGTGATCGAGGTCCTCCGCGAATGCTTCGACCCTGAGATCCCGGTCAACATCATCGACCTCGGCCTCGTCTACGACATCGCGATCAAGCCCGAACGCGTGGACGTCAAGATGACGCTCACCGCCCTGGGCTGCCCGATGGCGGCCGAGGTGATGTCGGACGTCCGCGACCACCTGCTCACTCTGCCCGGCATCAAAGACGCCGGGGTCGACATCGTCTACGAACCCGTCTGGTCCCCAGAGCGCATGTCCGAAGAGGCGCGCTGGGAACTGGGAATGGTCTAGGACTTATGAGGGAAAACCCGGATGGTTTTCCCTCATCGCCAGGCGCTTCGCGCGTGGCTGCTCCCATTCCGGTATGTCGATGGGACTTGACTAAGTAGTTACTCCACGCAACGCACGGTTGGCATACAAGGACGTGTGGGGACGGCCGGAGTAAATCCGGCCTGAGCGCCACCTCGGGGATGGTCTAACCGAACTAGGCGGGACGCATTCGTCCCAAGTCCTGCTCCACTTGGGCTCGAGGCGTGGGGATGTCACGGGATTGGTTCCGCTGCCAGGCTTCCTGACAACTGTCACAAGAGCAGGCAGGTCCCTCGGTCTCGTCAGGCCAGAAAAGGGACCCGCCTAGATATCGCACGAACGATGTGACGATCTTTGCAGGACGTAGAAAAGACATTTGGTACCTCCGGTCGTGTGTTCGTTAGAAAGTCTAACGATCGAGTGTCGGATTTCCTGCTAACGCCGATCATTTGTAGCCGGCAAAACCACCGCGGCGATCTCGGAGTAGTCCGGCGCCGCCGCGAAGCCGGCAACTCCAAACTCCCTCATCAAGGAACCGTGCAGGCCGAGCAGCCGCTCTCGGATACGCTCCTTGACCTCAGCCTCGAGACCCGCTCGCACGACCACGGGTTGGCTCGGCGCGGGGCCGAGCGTATCGACCACCCTGAGTCTCGCGGCGAGCTTGAGGTCATTTTTGAACACGACTCCCAGCACGTGGCAGTCGATCGCAGACCCGTCAACCTTCCCCTCCGCGACCATCCGCAACGCCCTCTCGTGGAAGGCCGCCTCGACGACCTCACCGAAGAAGTCCCACGACCCGACTCGCTGAAGCGTGACCCAGTAACCCGACCATGAGCTGGGCTCGTTGATCGCCCAACGCGCTCCCCGCAGGTCTTCAAGGGATTGGAAGGGTGAGTCGCGGCTCACGATGACCTCGGAGGAGTACAACGCCTTTCCACCAAAGCGCGAATCCACCAGGACCGGCGCAGCGATCGCCTCCACAGCACCGCGCAGCCAGATCACCGGCGGGCTGCAGATGAACGCGAGGTCGATGTGTCCGGTCTCGAGCTGCCTCCAGTCGCCGCCGTCGACGAGCTCGGTTGCGCCGCATGCATCAGCGACGAACTCGTACAGCGGCCGGTTGCATGGAGCGAGGTAGGTCGCGGCCCGCAGGCTCATCGGTCGAGCTCAACAACCAGGGTGTGTCACGTTGCCGTTCTGGTCGATCGCGCTGGAGTTGCAGGTCCCTGAGTGATAGGTGAGGTGACCGTCGACGCACTCGTAGTAGTAGGGCCCGCTCAGGAATCCGCCAGATCCGCCGCCCGACATGGACCCCGTCGGTGGACACGAGATCGAGATGATCCGCCCGCTGACCGCGAATCCGGTCAGCAGCACAGCCACAGCAACTACGGCGGACGCCACTGCAGAGAGCGTCGCCTTGGTTTGCGGTACGCGCAGGGTGCGCGCCGTCGCCGCGGTCGCCAGACCTCCGGCGATGAGCAGGGGAAGGCCGACAGACATGAGGGCGAGCACGCCAAGCACCAGGAGCCCGCCGGCTGCGGCACCGCGTAGGGGCATCCGCCACCCAGGCCTGGGGAGGCGCAAAAGCGAAACCATCAACAGCGCCGCCATCAGCACGAGGTAGCCCGCAAGGAACGGCACCGTGTACGCATTTGGGTCGCCCGCGCCCTGCCCTCTCATGAGCAAGACGTACCCGACATCGCTTCCCAGCACGAGGATCACCGCAGCCCAAGTCAGCAGCTGCACCGACCGCGCGTCGACCGGTCGCGGTGGCGGTGGCGGGAACATGCCTGAACTTTAGTCGTGGTCCGAGTGGTCGTGAACGTGGCCTCCCTACACTTAAGCCGGTGACGGAGTTCAGCCCGGGGCTGGAGGGAGTGGTAGCGGCCGAAACAGCCATCAGCGAAGTCGATGGGGCCAACGGCCGCCTCATCTATCGCGACGGTTACTTGATCGAAGACCTCGCCCCAGCTGTCACTTTCGAGGAGGTTGCCTACCTCCTGTGGAACGGCAATCTGCCGAACAAGCCGCAGCTCGACTCCTTGTGCAAGCAGATGTCCGCGGCCCGCCCACTCAATGACAGCGCGCGCGGCGCTCTTCTGTCCCTTGATCCACAGACCGATCCCATGGATTCGCTCAGGACGATCGTGTCCGCGCAAGGTGCGACCAGGACGCTGACCAAGCCGACGCTTGAAGAGGCGGTCACCCTGACCGCGGTCTTCCCGACTATCGTCGCCGCCGCGTATCGCCGGCGCCAGGGCAAAGACGTGCTCGAGCCGCGGGGCGAACTCTCGCACGCGGCGAACCTTCTCTGGATGATGGAGGGACAAGATCCGCCCGCGGACCGGGTGCGCTATGTCGAGTCGTACCTCGTGTTGCTTGCCGACCACGGTCTCAACGCATCCACCTTCGCGGCGCGCGTGATCGCATCCACCGGCAGCGACCTGACCTCGTGCGTCGTCGGCGCGATCGGAGCCCTGAAAGGACCTGCGCATGGCGGCGCCACATTCGCCGCGCGGACCATGCTCGACAAGATCGGCTCCGCGGACAACGCGGACCGATGGATGCACGAAGCCCACGCGCGTCATGAACGCTTCGCGGGCTTCGGCCACCGCGTCTATCGGACCTACGATCCGCGGGCGAAGATCCTCCGTGAGATGTCCAAGACTGCCGCGCCTGACCTCCATCGCACCGCGGAGCGCACCGAGGAGCTCGCGCTTCAGATCCTTCATGAGGCGCACCCGGAGCGGCCGAATGCGACCAATGTCGATTTCTGGGCCTCGGTCGTGCTGACCGGCGCCGGCATTCCAAAGGAGATGTTCACCTGCCTGTTCGCCACCTCGCGCGTCGCGGGCTGGACGGCGCACGTGCTGGAATCGCTCGCGGACCTGCGCATCATCCGGCCCGCGTCGGTGTGGAAAGGTCCCGAGCCGGGCAAGCAGCCACTGCCACTCGCCAAGCGATGAGCGCCTACGTCCCCGGCCTCGAGGGCATCATCGCGGCGCAGACAGCAATTTCAATGGTGGATGGGGCCAATGGCCGGCTCGTCTACCGCGGCTATGTCATCGCCGACCTCGCCGAAGACATGTCATTCGAGGAGGTGGCGTTTCTGTTGTGGAATGGCCGCCTGCCGACTCGAGCCGAGCTCGATGCGGTGACGCTGGAGCTCGCGGCCTCGCGCACGCTGACGCAAGCCGCGATCATCGCGCTCGACGCGCTGCCCAAAGACACGGACCCCATGGACGTGCTCCGGAGCGTCGTTTCCGTCCAGGGCGTCGAGCACAAGCTCGAGAAGCCGACCATCCCGCTCGCGATCCATGCGACAGCATCGTTCCCGACCATCCTCGCGATGTTCCATCGCCGCCAGCTGGGGCTTGATCCGGTCAAGCCGCGGGCGGAGCTCGCCCACGCCGCCAACTACCTGTACATGCTCCACGGGAAGGAGGCGAGCCCTGAGCTCGTGCGCGCGCTGAACACCTATCTCGTGCTGCTGGCGGACCACGGGATGAACGCGTCGACGTTCGTGGCGCGAGTGATCGCCTCCACCGACTCCGACCTGGCCTCATGCCTCGTGGGTGCAATCGGCGCCCTCAAGGGCCCGGCGCACGGTGGGGCGCCGTCGGCGGTGATGGACCAGCTGGAGCAGATCGGCACAGCCGAGAACGCTGAGCCCTGGATGCGCCAGGCGCGGCAGCAGAAGGTGCGCTTCATGGGCTTCGGTCACCGGATCTACCGCACGTATGACCCGCGCGCGAAGATCCTGAAGGAGCTGTGCGCCCGGCTCAACCCGAAGTTCTACGAGCTCGCGTCCAAGGTCGAGGCGACAGCGCTGCAGATCCTCCACGAAGAGCACCCCGAGCGGCCGCAGGCGACCAACGTGGAGTTCTATTCGGCAGGCGTGCTGCAGGCGATCGGTCTGCCCAAGGAGTACTTCCCGCCCACCTTTGCCATCTCGCGCGCGGCGGGTTGGACCGCCCACGTGCTGGAACAAAGCGCCAACAACCGCCTCATCCGCCCGCAGTCGGAGTACATAGGGCCCGAGCCTCGAAAGCCGATACCGCTCGCCGAACGCGGGTAACTCGCCTACTCTGCCTGCATTAAATCGCGAAACCTTGGACTCCTGGCTCTCGCCTGGTTCATGCTTCTCGCCGGAGCATTCACGGCCTGGTTCGTCGTTGTCGTCCCGCTTCAAAAAGACATCCTCGACAACGACCTGACGCTGGTCTACATCGGCGCTCGCATCGGCCTGCAGCATGGCTGGAGCCACATTTACGCCCTCGACCTGCAGCACCAGCTGTTTGCGCAGCTGCGGCCGAGCGCGGAATTCAACGATGGCGAGCGCTTCCTGTCGCCACCTCCGGTGGCGTGGCTGCTGGTCCCGCTTTCGGTGCTCGGCGCGGCGGGCACCATCTACCTCTGGCTGGCGGCATCGCTGGTCTCGCTCGTGGCGGCCTGGTGGATCGCCGCCCCTGGAGTCGGTCGGACGCGCCTCCTCTGGCTGATCTTCGCCCTCGCCTGGTACCCCGTCCAGTACAGCATCAGCCTGGCCCAGCCGGACGTGATCGTCCTACTCGCCGCGGTCGCGTGCTGGAAGCTCGCCGAGAACGACAGGCCGTACCTGGCCGGCGCGGTCCTGAGCGTCTCGGTACTGAAGCCCCAGCTCGTCCTGGCCCTGCCGCTCGTGCTCCTTGCAGCCGGCCGGTGGCGGATTGCAGGGGCGTGGGCGGTGACCATGTCAGTCCTCGTCGTAGTTTCACTGCTCGTGATCGGCCAGCAGGGATTGAGCGACTATCGCTCGTTGTTGACCGAGGCCCAGCACGTGACCAACAACCGCTACTTCACGCCGGCGTTCGTCCTCGGTCCTGGCGCTCTGAGCTACGTCGCGCAGGGCATCGTCCTGGTGATCGGACTGACTGGGGCATATCTGAACCGTGGCTCCAGCCTGGCTCGGCTCTTCGCACTCGGCCTGGTCACGACCACGCTGAGCGCTACTTACTGGCATCTTCAGGACTACGCGATGCTGCTCGGCGCCGCCTGGCTCTTCTGGCGCGATCCTGCACCGGCCTGGCAGCGGTGGTGGCTCGTGGTCGTGGTGGTCGGCGGCGAGCTCGCCTGGCCCCTGACACCACTGCCGATCCTCATCGGACTTGCCGTCTGGCTGGTGTGCCTGGCGGCGCCGCCAACCCGATCGGCGCAGCGCGCTCCGGCCCCCGCCTGAAGGGATGACGATCTCGCAGGTCCAGGTTCCGCGCACGAGGCTCATCGTCGTCGCGCTGGCCATGGTTGCCTGCGCCGCGATCCTCTGGCTGTCGCGCGGCTACACCTTCTACTTCGACGAGTGGGACTTCATCCAGAACGCCCCTGACTGGGGATGGGTCTCATTCCTTCAACCCCACAACGAGCACCCCGTGATGCTGACGCGCCTCATCTACGCGGCCCTTCTCTCCACCGTCGGCCTGCGCAGCTATGTGCCCTACATGCTTGTCCTTCTGGCCTTGCATGCGGCCAGCGCTGTGCTGCTGTTCGAGCTCGTTCGGCGCCGGGCGGGGGATCTCATAGGAGTTGCCGGTGCGGCGATGCTCCTCGTGCTGGGCGCCGGGTGGGAAGACCTGTTTTGGGCGTTTCAGATCGCCTTTGTCGGTTCGGTTGCGTGCGGACTCGGCATGATGCTCGCGCTCGAGGGCTTGTCCACGCCCCGCGGCGCGTCCACGCGCCGTAGATTGGCTGCGGTCAGTCTGCTCACGGCCTCGCTGATGTTCTCCGGGATCGGCCTCTTCTTCGGAGTCGTCGCCGCCACGAGATTGGTGCTCACGCCGGGGCGGCGCCGCGAGCTCCTGTGGTTCGCACCGGTCGCGGTCGCGTTTGCCGCCTGGTATCTCGCCTTCGGACACAGCGGAACCGCAACCGTCCCTCCTCCAAGCGCCGCCAACCTGTTCGTGCTGCCGGCTTATGTCGCATGGGCCCTGGCCGGGGCCGTGGCGGGCATAGTCGGCGTTACCGGCTTGCTGTCGCTGGCGGTCCTCGTTCTGGGCGCCTGCGCGGTCGGGTTTGCGTGGTGGCACCGGCGCCCGGATGCGTTTGCGCTCAGCACGGCGGCGGGCCTGATCTCCTTCTACGTGGTGACCGGCCTCAGCCGCGCACAGCTGGGGTACGACCAGGGCGGCTCCGGACGGTATGTCTACGTCGGGGCCGTGTTCTGGCTGATCCTCCTGGCCGACGCGGCGGGACTCCTCCCATGGCGTGGGACGTGGCGCCCCGCGCTGGCGGCCTGCCTCTTCCTTGCCTGCTTCAACAGCAGCGTCCTGCTCTGGGCGTACGGCACGGCCAAAGCCGAGCTGATGCAGCGTGAGGTCGCCGACCTGCAGGCCCTCGCGGCGGAGCGGTCGAACCCTTGCCTGGACCCCGCAGGCTTTGCTGACCGTCTCGTGATGCCACAGGTCAACAGCCCGGCGCGCTACTACCGCGCGGTCGACCGCTACGGCGACCCCGCGGCGGGTCGGCCGGTCACCCACCGCACCGATTTTGACCGCGCCCGGGGCAATCTCACCAGGTCCGATTGCACTCCCACCTAAACTAGGCTGAAGTGCCTGAAACTGACTTCGACGTGGCCATCCTTGGGGGCGGGATGGGTGGATATCCCGCCGCCATCCGAGCTTCCCAACTTGGACTCAAAGTTGCCCTGGTGGAAGCCGACAAGCTCGGCGGCACCTGCCTGCACGTCGGCTGCATCCCGACGAAGGCGCTGCTCGAGTCGTCTGAGCTCTACCACCGGGTGTCCACCCGGGGACCCGAGTTCGGCGTGAACGCCGACAAGGTGCTGTTCGACTACGCGCGCATCGCCGCCCGGCGCGACTCGGTCGTGAGCCAGCTGTACAAGGGCGTGCAGTACCTGATGAAGAAAAACAAGATCGAGGTGGTCGCAGGCCGCGGCAAGGTCCGCGACCGCAACACGATCGACGTGGGCGCCACGCAGATCAAGGCCAAGCACCTGATCGTCGCCACGGGTTCCGACGTCAAGTCGCTCCCGGGGCTGGAGTTCGACGGCAAGTTCATCATCTCGTCCGACCACGCCACGCTGTCGACGTCTGTGCCCGAATCGATCTGCATCATCGGCGCCGGGGCGGTCGGAGTCGAGTTCGCGACCCTGTACAACCAGCTCGGTGTCAAGGTCACGCTGCTCGAGGCGCTCGACCGCCTGGTACCGCTGGAGGACGAAGAGATCTCCAAGGAGATGCTGGTCGCCTTCAAGAAGGCCGGCATCGACTGCCGGCTGGGCGTGAAGGTGAAGGGCGCCAAAAAGGCACGCGATGGTGTGAGCGTCGAGACCGACCAGGGTGAGGTGTGGGCACGCCAGCTGCTTGTCGCGGTAGGCCGCGCGCCACGGTCGAAGGAGATCGGGCTGGAGCAGGTCGGAGTGACGGCGCACCCGAACGGCTTCATCAAGGTCGACGAGTGGATGCGGACCTCAGCTGAATCGGTGCACGCGATCGGCGATGTGGTCGGTGGCTACCTGCTCGCCCACGCGGCCGCGCATGAAGGTATGACGGCGGTCGAGGACATCGCCGGCCAGCGGGTGGCGCCGATGGACCAAGACCTGGTCACGCGATGCACGTACTCGCATCCGCAGATCGCGTCCGTCGGGATGACGGAGAAGCAGGCCCGGGAGAAGGGACGTGACGTGCGCATGGGCAAGTTCCCGTTCACGGCCCTGGGCCGCGCCATCATCCACGGCGAGACGGAGGGATTCGTGAAGATCGTCGCCGACGCCAAGACGGGCCAGATGCTCGGGGCGCACATCGTCGGCGCCAACGCCACCGAGCTCATCGCCGAGCCCGCGCTGGCGCAGCTGTTCCAGGGCGACGCCTGGGAGCTGGGGCGCAACATCCACCCCCACCCGACGCTGAGCGAGGCGGTCATGGAGGCCGCGCTGGCCGTGGACGGCCACGCCATCCATATCTAGATGGCACAAACGGTTAAGACCAAGGGTCCCACCTTCAGTCCGGACTGGCGCTACCAGGAGCCGATCGCCTGGCGCGACACCGACCTCGACGAGAAGACGCTCAAGCAGTGGTTCAACTACATGCTGCTCGGCCGCCAGGTCGACTATCGCTTCCAGGTCCTCAACCGCCAGGGCAGGGCGCCCTTCATCATCTCGTGCGCCGGCCACGAGGCGGCGCAGATCGGCGTCAGCTGGCCGCTGAAGCCCAAGCACGACTGGCTCGCGCCGTACTACCGCGACGTGGTTTTGTGCATGCGCATGGGGATGACCCCCGTCGACCTCATGCTCTCGGTGCTGGCGAAAGCCGCCGACCCCGCCTCGGGAGGCAAGCAGACCCCAGGCCACTTCTCCGATTCGCGCCACAACATCACGTCCGGCGGGTCACCCGTCGCCACCCAGATGGTGCGCGGCGCAGGTGTGGCGTACGCGTTGAAGATGGACGGCACCGACAAGGTGCTGCTCACCTGCTATGGCGAGGGCGCAGGCGCCGAGGGTGACGCTCATGAGGCGTTCAACTTTGCCTCGATCTACAAGCTGCCTGAGATCTTCGTGTGCGAGAACAACGGGTTTGCGATCTCCACCCCATTTCGCAAGGAGTACGCGATCGAGTACGTAGCGCAGCGCGCCGCCGCCTACGGCTTCCCCGGTGTCACGCTCGACGGCCGCGACCCTGTTACCGCTTACGTCGTCGCGAGCGAAGCGATCGCCCGAGCGCGCGCCGGGCATGGTCCGACGCTGATCGAGTGCCTCGTCGACCGTCTGGGTGCGCACTCATCCGAAGACGACCAGCGGCGCTATCGCACGCAAGAGGAAATCGACCGGCTCGCCGAGAACGACTGTCTCGAGCGGTTCAAGGGGCGCCTGCTCGACGAGGGCGTGATGTCGGCCAAAGAGGTCTCGGAGTACGAGGAGCGCGTCAAAGACGAGGTCGCGAAGGCGACGAAGGAAGGGATGGAGTCTCCCGACCCCGCCCCAGAGGACGCGCTCACGAATGTTTACGGAGTTGGCGCGCCAGCGGCCCTCGACCCAGCCCCTGGCATCGAGACCGAGGACATGAACATGGTGGCCGCGCTCCGTTCGGCCCTGACGGAGGAGATGGAGCGCGATGAGCGCGTGATCGTCCTCGGTCAGGATGTCGGCCAGAAGGGCGGCGTCTTCCTGGTCACCGATGGCCTGCACAAGCGGTTTGGTGAAGCGCGGGTCATCGATACGCCGCTGGCCGAGTCGTCGATCGCGGGAGTCGCGCTCGGCCTTGCCCTCGCCGGCAAGCGGCCGGTCGCGGAGATGCAGTTCACGGACTTCGCGCACATGGCGTTCAACTCGATCACGAATGAGATCGCGAAATACCGATACCGCAGCGACGGTGACTGGTCGGTGCCGATGGTCGTGCGGGCGCCGATGGGCGGCCATGCGCACGGCGCGCTGTATCACTCACAGTCGATCGAGGCGCGGTTCGCCACGCCCGGGCTGAAGATCGTGATCCCGTCGAGCCCCTACGAGGCGAAAGGCCTGCTCCTCGCGTCGATCCGCGACCCGGATCCTGTGCTCTTCTTCGAGCACAAGCGCCTCTACCGGATGTTCAAGGAACCGGTCCCGAAGGGCGAATACATCATCCCGCTACAGGTGGCGCGCACGTTTCGCGAAGGGACCGACATCTCGGTCTTCTGCTACGGGCTGATGGTCCACTATGCAAACGAGGCGGCCAAGAACCTGGAAGCGGAGGGAGTGAGCGTCGAGATCATCGACCTGCGCACCGTGTACCCGCTGGACAAGGAGGCGATCATGGCTTCGGCCAAGAAGACCGGCAAATGCCTGGTCCTCTACGAGGACAACTTCAGCATCTCGGTCGGCTCCGAGGTCGCCGCGTTGATCGCCGACGAGGCGTGGAGCTGGCTGGACGCGCCGGTCAAGCGGTTTGGCGGCCTTGATGTGCCCTCGATGCCGTACGCGATCCCGATGGAAGAGTTCTTCATGCCGACCCCGGCCAAGATCACGAAGGCCTTGAAGGACCTGGCGGCTTACTGATGGCCAAAACGACGCGCGTGGTGATGCCGCAGCTGGGGGAGTCCGTGCACGAAGGGACGATCTCCAAGTGGCTCGTCAAGGTGGGCGACAAGGTCGTCGAGTTCGAGCCGATGCTAGAGGTCGACACCGACAAGGTGAATGCCGAGGTGCCCGCGCCGGTGACCGGGATCCTGCGCGAGATCCTCGCCAAAGAGGGCGAGACGGTGCAGGCCGGGGCGGAGATCGCAGTCGTAGAAGTCGGCGCTGACGACTCCAACGGAAAGGTTGCTGCTACGCCCGAAGCGCCTGCTGCTGAGCCGGCCGTCGCGGCATCAAAGGCGGCGCCCGAAGCGCCCGCTGCCGAGCCGGCCGTCGCGGCATCAAAGGCGGCGCCCGAAGCGAAAGCGCCGCCCGCACCGAAGCCAGAGCCGGCGGAAGCAGTCCCCTCTCCCTCTTCAGGGGAGAGGGTTAGGGAGAGGGGCGTGGAAGAAGCCCCAGCAGTGCTCGAGTCAGGCGAGCATCGCTTCTCGCCCGCCGTCCAGATGCAGGCCTCCGAGCTGAAGGTCGAGCTGTCGAAGGTGACGGGCACCGGAATCGGCGGACGCGTGACAAAGAAGGATGTGCAGGATTTCGCCGCCAAGGCGAAGACCGCGCCGCCGCCGACCGCCGCACCGGCTCCCGCCCCAACCCCCGGCGAAGGGGACGAGGTGGTCCCGCTAACAAGGGTGCGCCGCCTGATCGCCGAGAACATGGTCCGCTCCAAGACCACGATCCCCCACGCGTGGCAGACGCAGGAGGCTGACATGTCGGGTGTGGTCGCGAACCGCGCCGCAAACAAGGCCGCCTTCCAGAAGCAGGAAGGCTTCTCGCTCACCTACTTGCCTTACGTCATGGCCGCCGCAGCGTCGGCCCTACGCGACCACCCGCAGGTCAACGCGACCTTCCACGAGACCGAGCTCCTCATCCACCGCGATGTCAACCTCGGCGTTTCGGTCGGCCTGGAAGACACGCTAGTCGTACCGGTTGTGCGCCGCGCCGACGGGCTCTCCGTCGCCGGACTCGCCCGAGCAGTCAACGATGTGGCTAGCCGGGCCCGCGAAAAAAAGCTGAAGGCGGACGATCTCGCCGGCGCCACGTTCACGGTGAACAACTCCGGAACTTTCGGGACGCTGTTCAGCTACTCAGTGATCAACCCGGGGCAGGCTGGGATCCTGACCATGGAGGCGATTGTCGAGCGGCCAGTCGCCATGAACGGCATGATCGGGATCAAGCCGATGATGTACCTCTGCTTCTCGTTCGACCACCGGGTGCTGGACGGGCTGCAAGCCGCGCGCTTCCTGACCTCGTGCCGCAAATGGCTGGACGCGGTGACCGCGGAGACACCTATCTACTGAGCTGAACTTTTCGGCAAAATGTGGCGGCTACGCGCCCTGCCACCGCATTGACCTCCCAGGCACGACTGCCTCCGCTGTGGCTGACTGGATCTACCGTCGCCGCGATCACCGTGGTCGGTTTCGGGGTGGCACGCTGGATCGATCACTTCACCTCCGATCCAAATGGCGAGGATTTTCGCCTCCACGCGATCGCCGCTCGCATCGGGCTCACAAACGGCTGGTCGCACATCTACGACTTGACCCTTCAGAAGGGGGCTTCGCTGGGTTTGGGCCCGATCGACTCGATGCACGTGTTCATCAGCCCGCCGCCTGCGGCGTGGATGGTTGTGCCGCTGGCATGGCTTCCGATCCAAACCGGCTTTTTGATTTGGACGTTGATCAGCCTGGTCGCGTTCGTGGCGGCAGGTTGGCTGGTGTGCCCCGGCCCTCCGCTGGTACGCGCGACCTTGCTGCTGGTCTCGCTTGCTCTCTGGCCGGTGCACTACCAGTTCTGGCTTGGCCAGTGGACGGCGGCCACGCTGGCCGTGCTGGCGGTGTCCTGGTGGCTCCTCGAAGGTCATCGCTGGGCGCTGGCCGGAGTCGCCCTGGCGCTGGCCTTTTGCCTCAAGCCGCAGGACTGTCTATTGGTCCCGCTGGCGCTGCTCATCAGTGGTCGGTGGCGACCAGTTGCGGTGTTCGCCGTCACCGGCGCGCTGATCGCTGGGCTGTCGGCCGCTTCGCTTGGTCCGGCCGGGATTGCAAGCTGGCTCAATGACATCGGGTTGGTCCGAGCTGATCCCTTGAACGCGCCCGTGACCTATTCGTTGATCTTCGGGCACGGTTCAATCGCAACCGGAGTGGAGGTTGTCCTGGGTCTGGCCGCGCTAGGCCTCGCGTGGTACCGGCGCGACCGGCTCGACCTCGTGTTCGCGCTGGGCATCGCGGGCACGATTGCCTCGGCGACATACCTCCACGAGGACGACGTCGCGATGCTGGTCTTGCCGGCGTGGATCCTCCTGCGCGCCCGGTCCAGCTTGCCGCAGCGGCTGTGGTTGCTGGCTGGAATCGCTGCTGCGCAGTTTCTCTCGATCGGCCTCGCGGTTCCTATCCTCATGTGGGAACCGGTGTGGATCGGACTCCTCGGACTGGAACCTCGCCTCGGCCTGAGATTCAGTCCCGGTCGATCGACAGGATGCTGATGAAAAAGCTCGCAAAGACGGTTTGCGTGCCGAGGGCGAGCAGCACGACGGCAGGAATGACCTCGCGCATCGTCAGCGAAGGGTCGAGGTTTCCGAAGCCCACCGCGCGCCAGCTGGCGACCGCCAGGACCAGGGCAACCAAGCCGACCAGGACCATCAGTGTGCCCGCCGCGAGACCGACCTCGAGCGTCACGTAGCGGAACACCTTCTCGAGCAGCGGGTGCGGTGGATGGAAGCCGGTCCGCACCGCGAAGATCTTCGTGAAGACCGCGAACAGCACCAACTGGTAACCGAGCAGCGCGAGGAAGCCGGCTACCAGCAGCGTATGGATGTCTAGCCGGACTCCGCCCACGCGAAGTGGGCCGGGAACCAGAAGCGCGGACAGCAGCACGCCGACCGCAAAGAGAGCCAGGCCGGGATAGAGAAACAGCCACCGCGGGCTGAACAGCAGCATGAAGCGCAGGTGCCGCCAGCCATCGCGCCAGGTGCGTAGGTGAGGCGGGCGCGAGCGGCCGTCGGGCCTCAGGGCTACAGGCACCTCGGCGATCCGCATTCCCTTCAGCGACGCCTTGATCACCATCTCGCTGGCGAACTCCATGCCGGTCGCGCGCAGCCTCATGCGTTCGTATGCGTCCTTGCGGAAACCGCGCAGACCGCAGTGCGCATCGCCGACCGGCGTGTGGAAGAAGACGCGGCTGATCAGCGTCAGGATGGGATTGCCGATCCAGCGGTGCGACCAGGGCATCGCGCCGGGCTGGATGCCGCCGAGAAACCGGTTGCCGACCACCAGGTCGCAGCCCTCGCGCAGCTTGGCAATCAACGGTGCGATGGCGGTGAAGTCGTAGCTGTCGTCGGCGTCGCCCATGATCACAAGCTCGCCGTGGGCGGCGTCGATGCCTCCGATCAGGGCGCTGCCATACCCCTTCCGTTTGACGGGGACCAGGCGCGCGCCGAGCTCTGTCGCTATGAGCTGCGAGCCGTCGGTGCTTCCGTTGTCGGCGACGATGATCTCGGCCGACAGGCCGTCTTTCCGGATCGCCTGCTGCGCCTTCTGGATGCAGGTCGCCAGCGTTTCCGCCTCGTTGAGGCACGGCATCACGATCGAAACCTCGACCGGACGTGGAGAGGGGCCGGCCTGCTGTTGGGGAGATCGCTGCGCGACGCTCATCGCGCATCAGCCTAACGCTGGGGCTCGCAGCCAGTTGCGGAAACAATGCCAAGGGGAGCCTCAGGCCGGATTTACTCCGGCCGTCACCAGACACGCCACCTTCAAGACGCCACCCATCGTGGCGGTGGAGAGGAGGGGGTCCCGCGGGGGAGGACATCGGTCCTCCCCCGCGAAAAAAATGACCCCGACGGATCGCCTCTTGAGGACTGGTACCAGCCTTGCGGCTAATTCCTGCCCTCTCGAACGTTTCCCTCGGGGCCGTCGCAAAGATTAATTTGCTCAAGAGTTGAAGCGCAAGTCCGAAAGTCAGTTCGCCGCCAACCGAGAACTTGTAGCCATGCGAAACTGCAGGTGATGCCGTTGAATCTTCACGACGCGAACCAGGTCATCGCGCGCGCGCATGCAAAAGCGGCGGAGCTCGGCATTCGTGTCACGGTCGCGGTGGTGGATGAAGGCGGACTGCTGATCGCGCTGGGGCGGATGGACGGAGCGCCGCCATTGTCACCGCAGATCGCGGAGGCGAAAGCCGTTGGTGCGGCGATGCTCAACCGAGACGGCGCCGGGCTGGCCGAGCTCGCCAAGGACCGGCCCGGATTCTTCAGTGTCGCCGACCGGATGGTGCGACTCCCGATCGTCCCCGGCCTCGGCTCGGTCGTGATCAAGCGCGACGGGAAGGCATTCGGAGCCGTGGGGGTCAGCGGAGGCCGTCCGGAGCAGGACCTCGAATGCGCCGAAGCGGGACTCAGCTCAGCTTGATGGTGCGCAGAGGCTCGTAGACCGAGCCGGCTCGGCCAAGGTGGCTGCGGTAGAGCACCAGCTCGTCAGCCCGCCACGGATCGAGCTGCGGCGGGTCGGGGAGCGGCGGCAGCGGAGCCCCGTCGCGGGCTCGCGCTCTCGCCAGCGTGAGGTGCGGCTGAAAAGGACGCGGTTCGGCGGTCAGGCCAACCGCAGCGCACTCCGTCTCCACCTGGACCGCCAGCTCGCGCGCGGCCTCCACGCCCGATGAAACCTGGAGCCAGACGACGCGGACCATGCGCCCGCGCCTGAACGCACCCACCCCGCCAAGAGCGAGCTCGAATTCAACCAGACTTCGCTGCGCGAGCCGGTCGGCGATGTTCTCGATGGCCGTGCGCTCGACAGTGCCGATGAAGCGGACCGTCAGGTGCAGGTTCGCAGCCGGCACCCAACGAAAGTCAGGCGCGGTCGCGGCGCACGCGGCGAGGTACGGCCCGAGTTCCTGGCGCAGCGCCTCGGGCACCGGCAGCCCGAAGAAGGCGCGGACCTTCAACCCGTCCGGCCTGTAGGCCGGATTTGCTCCGGCCGTCACTTGGCGTTCTTGGATGTCGCCGACGTTGCGAGGAGAACTATTTTGTCAATCCGATCCCGGGAGGATAAGCAGCCCCGTCGGCGCAGCCGACCGGGCGATGCAACCAGTTAGTCACATCCTGCACGCGCCTGGCGCGCAGAAGGAACAGTCCGGTTCCTTCTCATACTTTTCAGCGCTTGACCGGCTTCGTCCAATGCGTCGGCGCCCATGAGCTCGGCGCAGTGGGCCGCCAGCCAAAGTGGCTGCTCACGGAGTCGATGCCGTCGGCGATGTTCGGCACCTGGATCATGTTCACCTCGTCGGGAGTGGCCGGCGGATTGGTGAAGAGCGTCTCCATCACCGTCAGCGCCGGGACGAGCAGGCCCACCGGAAGCTTGAGCTTCCTTTTCTTGATTTCCCGCGCCTGGAGGTACCAGTCGAAGATGGTCTCGTACGTGACGACCTCTGGGCCACCGAGCTCGATGATCTTTCCCAAGAGCTCTGGACGTCCGATCGCTTCCACCACGCAACGCGCGGCGTCCTCCCGCAGGATCGGCTGCACCTGAGTTTGCCCGCTGCCGGGGATGACCACGAAGGGTCCTAGCGTGGCGCGGTCGAACGCGTCGAGGATTCCGCCTTCCTCCGCAAGCACGAACGCGAAGCGAAGAATCGTGCCGGTCACCCCGGACTTCGCAAGCTCCTGCTCGCCCATCCAGCGCGAGGTGAAGTACTTTTGATGCTCGTCGAGCCTTGCTCCGATCGCGCTGACGAAGATGACGGACCTCACCCCGGCCGCCTTGGCCGCCTCGGCCATGATCCGCGGCCCGTCGACGTTGACCTCGAGGAACGACTGCGGCCTGTTCCGGCGCACGGCGACCAGGCTGATGATGTGCTCGGTGCCTTGCGCGGCCGCCGCCACCGCGGCGGGGTTCAGCGCGTCCCCCACCACGACCTGGGCCCCGCGAATCTTGAAGCCGGCGGCCTTCATCGGGTCGCGAACGAGCACCCTCAGCTGATGCCCGCCGTCGATCAGCTTGTGGGCGACGCCACGGCCAAAAAAGCCTGTCGAGCCAAGTAGGAGGATCCTCGCCACGGGTCAGAATCGTAACCGCTGGCATACTGGATTCCTGTGTTCGGGCAGGCTGCGGGGGGGTTCGGTCTCGGGCTGCTCGCCTTTCTGCTCGGCGCGGCCGGAATCGCGGCGGCGGTCCGCACCAGGCGCCGGCGGGCGATCAATCCGGACATGTACGGAGCCGCGGGCGGCATCGCCTACACCGTCGCGCAGGTCGGCTGCTCGGGATTGCTGGTCCTCGGTGGGATCGGCCTGATGATCCTGGCGATCGTCGTCCGCCGCTAGATCACATTCCTCTCCCTGACGAGGGAGCCCTGGGCGAACCGGGTGAAGGCAAAGGGTGCGATGTCTATCTCAGACCGCCGGTCCAGGAGCAGCTCCGTCAGCAGCAGCGCCGCGGCCGGCGCTTGCATGAACCCATGTCCGCTGAACCCGCACGCACACCAGAACCCGTCGAGCTCCGGCACCGGCCCGAGGATGGCCTGATGGTCCGGCGTCGACTCGTATAGGCCCGACCAAGCGGTCTTGACTCCCGCGCCGGCCAGGATCGGGGCTCGGCGCGCGGCCTGCTCGAACATCTTCTCGAGGAATGGCCAGTTGACGTCGGTCGAGAATCCCGGCGGCTCCTCACGATCGCTCATGCCGATCACAACCCCGTCACCTTCGGGATGGAAGTACAGCGAGGTCTGGAAATCGACCGTCATCGGGTTCGTGCGCGGAAGCGCCGGAAAGGTCCCGGTGACCGCGATGTGCCGCCGGTAGGGCAGGACGGGGATCTCGAGCCCGGCCATGCGCCCGATCGACGCCGACCATGCACCCGCGCAGTTCACGACCAGGCGAGTGGCCACGTCACCCTGCGATGTGCGCACGCCCTGAACGCGACCCGAGCTGACGTCGATGCCGACGACCTCCACTCCCTCTTTCAGCCGAGCGCCGTGACGTCGGGCGGCCGCGGCGTAGCCGGACGTGACATCGGCCGGGCTGGCGATGCCATCAGTTGGACAGAACGTGCAGCCGAGGACGTCCTCAACGTTCAGCACCGGCACCATGCGCGACGCTTCATCCGCGTCGACCCACCGCGCCTCCGTGAGGCCTACGCGGTGCCACATATCCATGTTGTGTCGGAAGTCTTCGACCTGCTGCGGCAGCGTGAGGACGAACAGGTAACCGATCTGTCGGAAGTCGGCGGGGTGGCCTATCTCCTCGTCGAACCCTTCGAGCAGCTTCACGGCCATCCGCTGCAGGCGGACGTTGGCCTCCATCGAGAATTGCTGGCGCACGCCGCCGGCGCACTTGCCTGTGGACTGGGAACCGAGAGTCTCGCGTTCGAGGAGCAGCACGTCCACCTCGCGTCTCGCGAGCTGGTACGCAAGCGCGCAGCCCATGATGCCGCCGCCCACTATGACTACATCAGCGCTTTCCATAGTCCCGCGCAGCCTTGCCCGTCACATGGCGAGCGCTCCATGACATTCCCCACACCTCGAAGATCAGCTTGAGCGCCGCGAAGGTCGTGATGTCTCCGCTGTCGAAGGGCGGCGACACCTCGACGACGTCAAAGCCAACCAGCATCGCGCGCTCGGTCGCAGCCCTGAGCAGCTCCAGAGCCTGCCTGGTGGAAAGGCCGCCGGCGGATGGGATCTCGGTGCCAGGCGCGAACGCCGGGTCGAGCACGTCGATGTCGAACGAGACGTGGACCCTTTGCCCCGCGAGTCGTTCGGCGATTTTGGCCGCCGAGCGCGCGGGGTCCAGGGCCAGGTCGCGAGTCGAGACCAGCAGGATCCCATTCGCGCGGATGAACTCGAGCTCTTCGGGATCGTAGTCGCGGCCACCTGCGATCACGACGCGCGCGGGATCAAGTCCTGACACCTCCAGGGCACGGCGCAGCGCGCAGCCGCACGTCCAGCGCCCGCCGCGCGAGAAATCGCACAGGTCCGGGTGCGCGTCAACCCAGAGCAACGCGAAGTCCGGATGACGCTTTTTCTGCGCCGACAGCGTGGCGATGGCGGTGCAGTGGTCGCCGCCCAATACGGTAAGGAGCGCCGCCGCGGGCACGCGTGACAGCCGCTCGGCAACGCTGGCCCAGCCGGCCTCGATGTCCGGCCCGACGTCCAGGTCACCGATGTCGTTCACCTGGAGGCCGACGAGCAGCCGGCCGTCCTCGGTCACTGGGGGCAGGGCTGCGGACAGGCTGCGGATCCGCTGCGGAGCAAGCGCCGCGCCCTTGCGATAAACCGCCGAGCCGTCGTAGGCGATGCCCGCCACGACGACGTCGGCCGATTCGGGTGACCCGCCGGCCAGCCCTCCCCATGGCCGCAGGCCGTCGAGGTTCATGAGGATCGTCGCTCCGGCACTTTGAGGATGCTAAGCGACCCGACCACGAACCAGGCCGCGAAGAGGCCGAAGACCACGGGAAAGCCGCCTGGAAGCCCCAGCAGTCGCGGTCCCGCATTGAAGGTGTCGAGGATGGGGCCCCCGACGAAGACAGCGATGATGCCCGCGCCGGCTGTGGCGATGTTCGAGAAGCCCATGTACAGGCCACTTTCGTTCGGCGGAATGATGTCCTGGATGAAGGCCCAGTCCACGGAGAAGAACACCCCGAGTCCGACTCCGATGACCAGGCCCGTCAGCGTGGCCTGAGCCGCGAGGTCCGGAACCTTGAGGAAGTGCCCGAGTGGCAACAGCAAACGCTGTGGAACCCACATGTAGTGACTGAAGACGAGGACCAATGAGCCGACAGCTCCAAAGAGGCCGGCAGCGAAGATGAGCGGCCGGCGTCCGATGCGGTCGGAGAGCCTGGACGCGGGCCACGTGATCAAGGCCGCGACACCGATCGAGAGGCCGAGCAGCGTGGACGCCGCGATGGTCGTGGCTTTGCGGTCGTTTTGAAAGAACACGTTGTCGAAGTAGAAGAAGGCAAAGTTCTGAAGCCCGCCGAAGCCCATGAAGATGAGCAATCGAGAGACCATTAGCCACACGAAATTCCGATTGCGGAACGGAACGCCAAACGTTTTCGACAAAAGCTCTCTCGCGCCGCGAAACTGCCCTTCGACTGGAGTCGCCCGGTCGGGCACGACAAGCACTGTGACGAGCATGGTCGTGACCAGGACGATGACGATGGATGCAATCGCTGCGCTGCGCCCGAAATGCACGAGCAGGAAACCGGCGCCAACCGTGCCGCTCGCGATGCCGGCCAAATTCGCCACGCCGTAGTAGCCCGAGGCCGTGCCACGCTGCGGAAATGGCACGACGTCCGGAAGCAGACCTTGGTAGGGCGCCTGAGCCGTGTTAGACGCAAATTGCAGCAGGAAGTAGCAGGCGACCAGCCACCAGTAGTTGCCGGCGAGCGCGATCCCGATGAGGAAGAGCACATCGCCTGCGGTGCCGGCGGCAATGAACGGACGCCGCCTCCCCCACGGCGTGATGGTGCGGTCCGAAATGCCTCCAACGATCGGCTGCCACAGGATCGCCACCAGCGTGCCGAGAGACTTGAGAAAGCTCGCGGCCAGGCCTTCGTGGGCACGACCGACCAGCTGGACGATCAGGTCGGGCAGGATCAGCGCAGTCAGGCTGTTCCACAGGTACCCGATCGCGATCCAGTACAGGGAAAGGACGATGAAGTCGAGGTGATTGAGGCGGCGCTGCGGGCCGGCGGCCGCGGCGACCGTCAATCCGGCTGGTACGCGGGAAGTGACTTCTTGACCGGCCGGTCTTCGCGATAACCCAATGCGTACTCGCCCTGCAGGATGGTGTGGATCTCGCGCGTCCCCTCGTAGATGATCGGGGCCCGCGCGTTGCGCAGGAAGCGCTCGACGGGGTATTCCGCCGAGTATCCGTAGGCGCCGTGTACCTCGATCGCGTCATGAGCGGCGTTGAAGGCGGCGTCGGTGGCGTACTGCTTGGCCATCGAAACGTTGCGCGTGTGACGCACGCCGGTGTTCTTCATCCACCCGACCTTGAAATAGAGCAGGCGGCAGATCTCGTAGTCGCGAGACATGCGGGCGATCATCTGTTGGACGAGCTGGTAGCGGCCGATCTCCTGACCGAAGGTCTTGCGCTCGCGCGCGTACTTGACCGAGGCGTCGAGGCTGGCGCGGACCGTTCCGGTCGCGCCCGCGGCGACGGTGAAGCGTCCGTTATCAAGGCAGCTCATGGCGATCTTGAATCCGTCGCCCTCGTCACCGATGCGGTTTGCCTCGGGCACCTCGAGGTCAGTCATGAAGATGGAGCCGACGTCACCTGCGCGAATGCCGAGGCGATCCTCGATCGGCTCGGTGCGAAGCGCCTTGCCACAAGCGGCGCGGTCGAGCATGAACGCAGTCACTCCTTTCGAGCTGGCTTTGGGGTCCGTCTTGGCGAACACAAGCAGGAAGTCGGCCGTGTCGGCGTCGGAGACCCAGACCTTCTGGCCGTTCAGCACATAGCCGCTGCCCGAACGCCGGGCCGTCGACTGCATCGACGCCACGTCTGAACCGGCGTTCGGCTCGGTCAGGCCGTAGCAGGCGAGCTTCTGCCCAGAGGCCATGGGCACCAGCCACTGCTTCTTCTGCTCCTCGGAGGCCCAGGTGTAGAGGCCCATCCCGACGAGGCCGACGTGGACCGACAGCACCGTCCGGTAGACCGTGTCGACGTACTCGAGCTCCTCGCAGACCAGGCCCAATGACAGATAGTCCAGGCCGTAGCCGCCGTAGCGCTGTGGAAAACAGACCCCGGGCAGGCCGATGGAGGCCAGCTTGGCGAAGATCTCAGGGTCGTGCCGGCCGGCGCGGTCGTTCGCCTGGATGGTCGGGGCGAACTCGCGGGCGCAGAAATCACGGACGGTGGCGACCAGCTGCTCCTGGTCGGGGGTCAGCGCCAGGTCCAGCATTTACGCCAAAGGTATTACTTCTTGGGGGTCGGCGAGGGCGAGGGAGTCGCGGTCCGGGCCGGCGAGGCGAACGTGTGGAGGTCGCTCGGCTTGACCTTGCCGACCACCGGCAGATGCTGGCCGATGCTGAGGATGACCGGCACGCTCCTCGAACTGTGCAGCTGAGGCTGCAGGAAGTCCGTGTAGATCTGCTGCAGCTGATGGATGCCGGCGACCGAATCCAGGTGCGCTCCCGAAGATTTCGC
>DATNML010000091.1:0-2945 GCA_035602315.1 Candidatus Dormiibacterota bacterium
GAGCGCGACGGGTGGCGGAGCTTGCGCAGCGCCTTGGCCTCGATCTGGCGGATGCGCTCGCGGGTCACACCGAACCGCTTCCCCACCTCTTCCAGCGTGCGCTGGTGGCCGTCGATCAGGCCGAACCGCAGCTGCAGCACGCGGCGCTCGCGAGGGGTGAGCGTGTCGAGCACGTCCTCGACCTCGGAGTGCAGCATCGTCAGGGACGCCGCGTCCTGCGGTGAGACCGCC
This sequence comes from Candidatus Dormiibacterota bacterium, assembly GCA_035602315.1. GTDB lineage: Bacteria > Chloroflexota > Dormibacteria > Dormibacterales > Dormibacteraceae > Palsa-870. The sequence goes on from DATNML010000091.1 coordinate 232, forward strand.
TCGCGGTCCTCGACGAAGTCGCCGAGGTGCGAATCCTCTTCCTCGCCGATGGGCGTCTCGAGCGAGACCGGGTCCTGCGAGACCTTCACGATCTCGCGCACCTTCTCGGGCGTGATGCCCATCTCCTCGCCGATCTCCTCGTCGCTCGGCTCGCGGCCCAGCTCCTGGAGCAGGCGGCGCGAGACGCGCACCAGCTTGTTGATCGTCTCGACCATGTGCACGGGGATGCGGATCGTCCGCGCCTGGTCGGCGATGGCGCGCGTGATGGCCTGACGGATCCACCACGTCGCGTAGGTCGAGAACTTGTAGCCCTTGTGGTAGTCGAACTTCTCGACCGCGCGGATCAGGCCCATGTTCCCCTCCTGGATCAGGTCCAGGAACGACATGCCGCGGCCGATGTACTTCTTGGCGATCGACACGACCAGCCGGAGGTTGGCTTCGGTCAGCCGCTGCTTGGCCTCGTAGGCGCGCTCGTAGCGCTCGGTCAGCCGGTAGCGCGCGATCCGATAGGACTCGAGCGCTTCGGCGCGGACGCGCGGGCGCGCGGCACCGTTCGTCGCCTGGCGGCGGCGCTCGGCGGCGGCGGCATCCTGCAGGTTCTGCAGCTTCGACAGGTCGTTGAGCCCGAGCAGCTCGAGCGCGATGTGAGCCTGCTGGCCCTTGCGCTTGACTGTGACGAGCCGCTCGACCACCTCGGGCAGCAGCTCCTCGACGGAGCGCTGGCGGCCCTCCATCTCCTCGATCACGTTCAGCGCCTTCAGCGCGTCGTGCAGCGGCTTGGCCTCGATCGCCTGGGCAAGCTCGACCTCGTCATTCGCGGTGAGCAGGCTGACGCGCCCGATCTCCTTCAGGTACATGCGCACCGGGTCATCGAGCGAGACCGAGTCCATCATCTCGATGTCGAGCAGCATCTCGTCGTCGATCTGCTCGACCTCTTCGAAGTCCTTCTCACCATCGGTGACCTCGATCCCGATCTCCTTGAACGCGGCGAAGATGCGGAAGATCTGGTCGGGTTCGGCGTCGAGCTCGGGGAAGCCCTGCAGGATGTCGTCAGGCGTGAGGTAGCCCTGCTCCTTGCCCTTGACGATCAGCTGCTCGGCCATCGCCATCAGCTCGTCTTCGAACTTGTGCTCTGGCTTGGTCTCCGCCTTATGGGCTCGAGGCCCATTCTTGGAGGCCGCCTTTGGGGTCACCACCTTGGTTGCGGCCACCACTTTGGGTGCGGCCACCTCTTTGGGTGCGACCACCACCTTGGGGGCTGCCACCGCCTTGGGTGCTGCCACCACCTTGGGAGCTGCCACCTTTGGCGTTGCGACCTTGGTCGTTGCCACTTTTGCTACGCGCGCGATCTCAGCCACTCCTTTCCATGTCGTTGATGGCGCGTGCGAGCTCACCGGCCTGAGCTTCTAGACGCGCCACCCGTTCCGAGTCCATCCCTCGTTCGGCCTCGGAAAGCTCGCGAATTATCCCACTGTGCAGGCTTCTCATGTGGTCAAGGCGGACTCGTACCGCCAACTCTTCGGCCACATCGTCGTCGACGGTGGGCGGGGGAGCCGCCCACGCTCTTCGAATCAAGTCCTGTTCCTCCGCGGGATAACCCGCCAACTCGGTCTCGAGCCCAGACGCACCGCCGCGCTCGTAAGTTTCCAACATCCGGACGTATATACCGCGATCCTGTTCGTCTAACTCCTCCGGGATGAGCTTTGCTCGCACTCGCTCGAAGGCGACCGGCCGGACCGCAAGCAACTGCAGCAGATATCTGCCTACCGTCAGTTTCTTCCCCGGGAGGCGGGGCGCCAAACCGTTTCTTCCGTTGGTCCCAGCTCCACCGCCCCCCTCCCCCGCCCTCCCCCTGGCGGGGGAGGGAGTTGGTGCTTGCGGGGTCAACAGGTGGGGCTGAACTCCGATCCAGCCGGCCGCCCGTTCGCGATAGGTCTCGCGAACCGCCGGATCGGGGATCTTTTCGAGCACCTCGCGAGCCCTGCTGGCCGCGAGCTCGAGCTGGTTCGGATTGCCCGGGTTGAGACCGGCCAGCGAGTCCTTGATCCAGAACTCCCAGCCCGACGGGGCGGCGGCCACTAGCTCCTCCCACTTTTCGGGCGCCTGGGCCCCGGCGGCCCTAAGGAACTCATCCGGGTCCTTGGCCGGCGGCGGGATCGTGGCGACGCGCGTGCGCATATGGTGGGCAGAGGCGAGCTCGATCGCCTTGAACGCCGCGGCGCGGCCGGCCCGGTCGGCGTCGAAGACCAGCAGCAGCTCGTCGGTGAAGCGCTTGAGCAGCCTCACCTGGTCGTCGGTGAGCGCGGTGCCCGAGCTGGCGACGGAGTTGGTCACGCCGTGGTGATGCGCGGTGATGACGTCGAACTGGCCCTCCATCAGCACCGCGTGGCCCTTCTTGGTGATCTCGTCCCTGGCCAGGTCGAGGCCAAAGATCACTCTTCCTTTTATGTAGGCAGGAGTTTCGGGGGAGTTTATGTACTTGCGCTGCTCGTCGGCTCGGACGGTGCGCGCGGTGAAAGCCAGCGGCTGGCCGCGCTCATCGCGGATGGGGATGACCAGGCGCTCGGCGAAGAAATCGCTGCCGTCGCGGCGCATCAGCCCGGCGTCCTGGGCGTCCTGGAGCGACTTCTTCTTGGCCCTGAGGTACTCGGCAAAGCCTCTGCCCGGAGGCGCGAAGCCGAGCTGGAAGCGGCGGGCGGTCTCCTCGCCCACCT
>DATNML010000092.1:0-2070 GCA_035602315.1 Candidatus Dormiibacterota bacterium
GTGCTCTTCCAGAACACGACCCCTCAGATCCTCGGCCCGCTGGACTGGTTCCAGCGCCTGCAGATCATCCTGGTCCTCACCGCCGGCACCGTGATGCTGATGTGGTTCGGTGAGCTGATCACCGAGCACGGCATCGGCAACGGCGTCTCGCTGATCATCTTCGCCGGCATCATCGGCCGCGGACCCCAGGGCGTTGCGTCTGTCTTCAGCGCCCACTCCACCGGCGGCGGTCTCGCCGACTACATCCCCTTCATCATCTTCGGCGTGATCGCGCTGTTCATGACTGCGGTGATCATCGAGGTGCAGCAGGCGGTGAGGAAGATTCCCATCCAGTCCGCGCAGCGTACGGTCGGGCTGAAGCAGGTCCAGAGCCGCGCCAGCTTCCTGCCTCTAAGGGTCAACCACGCCGGCGTCATCCCGATCATCTTCGCCATCTCGGTCATGTTCCTGCCGACGATCGTCGCCAACTACTTCACCGGCGCGCCCACAGGCACCTGGTACTACCAGGCCGCGGCGTGGGTGAGGGGCAACTTCGCGCCCGACACCTCCAACCTGCCGATGGCGATCACGTACAACGCGCTCTACTTCGCATTCACGTTCGGGTTCACGTACTTCTATACGGCGATCACGTTCGACGTGAACGATGTCGCCGACAACTTGAAACGCTATTCCAGCTTCATCCCGGGCATCCGTCCGGGACGTCCGACCGCGGACTATCTCGCCTCGGTCATGAACCGGGTCACCTTCGCCGGCGCGACCTTCCTGGGATTCATCACCGTCATCCTGCCCATCGCCACGGCCAAGATCTCGGGCATTCCGCATCAACAGATGTACCTCGGAGGCACAGCCATACTCATCGTGGTGGGCGTCGCGCTCGACACCATGAAGCAGCTGCAGACCCAGCTGGTCATGCGCCAGTACCGAGGCTTCATCAAATGAACCTGCTCTTGTACGGCGCTCCCGGCAGCGGAAAGGGCACCCAGGCCAACATGCTCCGCTCCCATTTCGGCATCCCGCACATCGCCACCGGAGACATGCTCCGGGCCGAGATCGCCGCCGGCACCCCGCTCGGCCTGGAGGCGCAGCCCATCCTGGCGGCGGGCCACTACGTGTCGGACGACATCATGATCGGCATGATTCGCAACCGCCTCCGGCAGCCGGACAGCAGCCGCGGCTTCATCATCGATGGCTTCCCGCGCACGATCCCGCAGGCCGAAGCGCTCGACACGCTGATGGACGAGCTCAGCCGCCATTTCGACCGGGTGCTCTACCTCAAGGTCGACCTTGACGAGCTGCTCGAGCGCCTTTCCGGCCGGCTCGTCTGCCCCCAGTGCCAGCGCACCTACCCGCCCGCCACGGCCGCTTGCGCGGCGGACGGCAGCGCGCTCGTACAGCGGGAGGACGACAAGGCTGAGGCGGTGAAGCCCCGGATCGAGGTCTACCTCCAGAAGACCATCCCGGTGCTCGACCACTACCGTGGAGAGGGCCTGGTTTCCGAGATCGATGGCATGGGCACAATCGATGACATAAGCCGCCAGGTGCTCGCCGCCGTCACGGCGCGCGCCACGAAACGGCAGTCAGCATGATCAACCTCAAGACTGCTCACGAGATCGACCTCATGGCCCGGGCGGGCAGCCTGCTGGCGTCCGTGCTCCCGCCCCTGAAGGAGGCCTGCGAGCCTGGGATCAAGACGATCGAGCTCGACAAGATCGCCGACCGGCTGATCCGGGAGGGGGGCGCCACCCCCGGGTTCCTGGGCTACCACGGCTTCCCGCGCTCGATCTGCGTCTCGATCAACGACGAGGCCGTCCACGGCATCCCCGGCAACCGCAAGATCGCCGCGGGGGACCTGGTCAGCCTCGACCTCGGCCTGGTGCTGGAGGGCTTTTGGGCCGACGTAGGGATCACCGTCGGGGTGGGCAAGATCAGCAAGGAGGCCGAGCGGCTGCTCAAGGTGACCGAACAGGCGCTCTACGCCGGGATCGACCAGGCGCGCCCGGGCGGGTTCCTCGGGGACGTCTCGTCGGCGATCCAGAAGCACGTCGAGGCGGCCGGCTTCTCGGTCATCCG
>DATNML010000093.1:0-7059 GCA_035602315.1 Candidatus Dormiibacterota bacterium
GATCATCCGGCGCCGCGCGAACCTGGCCGCGCCCGCGCCCGGTCTGCCCGGGCCGTTCAGCCTCGGAGCCCCGGGGGTGATGGAGGGGGTGTTGAAGGATGCCGGCTTCGGCGATGTCCGGACGCACACAGTCCAACCGCCCCTCAAGCTCCAATCGGCCGCCGAATGCGCACGCTTCGAGCGAGAGTCCTTCGGCGCCCTGCAGCAGATGCTGGCCGCCTTGCCCGCCGCTGATCAGGCCGCGGCCTGGGATGAGATCGAGCAGGAGCTGCGCACTTTCGAAGGCAGCGGCGGCTTCGAAGCGCCCACCGAGCTGGTCGTAGGAGCTGGGACCAAATAGCGGTGGAATGAGCAAGCCCCCGGAGTGGGTATGACTCCAGGATGAGCACAAGCTTTCAGGAATTCAATCGAAACCTGATCCAAGACCTTCGAGCCAATGGCAAGGCCACTTCGGGCCCGTTCGAAGGCAGAGAGGTGTTGATCCTCACGACGAAGGGCGCCAAGTCGAAAGAGATTCGCGAGAACCCTCTCGTCTACACGCGCGATGGGGATCACTACGTGATCGTCGCGTCCAAGGGCGGCGCTCCTACGCATCCGGCGTGGTACCACAACCTCGTGGAGCATCCCGAAGTGACGGTCGAAGTGGGGAAGGAGAAGTTCAAGGCCCGCGCACATGTGGCGCAGGGCGACGAGTATGAGCGGCTTTATCTCCAGCACGCCGGCATCAACCCGGGCTTTCACGACTACCGGAAGAAGACCACGCGCAAGATCCCGGTCATCGTGCTGGAGCGCCTTCACTAGCCTGCCACCAGTCTCTCTTAAGCAGCTCAATCGCTGGACCCTGGCGCGCCAGATGCTCCTCGAGCGCGCGGAGCTCGACGCGGTGACGGCGATCGAGCGCCTCGCCGGCATGCAGGCCCAGTACTCGCCCTCGCCTTATATCGGGCTCTGGTCCAGGGTTCGCGATTTCCAGCGCGATGAGCTCGAGGCAGCAGTGGCCGGCCAGCTCGTGTACAAGGCCACGCTCATGCGCGGCACGCTGCACCTGGTCAGCGCGCGCCAGTTCGATCTCTTTCGCATCGCGTCGAGGTTTCCGCGCCACGTGTGGTCGGAAGGGCCGCGCCAGCTGGCCGAGCGTGGGATTGACGTCGAAGCGCTGCGCGAGGAGATCCTCGTCGCGCTCGATGCGCAGCCGCTCAAGAAACCTGAGCTCGAGCGCGCGTTCCGTCATCGCATCCCGACCGACCTGCCCGATTGGGTCGCGTTCAGCGTCATCGTCTCGGTCGGCGCCGCGATCAATCATCACGAGGATGCGCGCTTCGGACACTTTGCCGGCAGTCGCTACCGCCGCGCACCACTGCCCGCCGCCGACCCGGAAGACGCGATCCGCGCCGTCGTCCGCTCCTACCTCGCCGCCTTCGGACCGGCAACCCGCGCCGACCTGGCCGGGTGGCTGGGACGATCTGTCAGCACATTTGCAGACGCCCTCGACACCCTAGACCTCATTGCGTTCCAGGCCGAAGATGGTCGCAAGCTCGTCGACCTGCCCGATGCCCCCCGCCCAGACGCATCGATTGCGGCGCCGGTTCGCTTTCTGCCCAAGTGGGACAACCTCCTGCTTGCGTACGACCGCCGCGAGCGTGTCCTACCGGAAGCCCTTCGCAAGACCGTCATCCGCAAGAACGGCGACGTGCTGTCGACGTTCCTCGTCGACGGCATGGTCGCCGGAGCGTGGGAAGCGCCGCTGCGCGGGCGCGCTGTCATGACCTTGCAAGCATTCACCGCCATCTCGGTCAAGCACCGCCGCGCGGTCGAGCGCGAGGCTGAGAGCCTGCTCGCGTGGCTTCGCCCGGACACGACCGGCGCCGAGGTCAGGTGGAAGCCCGCCTAAACCGTCTCGTGCGTGGCGCGTAGGCCGGATTTACTCCGGCCGTCCCCAGCGTGCTTGAAGGCCACCCCGCGTGGCTGGGAGTAACGACTAGATAGATCCCATCGATATACCGGAATGGGAGCAGCTCCTGCGGCGAAGCCGCACGAGCGATGAGGGAAAACCATCCGGGTTTTCCCTCATACGGTGTACCCTTCGCCGGTGCCCGACTTGAGCCACCTCTGGCAGCGGTTCATGCTCACCAGCTCCCTGCTCGTGGGCCTGGTCGTCGGCGCCGGCGCGACCGTGTTCGGCTACAGTAACCTCTCCACCGTCAACGTCAACTTTTCCGTCCTTCACATCAATGGAGTACCGCTGTGGACGGTGGCGGTGGTCCCGCTCGTGTTCGTGCTCGTCGTGGGCACCCTGTATCACTGGACCGACAGCCTTCACCATTTCACGGAGCACATGCGGCACCGGCGCCGCGTCCACGAGCTTGAGGCTGAGGTCGCCTCCTTGAGGGCTCACCTGGACCAGGTCCTCGACATGCCACGACAATCTGACAACTCAGGGTCGGAGCCTAAGCCGGCTGTTGCCGAAACCTCGACACCGGCGCTGCCCCAATCCGACGACGCGAAAAATCATTTGCCGAAGCCCTCACGCCCCAAGCGCGTCACGCTCACCATGGCGGAGGAACCCTCCGAACCCGCCGCCGTGACCACCAACGGCGGGCACGAGACTCCGGCTGTCGATCCGAAGCCCGAGACTTAGTCCCATGTCTGATCGCCGCCGGGCAGGCCGCCTGGTCGTCCCGACCCAGCAGGCTCCTGCCGACAAGGCGCTGCTCGAGCGCGACGCGATCGAGGAGCTCAGCCACCACGCCGATCCGTGGCGCGTGCTGCGCATTCTCTCTGAGTTTGTGGAGGGTTTCGACGCTCTCGGCGAAGTTGGGCCCGCAGTAACCGTGTTCGGGTCGGCTCGCTCGAAACCAGACGATCCTTATTACAAGTACGGCGAACAACTCGGGGCCGCGTTGGCCCGGAGGGGGTTCGCGGTCATCACCGGTGGCGGGCCGGGAATCATGGAAGCGGTCAACAAGGGCTGCCACGACGCGGGCGGGCTCTCGGTCGGGTGCAATATCGAGCTGCCCAGCGAGCAGTCGCTCAACCAGTACGTCGACCTGGGCGTCGAGTTCCGCTACTTCTTCGTGCGCAAGAACATGTTCGTCAAGTACGCGCGCGGATTCGTGATCTTCCCGGGTGGCATCGGCACGCTCGACGAGCTGTTCGAGTCGTTGACCCTTGCGCAGACCGGCAAGATCGAGCACTTTCCGATCGTGCTCTTCGGCACCGCCTACTGGAGTGGGCTGATCGAATGGATGAAGGACGTGGTCCTCGCCGCCGGCGCGATCGCGGCCGAGGATCTCAAGCTGCTGAGCTTCACGGACGACCCGGAGGAAGCTGCTGAGATGGCGACGCGGCCCCTTCCGGTCAAGGTTCAGGAGCCGCGGGAGCAGATCGTGGATCCGAAGAGGGACCCCTGATCGCAGCGACGCCGCCGCTCGACCTGTTTTTCCTGACCGATGGCGGTCAGACCGCGGATTCCGTCGCCCAGCGAATCGCAGCTTTCCTCGACGGCGCGACGAAATCCCTCGACATCGCCCTCTACGATCTACGTCTCGACGCTGGCCCGGGCGACACACTGTTCGCAGCGTTCGCGTCGGCGCAGAAGCGCGGCGTCGCTGTGAGGCTGATGTTCAACCAGGATCACGCGAGCACGGTCCCAGATCCGCCTCCACCCGAGATCGACTGGGCGTTCATCGACCGCCTTCGGTCGATTGGAATCCAGTCCCAACCGATCCCTGGCATCCCCGACCTGATGCACCACAAGTACGTCGTGCGCGACGCGGCCTCAGTGCTCAGCGGGTCGACCAACTGGACCAACGACTCGTGGAACCGTGAGGAGAACGTAATTCTCACGATCGTGTCGAGCGACGTCGCAGGCGACTACGCGAGTAATTTCGATGATCTCTGGCAGCGGCCGGTGGTGGCAACATCCGGCCGTATCTCTTCTCCGTGGACGTCATTGGCGGATGGCACGCGGGTGCGGCCTTACTTCTGTCCCGGCCGGGCGATGAAGCTTGTCCATGCGATGGCGAGGTCGATCGCGTCCGCTCAAAAGCGGATCCGGATCTGCTCTCCGGTCATCACGTCGGGCCCCATCCTGGGCACGCTCGCCGAGGTCGTCGAGCATCCTGGCATCGACATCGCCGGTGTGTACGATGCGACGCAGATGGACGAGGTCCAGCGCCAATGGGGCACTCAGGCCACGGTCACGTGGAAGATCGCGGCCTTTCATACGATCACCACCGCGATCAGGTTCGGCGCCAAAAGATCTGTTCCGTACTCCAAGGGTTCGGTGCACGACTTCATGCACGCCAAGATCCTGGTCGCCGACGACTACGTCTACACCGGCAGCTTCAACCTGTCGCACAGTGGTGAGATGAATGCCGAGAACGTGATGCAGATTGAGAGCGCCGCGGTGGCGGACGCCTGCGCCGCCTATATCGACCGCGTGGCCGCCAGGTACGGCGGTGCACCCTTGGCGGTGGGGTAGAGCTGCCGAGTCCTCGGGTCCTGTGGGTGGTCGCCGCCGGCGTCGCTTTGGTGGCGTTGGTGCTGGTGCTGGTGGCTCCCCGGCTCAAGTCGCCGACCGGGACGCTGCTGGTCGTCGTCTCCGGCCGGTCGGCTGTCTCGCTCGCGCATTCCGCGCTGATGATCCACGGGAACGGTCAGTGGGTGTCGCTCGGCGACGTCGCCGGCGCGGTGCCTGCGGCGCCGGCGGAACACGAGCTGCTGGCAGCCTCCGTGGCCCCTGGCGCGTACGACGGCGTGCAGCTTGGAGGCAACCTGCAAAGCGTGGCGATCACCATCACCGCCGGCCAGGTCGAACCTTTGCTGCTCGGGATCGAGCTTGGCCACCTGATTCCCGGCGCCGCGTATGCAGGGAACGATGAGGTCAACCTCGGGCTGGGCGAACTTGGCGGCAAGTTCGTCGCCATGCCGACATTCGAGCTCGTGGACCAGGATGATCACGCTTTCCATCAGCCGTGGACTTCCGGGAACGCCTTCGTCATCGCCGCCTTCCACACCACCTGCCACGAGACGTGCCCTCTCTATACGGCACTCTTCTTTCAGATCTCCAAGGGGATGCATCCGGGAGTCACGCTCGCCGAGGTGACCACGGACCCGGCCGCCGACACTCCTGCAGTGCTGACCGACTATGCGCATCGGATCGGCGCGCCCTGGACATTTGCGACCGGCAGCCCCAGCGCGCTCACCGCCTTCTGGAAACCATTTGGCGTCGAGCTCGCCACCGGCGATGTGCACACTTCGACGCTCGCCCTGGTCGACCGCCACGGCTACGTTCGGCTGGTCTATCGCGGGGTCCCGGACATCGGCAGTGGTATGCCGCCTCAGCTGATCACGAGCTTGAGTGCGCAGGGGCTGCACGAGCTCGCCTCGGGTGGCGATGGGTGGGGCGCGCCGGACGTCCTGCAGGCGCTGCTGACGATCGCCGGGCCGCAGCAGCCATCCCCGAGCGCCGGCGGCACCGTTCCAGCCTTCAAGCTGAGCAGCACCGACGGGTCGCAGGTCAGCCTGGCCGACCTCGCGGGCAAGCCGGCCGTGATCAACTTCTGGGCCACGTACTGCCCACCCTGCCGGGCGGAGATGCCGTTGCTGCAAAAGAGGGCCGGCCCGCAATCAGGCGTGCAGCTGGTGCTCATCAACGAGGGCGAGAGCCGCCAGGCCGCTCGCGACTACCTCGACTCGCTTGGACTCCGCAATCCCTCTCTGCTCGATTCGGATCTGAAGGTGGGACACGAATTCGGCGCCATCGCCCTGCCCACCACCGTGTTCGTTCGCGCGGACGGGACGATCGCAGATCGGCACATCGGCCAGCTCGATGACGCCGTGCTGGCGGCGGAGATCTCGAATCTGAGCACTCACTAGACTTCCCCAGGTGTCCGTGGTTTGGTTCCGGCGTCTCGCTGTCGTAACCGCAGCGTTCGCTTACCTCCAGATCGCGCTCGGCGGCGTGGTTCGGGTGTCGGGATCCGGGCTTGGTTGTCCTGACTGGCCCCTGTGTCACGGTCGTCCATACCCGCCGGCGAACCTGCACGCGATCATCGAGTACTCACACCGCGCGGTCGGCAGCGTAACCGGGGTCCTGATCATCGCGACGGTAATCCTCGCCTGGGTGGTGTGGCGGACCCGGCGTCCCATCGTCGCGTGGCTGGCGACCGCCTCGCTGATCGGCGTCGTGGGGGAGGGGCTGCTCGGAGCAGGCGTGGTGGCGAACGAACTCGCCTCTTGGCTGGTGGTCATACACCTTGGCCTGGCGATGATCATCCTCGGCTTCCTCGTCGCGACCGCGGTGATGTCGCTGCCGCCATCGGAAGGAATTCCAGATCAGGGCGTTCGACGGCTCGCCGCGATCTCGGCGGGCGCAACGTACCTGCTGCTGCTCACCGGCTCGACCGTGGTGGCGAGCGGCGCAGACACCACCTGCCGTTCCTGGCCGCTGTGCGGTGCGGGCTTCACACCCGACTTCGGCGGCGTAAGCGCATGGACGATGCTGCATCGAGGCGCTGTGGTGGTCATCGGGGCGCTGCTGGTCGTCGTCCTGGTGCGCGCGATGAGGCTGCCTGGTTTGAGGTCCGTCTCGATCGCGACCCTTGCGCTGCTGGCTTTGCAGGTCGCGGTGGGAGCAGGGGCGGCCGTGACCGACGGCGCGTTCTTCAACGGCCTTCACGTCGGGCTGGCTACGCTGGTCTGGGCGGGCGTGGTGACCACAGCGCTGCTCACGGTGCCGCGGGCCGACCGCGACGCGCGTCTGTCAACTGTGGCAATGGAGAAACGGACCGCATGAGCGTCTTGGACAAAACGGCTGCTCTAGAGCATCCGATGGCAGCCGCTCCACGCACCATCGCGAGCGTCGCCCGCGACTACGTGAGCTTGCTCAAGCTGCGTATCGTCCTGCTGCTCGACGCGACCGCAGTCGGCGTGATGCTGCCCGCGGCACACGGCCATCCACGCATGGTCGCGGTGCTCGCGGTCCTGGCCGGCGGAACGTTTGCGGCGGGTGGCGCTCACGCCATCAACAGCTGGTTCGACCGCGACATCGACGCC